>JBAUYV010000374.1:0-20304 GCA_049584975.1 Xanthobacteraceae bacterium | reverse complement strand
GCGCCATAGGCCGCCGCGAGCGCCTTGGCGAGCGGGCCGGTGCCGAGGTCGCCAAGGCGGAGCGTTTTCGCCGCGACAGCATTCAGCACATAGGCGATCCGTTCGAGCGCGTCGGCTGGCCCTGCGGTCAGCAGCGTCAGCTTGCCGGACCGCGCGTCGGCGGTGCTGCCGACCGGCGTTGCTTCGATCCAGATCGCGCCCTTGGCGTACAGCGCGCGCGCCAGCGCCGGCCCTGATTGCGGCGAGGTATCGCTCATGTCGACGATGATCGTCCCGGGGCGAAGCGCGTGGACGATGCCGATCGGGCCGAGCACGGATTCGCGCGCAGTCTCGTCGTTGGTTTCGGCGAGCAAAATCAAGTTGCAGACTTGCGCAAGATCGTAGGGCGAGCCGGCCGGCGCGCTGCCACCGCCGGCAAGGTGCGCCTGCAGCAGCCGCGAATTGATGTCGGTCCCAGTATTGCCGATGCCCACCGCGTCCAGCCGGCGGATCAGTGCCGACCCCAGCGTATCGAGCCCGAGGATGCCGACCGAGAAATCCGCCATGCGTCACTCCCACGATGCGGCGCGCTTTTTACCGAACAAAAGGTACTTGCCAAAAGCACTCGGCCCGGGCTCCGGTCAACCGAACTTTAAATTCGGCGTACCGAAGTCCCGGGCCGCGCGCGACGCCTTAGGCGTGAAGCGTCAGGCTTGTGCGTCCCGCACGGCGCGCATGACCAGGCTCGCCAAGAGCGGGATCTTGTAGGCGTTGTAGTTGAGCGGGTGCGCGCCGCGCGTCTCCGACTTGCCGGCAAGTTCGGCTAGCTTCTGGTCGACTTTTTGGCCCTTGATGGTTTGCTCGGCAACGCCGCAGCGCCGCGGTGTAGCGGCAACGCCGCCGAGCGCGATCCGCGAATTTGCCACTGTGCCGCCGGCGTCGGTCTTCACCGCCGCGGCGACATTCACGAGCGCAAAGTCCCACGTGTAGCGGTCGGTCACCTTCTCGAAATAGAACCGTGCGCCGGCCCATTCCTTCGGGATGCGGATCGCCACGAGTAGGTCCTCGGGCTGCAGTTGCGTTAGCCGGGTAATATCGATTTTCGGACCGACGAAGAACTCCTCGGCATTGACCACGCGCTCGCCCTTGGCGTTGTGGATCACCATTTTGGCGTCGAGCGCGATCATGGTTGGCGCCATGTCGGATTGCGACACCGCCACGCAGCGGTTGGCGTCGAAAATGGCGTGCTCGCGATTCTGCCCCTCCGGCGTATCGGAGAAGCAGGTATTGCCGCCGGCCCGGTAGCAGGGGAGGCCGGAGCGGTAATACCAGCAGCGCGCGTCCTGGGAGACGTTGCCGCCGATCGTGCCGGTGTTGCGGATCTGCGGGCTGGCGACCTTGCCGGCCGCTTCCGCCAGGAGCTTGTAGCTCTTGGCGATGATGGGATCCTTCTCGACGTCGTTGAGGGTGGTCAGCGCGCCGATCTCTATCCCGTCCGCGGTCTCCTTCACGCCTTTCATCTCGGCGATGCCGCTGAGCTCGACGACGACTTTGGGCCGCTTGATCCGGTCCTTGAACCAGGACAGCGAATCGTTGCCGCCGGCAAGCTTCCAGGCTTCTTTCTTATGCTCGTCAAGCAGCGCGACCGCGTCGGCGACCGTGGTGGGCCTGTAGAGTTCGAAGCCCGGAATCACATCCTTGATCATCATGGCTGGGCTCCTTCATCACATCGTGTTGGCTTGCAGCGGCTTGTAGGACTGCGGCCGGTCGGCAAGCGCATTGATGATCATGTCACGGACCACCGGGGTGCGGTGGAAGTAGGTCCCGCCGAGAGCGTCCGAGATGGCGTTGATCAACGCCGCCGCGGCAGCTCCCATGATGGGTTCGCCGATGCCTTTCACGCCGACAGGGTTGTCCCGGTCCGGCCGATCGACGGCCGCCCAGTGGAACTTCTTTGGCATGTCGAGATAGGTCTGTGGCTTGGCCTGGTCGAACTGAACGGTAGCCGGCAGACCGAGCTGATGGTCGTAGACGATGCGCTCGGTGGTCGCGAGACCGAAGCCCATCATGCTGCCGCCGAAGATTTGGGTTTGCAGCCCTTCCGGATGCAGAACCGTGCCGCAATCGGCCACGCCGAGATATTCCTTGATCTCGAATTGGCCGGTTTCGCGGTCGAGTTCGATCATGCAGAAGCCCGCGACCAGGCCAGGCGTCAGTCCTCGCTTGGGCAAGGTGTCCTTGGCGACCCCGATCAGGCCGGAGCCGGCCAGCGCCGTCGCCGACGCCTTGGTGAGCGGGTTGATGTCGCCCGGCAGTTCCTTCCCGGAGAACTTGCCGCCGAGCTCGATCGCCTTCTTCGCCGCGTCGGCAAAGCTCATCGACTTCGACGCATCGCTCTTGTGGACGACCTTTTCGCCTTTCAGCTCGTAGTCGTCGGCGCCGCCGCCCAGCACATTGACGGCGATCTCAAGAAGTTTGTTCTTGGCATCGACCGCCGCCACATAGGTGCCGCGTGAGGCGGTGTAGGTGGTGTTGGAGCCAAACTGGCCGATCATCCACGGTAAGTGATTGTCGGTCCGACCGCGGACGATCACCACGTTGTCCCAATCGTAACCGAGCACTTCGGCGGCCACGCGCGACGTTGACGCGTACGAGTAGGTGCCGAGGTTGCCGACGCCGGTGTGAACGTGGAGCTTGCCGTCCGGCATAATGCGGACGAGGCCATCGAAGCCGCTCGAACCGGCCGCGTGGAAAGCGCTGCCGATGCCGACGCCAATGACCTTGTTGCCGTTGCGCTGGCCGGAGAGTTTCTTCTTCTCCGCCCAGTTGAACAGCTCGCCGCCCTTAACCAGCGCATCCTTGAGGTATGCACTCGTCAGCTTGCCCTTGGCGTCTTCGCCTTGGAAGCCGTCGTTGTCCGGTGCGTTGATGCGGCGGATTTCCAGCCGATCGATACCGAGCTGACGGGCGGCCTCATCCATCATGGGCTCGATGGTCATTGCCGTCTGGTTTTCGCCCGGACCGCGTTGCGGACCGCGCGGCGGTGTGTTGGTCAGCACCGCGGTGCCGCGCCACCGCATCGCTTCCGGCTGATAGACGACCTCTGCGGTTTCACCCGCATTGCGGAAGTCCCAGAAGCCGATGTTCGGGCCGTTGTCCTGAACGACGAAGATGTCGAGTGCCGTGACGCGGCCATTCTCGGCGAAGCCGATCTTGGCCCAACCCTGGAAGCCGGCGCGGCCCGAGCCGTTCGCGTACTCTTCTTCCCGCGAGACGCGCAGCATCACGGGACGCCCGTTGGCCTTCTTGGACAGGTGTCCGGAGATCGCCACCAGCGGATAGCCGGTGCCCTTGGAGCCGAAGCCGCCGCCGCAATACTCGGCGACAAACACGAGGTCTTCGGGTTTGATGCCGAGCAGGCGCGCGATGTTCGGCACCACGAACGACTGGCTCTGCATCGAGCCGTGCACGTAGCACTTGCCGTTCTGCCAGTAAGACATGTTGGAGCGCGTTTCCATCGAATGGTGCGACGTGGCCGCGGTCTGGAAGCTGCGCTCGACGATCACCTTGGCTTTGGCGAAGCCGGCGTCGAGATCGCCGTACTTCCATTCCTCCGCCGGCTTGCCCATGGGCATCTTGCCCTGGTCGAAGCCTTCGAAATCCTTGGCCGTCCACTTCACCGTTTGCAGCGGCAGCTTGATGTTGGCGACATTGCCGCCGCTGAACGCGTTGACGCCGCCCGGATAGAGCGAGTCCAGTGGATCGACGACGTGGTCGAGCTGCTCGAGATCAACCTTGATCGCTTCGATGGCAGCCGCGGCAATCTCTTCAGATTCCGCGGCGACTGCCACGATCGGCGCGCCGGCATAGACCGGCTCCCGATACAGGATCGGGTCAGTCGGCGGCGGAAATTGCGGCACGTCTTCAGGAGTGATGATGGCGACCACGCCCTTCATCTGCAGCGCCGCCGAAGTGTCGATGTTGCGCACGCGCGCATGCGGCATCGGTGATAGCAACAGCTTCGCGTGCAGCATGCCTTCGGCGCGGAAGTCTTCGGAATATTTGGCGGTGCCGGTGACCTTGGCAATCATATCCGGCGGTGTGAAGTTTTTGCCTACGAGTTTGTAATCAGCCATTGTTGCCTCCCGCCGACGCAAAGTCGCCCTTTGCGGCGCGCATCACACCCGCCAGGTACTGGTTGTAGGAACCGCACCGGCACAGGTTGCCGGACATGGCCCGGCGCGCTTCTTCCATGGTGGGGTGAGGATTGACCTGCAGCAGAGCCACCGCCGACATCACTTGGCCCGGCGTGCAGAATCCGCATTGCGGGCCAATCTCGGCAATGAAGGCCTTTTGCACCGGGTGCAGTTGCCCGTCCTTGGCGACGCCTTCGATCGTGGTGATGTCCTTGTCGGCAACCGCGTGGGTGAGCGTCGTGCAGGAATAAATGGTGGTGCCGTTGGCGATCACGGTGCAAGCGCCGCATTCGCCGCGGTCGCAGGACAGTTTCGTGCCGGTAAGGCCGAGCTTGTAGCGCAGCGTGTTGGCCAGTGTTTCGTGGGGTAAAACGTCGACGCGCCGGGTCTGGCCGTTGATCTTCAGGCTCACCAGGCGTTCGACGGCGCCGACACTGCGCGCTTGCGCGGAGCCGGCGCGGAACAGATAGCCGGTTGCGCCCAAAGTAGCGCCTGAGGCGATGACACCTTTAATGAAGCTTCGTCGCGACGCCTTGATCCGAGCGATCTCAGACAACGGGCCGCCGCCCGCCGTATGATGATCGTCGTGCGCATGCGCATCGCCGGCATGCGTCGCGCGTGGCAATCTTCTGCCATTGCCGTCTCCTTGGTTTTCCTCGCGGGGCGCAACTTAACGGGCCAGGATTACTGGCCTTTTTGGAACTCTTTGCCCTGAGTCAAACTGCGCCAAAACCGGGCCCAACTCAAGCCGAATTGTTGCAATTCTAAAGTAACACTGGCCCGATAGCACTTATTGCGCCGCCGAAGAGCTCGGGACGAGGGTCTGAAGGGCAAATCCGGAATCGAATCAGTTGCGAAATTCGTGGGTGCGGAAAAACTCGGCCGTAAGCTCCGCAGCCCGGCGCTGATCGTCGGAGGTCATCTTCAACCCTACCGCGTCGCGGCAGGAGAGACTTTGCGAATAGCCGTTGGAGAGGGCGATGTCGCACCACGAGTAAGCCTGCGCGAGGTCGCGCGGGACGCCACGGCCGTAAAAGTATTGCATTCCAAGAAAAAGCTGCGCGGTCGGCTGGCCGGCGTCAGCCGCGCGGCGAAACCAGTACAGCGACTGCTCGTCGTCGCGCCGCACGCCTTTGCCCGAATAGTACATGAATCCTAAGGAGGCCTGGGCTTTGGCGTCGCCTTCTTTCGCTAGCCGCCACCAGATCGCATACGCCTGCGCGTAATCGGCCGCATTGAATGCGTCCAGGCCGTCCCCGAACGGATCGGCGCCGGCCGATGCGGTCATCTCCGCAAGCATCAGGACCGCAGCCGCGACGGTGAGGAGATTTCGCAACCTCAAACCCTTTCGCTCATCCCGCGATCCACAGGAGGGGTGTCCCACCTCATAGTGGCATCAGGCTCTTACCCCAATATCCGTCCGATCTGCGCGTCTGTCGGAGTCATGTGATAGAAGCGCTGAAAGAACTCGCGTGTGATCGGCCGCAGATCCTCCGGAAAGCGATCCGGATAAAGGACCTTGCTGAGCCACCGCAGCCCGATCAGCCGGTTGACCGACGGCGGAAAATCCACCCAGCCGAACGGCATGGTCGGTGACAAATAGACCCGGCCGGTCTGCACCGCCTTCACCGGCGCCCATACCGGATCGTTGCGCACGCTCGCCGCGAACGCCGGCTCGATGGTAATGATTACATCGGGATTCCAGGCAAGAACTTGCTCGATCGAGACTGTCGCCATCCCGCCGCGTCGTTCGGCGGCGACATTGTGGGCGCCAAGGAACTCGATTGTCTCCACGTTGATCGAGCCGCCCAATCCGGTTTCCAGTCCGCGGGGACCGCGGGCGTAATAGACGCGCGGCTGATCAGCGGCAGCAATCTTGTCGACCCGGGCTTTGACGGTCGCGATCATGCGACCAGCATAGCGAGCGAATTCCTCGGCCTCACGCGGCCGTTTAGTCACTTCGCCAAGCTTGCGATAGACGGCCGCCGCGGCGTCAAAGCGGCCGTCAAGCAAGGCATAGGGAATGCCGGTCTGCTCCTGCACCTTGTCGGCGAGCGAGATGTAGGTGTCGTTGATCGTGCCGAAGTCGAGGACGAGATCGGGCTTGAGCTTGAGCAACACTTCGAGATTGGTGGTGTTGCCGCGGCCGGTGAGACGTCCGACTTCGGGTTTGTCGCAAGCCCCTGCGCCAAGAAACTCGCATTGCGGCGACTCGAGACTGCGGGTCCAGCCAAGCAGCAGTTCGGGCGCAAAGGTGTAGAGGAGGATGGCGGCGGGCGGGCCGGCGGCAAAGACACGCTCGATCTTGTCGGGGATGGCGACGGCGCGGCCGACGGAATCGGTCACGCTTGCGGCCCGGGCCAGGCGCGGCACCAGCAGCGCGGCGGACAGCCCGGCCAGCAATGAACGGCGTTCGATCGTCATCGCGTCGCTACCGATTGCCGACGCGCATCGAGATTCTGCGGCTTTGTATGGCCGAGGCGCGCTTCGGTGCGCGCAAGGCGGTCTCCAGATCGCGCAATCGCGACTCGGCGGCGTTCGACGCCGCGGTCTCGATGCTGCGATAATTCCGCACCAGGCCGGCGCCGAATTCGGTGAGCACCGCTCCGCCGCCCTGCAAACCGCCGGACTTCGTGCTCACCACCGGGTGGCGGAAGCACTTGTTCATGTCGTCGATCAAAAGCCACGCACGCCGGTAGGACATGTGCAGGTTCCGTCCCGCTTGCGAGATCGAACCGGTTCGGCCGATCTCTTCGAGAAGGCGGATCTTCCCCGGCCCGACCGACCGTTTCGAACCGAAGTCCACCCGCAACGTCAATCTGGTCTCGCTCACGATGACCGCTCCGCTCTCGTGGCGTCACGATACATCGGCTCGGCGGGGGGCTAAAGCGCCATGCCATAGCAGCCTCGTCATATATAATCAGATATAGCGAGAGTGGCACAATGCAGGGCTCTTGCAAAGCGTCCATCACTTGCCGTTGGCAATCGGGCGGGACGAGGTTAGTCGACGCCGACCATTACGTCGCTTGCCTTGATGACCGCGTAGGCGGTCTGGCCCGCGGCAAGGCGCAACTCCTCGACGGCCTCGTTGGTGATCGAAGCGATGACGACGGCGCCACCGATATCGATTCTCACATGGCTGGTGGTGGCGCCCTTCTTCACCTCGACGATGGTGCCTTTGAGCTTGTTGCGTGCACTGAGCTTCATCATATTCACCTCTCGCTTTGGCCCGGCGCGAAGCCGTAGCCGACTAAAGTCTTTTGTCCGGCGGGCGCCAGGATGAACCGCGCAAATTCGTCCGCGACCGGCGGCGCGCCGGTTATCACGGTCAGGCCGTAATCGGCGCCAACCGCGAGATCGCCGGGTAGCGCCACGATCTCCAGATCAGGATATTGAACTCGCGCTTCAGCGGCGGCCGTGCAGTAGGCGAGGAAGATGTCGGCGCGGCCCTCGGCGATATGCCAGCCAAAAGGCGAGCGGCCGGCCGGCGGCACGGCGCTCTTGGTGTTTCCGGTTAGCATCAGCGCTTTGTTCTCAAGCACCTTGCGCGCGCCCGGCCTGATGACCTCGATTTTGCGAAACACCTCGAAGGCATAGCCGCCGGACGGATCGGAATTCGGCGTCGAAGTCCCGAGTTTGATCGCCGGGTCGAGCATACGGTCGACGAGGTTCGCGCTGTTGACCTTCAACTCCGGCTTGACCAGCGCACACAGCTTGTTGCGGGCAAACAGCGTCACCGGTCCGCTCTTGTGGGCAAGATTGAGCGCCTGCGGATATTCCATATTGGCTGAGGCAAACACGTCCGCCCGCGCGCCGGCCACGATTTCGTCCTTGAGTACTCCGGAGGGGCCGAATTTTTCCTGGACGCGGTGCCCGGTGACGGCTGCGAACGCGTTGCCGACGTCGGTCAGCGCGGCCCGCAGGCTTCCGGCGGCGTAGAGTTGGATATCGGCGGCCTGCACGGAGCCCGTCATGGCGACAATCAAAACAGTCCCAAGCATGAGTCGCACGTGAATGCCTCCGTGATCAACATGACGGCAATACCGTTCATGGTAATTTTCGCCAATTTTCGTGCGCCTCCCGTTGTATTCTAGAGGATATGACGTAATGAGCAGAAGTGCAGTGTTGCGCGGCCGACCCGGCGTGCACTCACGGCGTCCGGCAAAGCGTTGCAGCCTGCGCGACTGGCCATTGAGATGGGCAAAAGGGGCACGGGCGCTTCAAGCGCCGGAAGCCGTAGGCTTCGCGTCCCTGCGGAAGTGTAATCGCCGCGGCGGGCCTTACCGGCAGTCCGTCAAGCCGCCGCGGCCTTGCCCTTTGGCTGCACCGTGTTGGTGTAGTCGCGCATCAATTGCGCGGTGATGCGTGCAGGCGTGAACGTCCAGTTGGCGATCTCCGACACCGCCGTGACCTCGGCCGCGGTGCCAGTGATGAAGCACTCGGAGAAACTGCCGAGTTCTTCGGGCATGATGCGGCGCTCGATCACCTCGATGCCGCTCTGCTTCGCCAGATTGAGCGCGGTCGCGCGCGTGATGCCGGGGAGGAAGCAGTCGGCAATCGGGGTGTGAATCTTGCCGTCCTTGATAAAGAAGATGTTGGCGCCGGTACACTCCGCGACGCGGCCCTGCCAGTCGAGCATCATGGCGTCGGCGTAGCCGCGCTGTTCGGCCCGGTGCTTGGAGATGGTGCAGATCATGTAGAGGCCCGCCGCCTTGGCAAGGCAGGGAGCAGTCTTCGGGTCGGGACGGCGGTATTCGGCCAGATCGAGGCGGATGCCCTTGAGGCGCTGCGCCGGATCGAAATAGCTCGGCCATTCCCAGGTGGCGATGGCGAGGTGAATTTTGTTTTGCTGCGCCGAGACGCCGAGCGCTTCCGAGCCGCGCCAAGCGACCGGACGCACATACGCGTCTCGTTGGCTGTTCTTGTCGAGGACAAGCTGCTTGGCGGCGTCGATCTCGGCCACCGAATACGGAATCTCGAAGTCGAGGATCTTGGCGGAGTTCTTCAGCCGCTCGGAGTGCTTGGTGCCCTCGAATATCACGCCCGCATAGGCGCGTTCGCCTTCGAACACGCAGCTCGCATAATGTAGGCCGTGCGTGAGCACGCTGATCTTGCAGTCGGCGGTGGGTACGAGCTTGCCGTCGAACCAGATGACGTCGGAACGTTGGTCGAAGGGCACGGCCATAGGCATTGCCTCCCTTGCGGAGTCCGTTCCTGCCCAGAATTCTAGAGATTCTGGGACTTTTGCGTCGGGACGGGACTCCCAGTATGGTTTCAACTGGCCCACACGAACACCGTTCGGGGGTGGTGGGATGGGCCAGCTGCCGTCGTGATAACGCTTCTTTCTGTTAACAACCAACCCGAAATATGTCAATAGTGCTGACATAAATGGCAGACATCAGCGTCACTACTCCAGCAATGTCCCGCGCCGCGGCAGCGATCGAACATCCAACGCCGGCGTCCGAACCGTGCTGGGATCTCATCGAACTTCTCTTCTTCGCCTATCGCGACTTCGTCGGCGATCCCGATGAAGTGTTGGCCAAGCTCGCCTTCGGACGGGCGCACCATCGCGTTCTGCATTTCGTCAACCGCAATCCCGGCATGAAGGTTGCCGACCTGCTCGACGTTCTCAAGATCACCAAGCAGTCGCTTGGCCGCGTGCTCAAGCAGCTCATCGACGACGGTTACATCGTGCAGCGCGAAGGCGAGAACGATCGCCGCCAGCGGCTCCTTTACGTGACGCCGGCAGGCGAGGCGTTGGCGATGCAGCTGGTCGGCCTGCAGACGGCCCGCATCGCGTCCGTATTGGCCGAGCTCGGGCCCGGCGGGTACGATGCGGCGCGACGTTTTCTTGCCGGCATGATCAACGCCGGGGATCGCGATCACGTGTTGCGACTGATCGCGCAGGCCGATGGCACGCGCCGGCACCCCCGAGACGGCGCTTCATGACCGCCGCGGCGCCGGCAAAGCCTGCCGACGACGCGCCGCACCTGCTCGTCGTCGATGACGACCGCCGGATCCGCGCATTGCTGTCGCGCTTCCTGCATGGCGAAGGCTACCGGGTTTCCACCGCCGAGACCGCCGCCGAAGCATGCGCCAAGCTCGAAGGGCTGAAGTTCGATCTTCTCATCCTCGACGTCATGATGCCCGGCGAAAGCGGTTTCGATTTTGCACGCGCCATCCGCGTCACATCGGCCGTGCCGATCCTGATGCTGACGGCACGCGACGAAAAGGAGAGTCGGATCAAGGGCCTCGAACTCGGCGCTGACGACTATTTGGCAAAGCCGTTCGAGCCGCGCGAATTGGCATTGCGGGTCGCCAACATTCTCAAGCACGTTCAGCCGCCGCGCATGGCGCCGCTGCAATCGGTGCGCTTCGGTCCATTCGTCTTTCACATGGCGAGCGGGGAATTGCGGCGCGGTGAAGAGGCGATCCGCCTCACCGAGCGCGAGTGTGAGATGCTGCGCGTGCTGGCGACCAACGTAGGCGAAACCGTGCCGCGCCAAGCGCTAGCAGGCAACGGCGAGGCGGTCAGCGAGCGCACCGTGGACGTGCAGGTCAACAGGCTGCGCCGCAAGATCGAGACTGACCCGGCCAATCCGCTGATCGTGCAGACCGTGCGCGGGATCGGCTATCGGCTGGTGGCGGTGATGTGAGCGGTGCGATGACCAGTTTCGACCAGGGTCTCGGACATTTGCGCACGGCCGCCGGCCACTTGGCGGGCGCCGCGAACGCTGTGCAGCGTGGCGCCGCTTATATTGCCGGACCGATCGCGGGGCCTTGGGTCCGCGTCGCCCAAAAGATCAAGGCGCTTACGCCGACCGGACTTTATGCCCGCTCGCTCCTGATCATCATTCTGCCCATGGTGATTGTGCAGTCGGTGGTCGCCCTAATGTTCATGGAGCGGCATTGGGATTTGGTCACCAAATATCTCGCTTCGGCGGTGACGCAGGAGATCGCCACCCTTATCGACGTCTACAAGACCTATCCGCAGGGCGCCGACCGCGCGCAACTGCGGCGCATCGCCCAGGAGCGGCTCGGCCTCGTCGTCGATTTCCCGCCGGAGACGCAGCTGCCGCCGCCGAGCCCCAAGCCGTTCTTCTCCGAGCTTGACGTGGCGTTGTCCGATCAAATTCGCCGGCAGATCGGCCTGCCGTTCTGGATCGACACGGTGGGCCGCTCCTCCATCGTGGAAATCCGCATCAAGCTTGATGACACGATCATGCGCGTATTCGCCCGGCGCGCCGATGTCTACGATCCGAATTCGTGGATGTTCCTGGTGTGGATGGTGGCAACCTCGCTGGTAGTCCTCACCGTGGCTATTCTGTTCCTGCGCAACCAGATCCGGCCGATCGTGCGCCTCGCCGATGCCGCTGAGGCGTTCGGCAAAGGGCGCGAGGCGCCAAATTTCCGCCCGCGCGGTGCGCGCGAGGTCCGCCGCGCCGCGGCGGCGTTCATGGAGATGAAGGGGCGCGTCGAGCGCTCCATTGAGCAGCGCACGACTATGTTGGCCGGCGTGTCGCACGATCTGCGCACGATCCTCACCCGCTTCAAGCTGGAACTGGCGCTGCTCGGCGAGGGGCCGGAGATCGATGCGATCAAAAAAGACGTCGATGAGATGGCCGCCATGCTGGAGGCTTATCTGTCGTTCGCGCGCGGCGACACCGGCGAGCAATCGGCGCCGACCGACACGGAGGCGTTGCTCGATGAGCTTAAGGCCGATACGGAGCGCAATGGGCACCGGCTCAACGTCGCGTTCTACGGTCCGCCCGTGGTGACGGTGCGGCCGGCGGCGTTCAAGCGCTGTCTCGCCAATCTGGTCTCTAATGCCGTGCGCTTTGCCTCGAATGTGTCGATCACCGGCCACCGCGATCACCGCTGGCTCACGGTGACGGTGGATGACGACGGGCCCGGCATTCCTGCGGCCATGCGCGAGGACGTGTTCAAGCCATTCCTGCGCCTCGACGACGCGCGCAATCAGGATGAGGGCGGCACCGGGCTCGGACTCGCAATCGCGCGCGACATCGCCCGCTCCCATGGCGGCGACATTATGCTCGGTGACTCTCAGCTTGGGGGGTTAAGGGCGACCGTGCGGGTGCCGGTCTGACTGTCGGTTATGCCGCGAAGGCCGTTTCGCCGTCGCCCCGATAACGCGACAGTTGCTGCAGCGACCTTGAATCCATAGCCCCATCTCTCCATCTCCGGCCAAGAAACTGTTGCTGGGGAGCCTTACGACAATGACTGAGGAGAACCGTTCGGAGAGCCGGCCATTCGAGGCCGACGTGGCAAAGCTTCTGCACCTGATGGTGCACTCGGTCTATTCCGACAAATCGGTGTTTTTGCGCGAGCTGGTCGCCAACGCCGCCGATGCCTGCGAACGGCTGCGTTATGAGGCCATCGCCCAGCCCGCCCTGCTCGGCGACGACGTCAAGCCGCGCATCATGCTTTCCATCGATGCCGACAAACGGACGCTGACCGTTGAGGACAACGGCATCGGGATGTCGCGTGACGAAATGGTCGAGGCGCTCGGCACCATTGCGCGTTCGGGCACCAAGGCGTTCCTCGATCGCATCGCGGCGGCCGATGGCGGCAAGGCGGGCGAAGCCGGGGAGGGAGGCACGGCGAGCGAGAGCAATGCCCTTATCGGCCGCTTCGGCGTCGGCTTTTATTCGGCGTTCATGGTGGCCGAGCGGGTCGATGTGCTGTCGCACCGCGCCGGCACCGATGCGTGTTGGCTGTGGTCATCGGACGGGCAAGGGACTTTTACTGTAACGTCGGTGCCCGCCGACGCACTCGGCCGCGGCACCCGCGTCATCCTTCATCTCCTGGAAGACGCGAAGACCTACACCGAGCGGCATACGCTGGAGCGGTTGGTCAAGGCGCAGTCCGGTCATGTCCCGGTGCCGATTTCGCTCGTCGAAAAGCCTGGCGCGGAGGCTGCCGAGATCACCGACGGCGCCGCTCTGTGGGCCAAGCCGAAAGCGGAGATCACCCACGGCGACTATACGGATTTCTATCGTAGCATTGCGGGTCAGTTCGACGATCCGGCGTTGACCATCCATTTTCGCGCCGAGGGCCGGCAGGATTATACGACCCTCTTCTTTGTGCCCGGCTCGCGACCGTTCGACCTGTTCGATCCCGACCGTAAGGGGCGGATCAAGCTTTACGTCAAGCGCGTCTTCATTACCGATGACGCGGATATTTTGCCGCGCTACCTGCGCTTCGTTCGCGGCGTGGTCGACAGTGCCGATCTGCCGCTGAATGTCTCCCGTGAAAAAATTCAGGAGAGCCCGCTCCTTGCCGCGATCAGAAAGGGTGCGACCAGCCGCGTGCTGTCCGAGCTGGAACGCCTCGCCGAGAAGGAGCCGGTGGCTTACGCCAAGGTTTGGGAGACGTTCGGGGCCGTCCTGAAGGAGGGAATCTACGAAGATTTCGAACGCCGCGATGCGCTCCTGGCGCTGGCCCGGTTCAAGACCACCGCTTCAACCGACTCCTGGCGCAGCTTGAAAGATTACGTCGGCGCGCTGAAGCCCAATCAGGCCGCGATCTATTATCTCGCCGGCGACGATATAGAGCGCCTCAAATCGTCGCCCCATCTCGAAGGCTTCCGCGCGCGCGGCATCGAAGTATTGCTGCTGCCCGACCCCGTCGACAGCTTCTGGGTGATGCCGGGCGGTTCGTTCGACGGCAAACCGTTCAAGTCGGTCACACAGGGCGCAGCGGATCTCGCGGCCATCCCGCGCACCGACGCCAAGGAGGAGGCGCAGCCTGAGGCCGCCCCGTCGGTCAAGATCTTTGTCGCATTCTTAAAGTCGACGCTCGGCGACGCGGTTTCGGATGTCCGCATGTCGGACCGGTTGACCGATAGCGCGGTCTGCTTGGTCGCGCCCGATAGCGGACCCGACCGCGGGCTTGAGAAAATTCTCGCCGGCGCCGGACGGCTGCCATCGGGGGCAAAGCCGATCCTCGAAATCAACCCGCGTCATGAATTGGTGGCGGCGCTCGCTGCGCTCGACGACAGCGAACGCACCTTCAAGGAAGACGCCGCGCATCTGCTGTTCGACGAGGCGCGTGTACTTGATGGCGAACGTCCGGCAGATGCGCGATTGTTCTCCGATCGTCTCGCGCGGGTGCTTGGACGCGGATTGAAGCCGTCGTCCTGAGGCGCGAGCCGTAAGGGGAGCGGAAAATTACTCTGCGGGAGTGACCGGAATCCGTTGCGGCGCCATTTCGGGCGAAATGGGCGGCGACGTGTCGGTACGCCCAGGGCTGGCCGCGGACCCGCCCTTGGGGCCGCGCAGCCGGACAAAGAGCTGGGTGGTGATCAGAAGGACGCACAAGCCGATGAAGACGGCGCTGATCGGCCGCGTCACGAATACCGTAATGTCACCGCGCGCGATCAGCATGGCGCGGCGGAAGTTCTCCTCGAAGCGCGGGCCGAGCACGAAACCGAGCAGGATCGGTGCGGGGTGGTAGCCGAGGCGCAGCAACAGATATCCGAACGCGCCAATCACTACGACTTCGCCGACTTGGAAGAAATCGTTGTTGGCGGCGTACACGCCGATGCAGACGAAGAACAGCGCACTCGGGTAGAGGAAGCGATACGGGATCGCCAGCATCTTCACCCACAGGCCGATCAGCGGCACGTTGAGGAGCACGAGCAGAATGTTGCCGATCCAGAAGCTGGCAACCAGACCCCAGAAGATATCGGGGTGTTGTGAAATGAGCTGCGGTCCGGGCACGATGCCTTGGATCATCAAGGCGCCGAGCAGGAGCGCCATGACCGCGTCGCCGGGAATGCCCAGACTCATCGTGGGGATGAAATCGCCCTGAACCGAGGAGTGGGTCGCTGCCTCTGGACAGACCACGCCCTCGATAAGGCCGGTACCGAATTTTTCCTGGTCTATCCCGAAAAACTTCGCGAACTTCTTTATTCCGGCGTAGGCGACGAAGGACGCGATCGTCGGTCCGGTGCCGGGAATGAGCGCGCACAGACTGCCGGTGATAGTGCCAAGGAACATCGGGCCGACCGCCCGTTTCATTTCAGCCTTGGTTGGCCGCATGTCTTTGAGGCGGACATTGGTGTATCTGGTGTTGATGGGCGCAATTTGATTGACGCTGTTCATGAACTCGGCGATGCCGAATAGGCCGAGCGCCAGCGCGATCAGTTCGACACCGTCGTCGAGTTCAGTCATGCCGAAGGTGAAGCGCTCAGAACCAGTTTCAAGGTCAGTGCCGACGGAGCCAAGAAAGAGTCCGAGCACCGTCATGGCGACGCCCTTGAGCGGCGAGCCGCGCGCCAGCGTCGATCCGGCCAGCAAGCCCAACAGCATCAGCGAACAGACCTCGGCCGGGCCAAATTGCAGCGCCGCCCTCACCAGGAGCGGCGACAGGAAGATCATTTCGGTGATGCCCCAGGAGGCGCCGACGAACGAGGCGATCACGGTGAGCCCGAGCGCGACGCCGCCGCGTCCCTGCTTGGTCATCGGGAAGCCGTCGAGGCACGTCACCGCATGGGGCGGGTGGCATGGCAAATTGAGCAGGATCGAGCAGATCGCGCCGCCGTACTGAGCGCCATACATGACGCCCGCCAGCATCAGGATTGCGCCGACCGGCTTCATGCCGAAGGTCAGCGGCAAGAGGATCGAAATCGTCGCGAGCGGTCCCATGCCAGGCAGCACGCCAACCATGTTGCCGACCAGAACGCCGACGAAGCACCACCACAGATTATGCGGCTCGAGTGCGACGCCGAAGCCGTTCCACAGGTCCGACAGCGCGGTTGTGATCACAGGCCACCCCCCCAGGTGAAGATCGGCATTGGAACTTGCAGGAAATAAGAGAACAGGCTGACGCCGAATATGGTCACGACGGTCGAAAGCACGAACGTGCTGAGCCACGTTGCAGTGCGGTCACCGAGTGCGGCGATGAAGACGCAAGCGAATGTCCCCGGAGCCATGCCGAAGTAACGTCCAAAGACGATGAAGAGTACCGGGCTTAAGAGGATGCAGGACCAAGCCCACCATTGTGGACTTTCTGGCAGGATGCTCTCGTCGTGCTCGCCGCCCGGCGAGGGCGACAGGGCAGCCACGCCGATGGCAATGCCAACGAGCACGAGAATAATGCCGAGCGCCGTCGGCATAAAGCCCGGACCCATGTGCATCAAAGTGCCGGCCCGATAGCTCGCTCCCTTGAGAGCGATTCCCAGGCCGAGCAGGATCATCAAGCCGCCAGCGTAAAAGTCCCGCTTGCGCACAAGGTCGCGGAGAGGGCTGGTGGAAGGTCCCAACTATTTCCTCCCGGCCGTCTTCGGGGCCGTTACGTTTAAGTCTTTCGCCCGCGTTCGTTCGAGACGCATTACCGCAGATTGCTAACGTCTCTGCAGCGACGCGGTGTCGCGGGGTTCTTAGGTCCGCGCGACGGTGCCGCGTACGGCAGGGAAACCCTGCTTTGGCGGGCGCTAGACGATACAGTTCGTCAAGAAATCACGCAACTGCCATGTGGGTATCGTGTTAGCCTACTCAACGCGGCGCGGTTGTGGCCATCCTGAGGCGCCACTGATAACGCCGGCGGGCGAGAGCGGTTCGCTCGATGGTGCGAAGAGGTCCGGACTGTCGTTGCGGACATTGCCGACGCGCTTGTCCACCGGCCAAAAGGCCATTCTCCTGCCGGGATAGGGCTTTAGCATGGATTTGAGATTGCCCTCTCGGGCCGCGATGTCGCCCAGCCAAGCGGCCCAGCAGTCTGGCGCGAGGAGTACCGGCATGCGGTCATGCAACGGCTTGAGGAGTTCGTTTGCCTGCGTGGTAACGATAGCGAACGATTTTAACGGCTTGCCGTCGGGTGCAGGCCAGAGGTCCCACAGGCCGGCAAACGTCATCGGCCCGCGATTGCCGAGCGCCACGGCGAACGGTTGCTTATCTGAGTCGCGCCACTCGTAATAGCCGTCGGCGACGACGAGGCAGCGGCGGCCGGCCTTCCAGGCGCCGCGGAAGGCCAGGCGCTGCTCTATGTCTTCGCCGCGCGCGTTGAAAGTCGAATAGCCGATCTTGATGTCCTTGGCCCAAGCCGGGATGAGTCCCCAGCGCATCAAGGTGAGGGTGCGTTGACCATGATTTGAGATGACGACGGGAAGTTAGGAGGTCGGCGCCGCGTTCCAACGCGGCCGGTAGTCGCCGGTCTCGTCGAAGTCGATCTTGAGGTCGAGCTTTATTTCGGAAACGTCTTCGGGAAGTTTGGCGCGGCCGCACATGGGCAGGCTCCTTGCTGTTCGAATAGTTTGATCGTTTTCATTCAATGAAAATCCCGACTCCGGATAAGGGGCTCGGCGCCGTTCGGCAGTGGACCGCCTGAAAGTTTTGGTGAGAAAAGATCGCCGCCCTCGCGCAGCCACGGCAGCATAGCGGAAAGGTCGACGAAACTTTCCGTCACCACAAGAATGACGAGGCCGGCGCGTTGCAGGCGGCCGCGCACTGCGAGGAAACGCGCCGTCATCACCGTGCGGCGGTTTTTTGCGAACACCTTGGGCCAGACGATGATGTTGGCGATGTCGGTTTCATCCTCCAGCGTCATGAACACGACGCCTTGTGCCGTGCCCGGCCGCTGCCGCACCAGCACCAATCCGGCGACGGTGACAGTCGAATCTGCCCCCTCCCTATCCCTCCCCCGCGTGCCGGGGAGGGAAGGGTGGGGGACGCTGCGCAGCTCCGCGTTGCGTATCGCGTTGAGCGCGGTGAGGTGATCGCGGAAAAAGCGCACCGGATGCTCTTTCAGCGACAACCCGGTCGCCACGTAATCTTCCACCACGTGCTCGCAGAGTGGCATGGCGGGAAGCGCGACGGCTTCTTCCGGAAAAAATTCGCCGCTCAAGTGCGGCCGCAAGAGTGGCAACGCTTCCTCGGCGTTGGCGGAAGCCGATCGGCGCGGCGGACGGGCGCCGATCGCGTCGAGCCGGCGCGCGGCCCACAAAGCGGCGCGCCGGTCGAGCCTCAGGGAGCGGAACGCATCGGCTTCCGCCAGCCGTTCGATGGTGAAGCGGGAGACGCCGGCGATGGCCGCGAGCCGCTCGATCGAGGAAAAGCCGTTGCCGCGCGCCGCGACGAGTTTCTTCAACTCCTCTTCACCAAGGCCCTGAATGATGCGGAAGCCGAGGCGCACGGCGTGCTTGCCGCCATCTGCGGTTTCGAGCGTGCAATCCCAGTCGCTGAAGTTGACGTCGGCAGGACGGATTTCGACGCCGTGCGCCCTTGCATCGCGCACCAGCTGCGCCGGCTGATAAAAACCCATCGGCTGACTGTTGAGGATGGCGGCGCAGAAGACGTCCGGATAGTGGCATTTGATCCATGCCGAGGCGTACACGAGTAGCGCGAAGCTCGCCGCATGACTTTCCGGAAAGCCGTATTCGCCGAAACCTTCGATCTGGCCGAAGCAATGCTCGGCGAACGTGCGGTCATAGCCGCGCGCGGTCATGCCGTCGATGAACTTGTCGCGGAACAGATGAACCGTGCCGTTGTGGCGGAAGGTGGCCATGGCGCGGCGCAGCCCATCCGCCTCGTCGGGTGTGAACTTGGCCGCCGTAATGGCAATCTGCATCGCCTGTTCCTGGAACAGAGGCACGCCGAGCGTTCGTTTGAGCACCTCTTTCAGTTCGTCCTTGTCGCCATGGGCCGGATGGGGAGACGGATAGGCGGGTTCCTTGCCGTTTTTCAGATCGTCGCGCCGGCGCAGATACGGATGCACCATGTCGCCCTGGATTGGTCCCGGGCGCACGATCGCGACCTCGATGACCAGATCGTAGAAGCATTCCGGTTTCAATCGCGGCAGCATCGACATCTGCGCGCGGCTCTCGACCTGGAACACGCCGACGGAATCGGCGCGCGACAGCATCTCGTAGACCGCTGCATCGTCCTGCGGCAGCGTCGCCAGCGCGTAATCCTTGCCGTAATGCTGCTGCAAAAGACCGAGCCCGCGGCGCAGGCAGCTCAGCATGCCGAGTGCGAGCACGTCGACCTTCATCAGGCCGAGCGTATCGATGTCGTCCTTGTCCCATTCGATGAAGGTGCGCTCGTCCATGGCGGCATTGGCGATGGGCACGGTTTCATCGAGCCGCTCGCGCGTGAGCACGAAGCCGCCGACATGCTGGGAGAGATGACGCGGGAAGCCGGTGAGAGCATTGGCAAGCGAGACCGCCTGGCGGATTGCCGGATTGGCGGGATCGAGTCCGGCCTGACGAATGTGATCGTCAGGCAATTCGTCGCCATAGCCCCAGACGGTTTTGGCAAGTGCTGAGGTGACGTCCTCCGTCAATCCCATGGCTTTGCCGACTTCGCGGATGGCGCGGCGTGAGCGGTAGTGCACCACGGTGGCGCAGATCGCAGCGCGGTCGCGCCCATAGCGCTTGTAGATGTACTGAATCACCTCCTCGCGCCGCTCATGCTCGAAATCGACGTCGATGTCGGGCGGCTCGTTGCGGTTCTCCGAAATGAAGCGGGCGAAGAGAAGCTTGCTCTCGTTCGGATTCACCTCGGTGATGCCGAGGCAGTAACAGACCGCGCTGTTGGCCGCGGAGCCGCGTCCTTGGCAAAGAATCTTTAGTTTTTTGCGGGCGTGGGCGACGACATCATGGACGGTGAGGAAGTAACGGGCGTATTCAAGTCTCGCTATAAGCGCCAATTCTTCATTCAGCCGCTTTGTTACTTCATCCGGGATGCCGTTTGGAAACTGGTGCTTCGGATAACGTTCGGCTGCACCGGTCCACGTCAGATCTTCGAGATGCTGCTGGGCAGTCTTACCGGGTGGCACCGGCTCATCGGGGTATTCGTATTTGAGCTGGCCGAGCGTGAAGTGGCAGGCTTCGGCGATTGCGGTGGTGTGTTCGATGGCATCGGGAAAACCGGCGAACAGCCGCGCCATTTCCTTGGGCGGCTTGAGGTGCCGTTCGGCATTGACGGCAAGCCGCAACCCCGCTTCGGCGATGGTGCATTTCTCGCGGATGCAGGTGACCACGTCGGCGAGCGGCCGGCGTTCCGGCGCGTGATAGAGCGCATCGTTGACGGCGACGAGCGGCGCGCCCGCGCCCGCGCCGAGCTCAGCCAGAAGCCTGAGCCGGCGCGGCTCATCGCCGCGATGATAG
>JBAUYV010000373.1:0-13029 GCA_049584975.1 Xanthobacteraceae bacterium | reverse complement strand
GCCTATGGCGCCGTGTCGATTGCGCTGCATACCGAGATGCTCATCGTCGCCAAAAAGACCGGCCTCGATCCGGCCGGTATTCTTGACGCCCTTCCCCTTCTGTCGCCCGGCATCGGCAGCGCGCCGGTAGCCCTGCACGCGCAGGTGCTCAACGGACACTACGAAGCGGACATTTCGAACAAGCGGCTGCAGGATGACATCGGCCGGGTGCTCGATGCAGCCCGCGCGGCTGCAACACCGGCGATGTTCCTGCCGCTTTTTGCGGCCGCCGCCCTGAGCGCCGCCCACTCGCCACACGCGACTGGCGGCGGATTGGATGTGGCCCGCTGGATGGCCGGTAATGCGGGCGTCGCGTTTGGCGCCAAACCGATATCCTGAACCAGGGACCAGCCATGGAATTGTTCCGCTATTCGCGATCGATCTATGGGGGCTCCAACCAACTAATCGGCGCCAACTGGGATTTGCTGCCGGTGTTCGTCGGCGACGCCATCGCCTTCATCATCCTGCACGCGGTCCTCAGCGCGCGCGCCAAACGGCGGCGCCAGGGATCGTCTTGACGGAAGGACGCGCAGCCATGAACGAGGCACCAGCCGGCAATTCGCAGATAGCGGCGGCCCCGTCGCCGCGCGTGTCGCGCCACAAGGGGCTCGATCGCCTTTATCACTGGCTGATGGCGATCTGCATCTTCACCTTGATGGCTACCGCCTTCCTGCCGATTCTTGGCTTCAAGTTCGAGTGGCTCGACATTCATTGGATGACCGGCGTGGCGCTGGCGGTGCTCGTCATCTTTCACATCGTGCGCGCCATTGGCTGGCAGGATTGGCGCAACATGTGGATCGGCCTTGCCGATATCCGCGACCTTTGGCGCAACGTCGTGCACCTGCTGGGCGCACGCAAAACCCCTCCCCTCCCCGGCAAGTACGACGCCGCCCAAAAGCTCTACCATCTCGGCGTAGCGATCGTGGTCTTGTCGGTGGTCGTCAGCGGTCTTTTGATGCTGCTGAAGATCGACACGCCGTTGTGGCGCCGCAACCCGTATCTGCTCCCCAGCGACACCTGGGGCATCATCTACGTGGTCCACGGCATGGCGGCGATGACCATTGCCGCCATCGTCATCATTCATCTGTATTTCACCCTGATGCCGGACAGTTGGTATCTGCTGCGGGCAATGTTCCGCGGTTCGATCAGCCGCAAGGAATATCTGGAGCATCACGACGGGGCGCGTTGGAAAGCGTAAAGCCCGGCAACTCCCTATTCATCCGCTCGCACCCGGAAGGAAGCTCCATGGCAAATGCAGAGGCCGAGAAGCCGCAGAATGTCGCCGAGGCCGTCGACGCCATCGAAGCGATCTATGAGCTTACGCTCGCCTACGCCGCTCAAGGACGCAAAGCCGAAGCGGACGATCGGCTTGGCATCCGCCAAGCGCTGCGCCGCGCCGACGTCGCGCTCGACCTGCTGGCGGCGGCGACGCCCGCCGATCTCGGTTCGCCCGGCGGCGCCGCCGCGCAGGCGACGGCCGACATGATCGCGGTGCTCAAGCGGGACGTCGCCAAGGCGCGCGCCGTCATTCGCTTCGTGCTGGCGCAGCGGGTGATCGGGTCGCAGATCATCGACAATCTTAACGCTTCCATTCACATCCGCGCGCTGCTCACCGACATTTTCCTGCTCGATGAAGCGTTTGAGAAGAGCGACACTGCCTAGGGGCAAGAACGTGCGGCCGCGGCTTACGCTCGCCAGAACGGCTTGTTGATCTCCCGGTAGACCTCATAGCGCGTCGCGCCGATGTCGCGGAGGCAGCGGTCGCAAAGGACCGCGAGCTCATTACGGCTGCGAGCGCGTCGGCGCCACTCCTTGAGCAAAGCGGCCAGCCCTTGGAACCACCGGCGGCGCGGCGGGGTGTAAGCGTGGCGCGCGAGGTGTCGGCCATCGCATATGTGTTGCGCAGCGCTCATGATTGTTCTCCTTGCAAATACCAACGGAAGCCGAAGGACTCGATCGAAGGGCCGGCCCTCGCTGCCTTGAACGCGCAGGACCATTGCACATGGCCGCAACCTATTGCTTCGGCCCTCGCCGAATAATCGCCGACGTGGTAATCTTATTTATCACTTGGGGTGATAGGTTGAGCCATGGCGGATTTGCGGACGTTGGCGATTTTCGTGAAGGTGGCCGAACGAAAGAGCTTCGTCCGCGCCGCCGACGATCTCGGCATCACCCAATCGGGCGTCAGCAACGCCATCAAGCGGCTTGAGGAGCAGACCGGCACGCGGCTGCTCGCGCGCACCACCCGCCGCGTCAGCCTCACCGACGATGGCGCAGCGTTCTTCGAGCGCTGCCGTCAGGCCCTTGCCGAGATCGAAGAGGCAGAGCACGTCCTCAAGGAGGCGCAACACAAGCCGTCCGGCAATTTGCGCGTGGACCTGCCGGTATCGTTTGGCCGGATCAAAATGGTGCCGCTGTTCGGCCCGTTCCAGGCCCAATATCCCGACGTCAGGCTCAGCGTCACCTTCACCGACCGCTATATCGATCTGATCGAGGAAGGCGTCGACATCTGCGTGCGTTTCGGTGACCTGCAGGATTCAACGCTGATCGCGCGGCGGCTGACCTCCACGCCGTTGCGAGTCGTCGGCTCGCCTAACTATCTCGCCAAGCACGGCCGACCGAAATCGCCAGATGATTTGATCCGCCACAATAGCCTAGCGTTCACTTCGCGCGATACGCGGCTTACCCGGCTCTGGCGCTTCAATTTCGCCGACGGCGAGACGACGCTCACGCCCAAAGGAACGATGAGCTTCACCGACGGCGCATCCATATTCGAGGCCGCCTGTGCCGGTTATGGCCTGGCGCAGCTCCACGAATATTACCTCGACACGGAGATCGCGCGCGGCCGACTGATACCGGTGCTGCAGAAGTTCAAACCGAAGGCGGAGCCGATCTGGCTGGTCTATCCGCAGACCCGGCACCTGACGCCGAAGGTCCGCGCGTTCGTGGATTTCATGGCGGCGCAGTTTCGATTATCGGAGAGCCGCACGCCCGCACGGCGTCGATGACGCATTCGTTCGGCGCCGTCACAAAATCACAGTTTATTTCGCGGCGTCGCGCTGCGGCGGCGGCGCGGCCCAGCGCTCCGCGGCTTTGTCGTCGGCCGTCTTGGCGTCCACCCAGGCCGCGCCGCCGGCCGTCTCCACCTGCTTCCAGAACGGCGCGCGGGTTTTAAGATAATCCATCAGAAACTCGGCTGCCGCGAATGCTGCCTGGCGATGGCTCGAAGCGGTCGCCACCAGCACGATGACCTCGCCCGGCTTGAGCCGCCCATGGCGGTGGATCACGGTGACGCCAAGGAGCGGCCAACGGGCGCGCGCCTCCTCCACATGCCGCACGATCTCCGCCTCGGCCATGCCGGGATAATGCTCCAGCGTCAGCGCCGCGATCGGGGCGCCCTTTTCGTCAGCGCGACAGATGCCCGTGAAGGTCACGACCGCGCCCACATCGGTGCGGCCGCCGGAGAGCTTCGCAACTTCCACGGCGATATCGAATGGCTCGCGCTGCAAACGGATCGTCGTGGTCATCGACGGCAGGGCCTCATCCCCCCGTCATCGGCGGGAAGAACGCGATCTCCCCCGCCCCTTCGATCCTGGCGTCGGGACGCACATGCTTGCGATCGATGGCCGCACGGATCACTTTCGGGTTCTCGAACGCATAGGCGTATTGCTCACCCCGCGCGGCGAGCCACGTCATTAGCTGGCCGACGGTCGCGATCCCCGCGGGCGGCTCGATCTCTTCCTCGGGCTTGCCGACGCGCTCGCGCACGGACGCGAAATACAAAACCTTGATGGTCACACATTCTCCTTGGTGAGATGGCGGAGCCCCGCCTGCAAATAATCCCACCCGGTGTAGAGCGTCAGCAGCGCTGAGAGCCACAGCAACACGATGCCGATCTCGGTGACTCCACGAACGACAGCGTCGCCTGCCCTGCCAGCAATGAGAAACCCGACGGCGACGAGTTGCAACGTGGTCTTCCATTTCGCAAGCGCCGTTACCGGCACGCTTACGCGCAGCTCGGCCAGATATTCGCGCAAACCGGAGACGAGAATCTCGCGGCACAGAATGATGACCGCCGCGCACAGCACCCAACCATGAAGAGTTCTATCGGCGGCCAGCATCAAAAGGCAGGAGGCAACCAGAAGCTTGTCGGCGATCGGATCAAGCATGCGGCCGAGCAAAGACTGCTGGCTCCACATGCGGGCGAAATAGCCGTCGAAAAAATCCGAAATGCCGGCAACGATGAAGACGGCAAGCGCCACCCATCGCAGCCACAGCGGACCGTCCAGGATGTTCTGATAGAACATGCAGCCGACCACGATCGGCACCGCGACGATGCGGCCGTAAGTCAGGATGTTGGGCAGCGCCAGCGGATGCGCGCCCAGCCGCCGCGGCGGCGTTGTCGTCGAATTCATGGCCATCATCTAGTGCCGCCATAGAATACCCGACAGACCCCCGCGATGCACCCTCTCCTATGCCGCACCGTCGTGAAAAAAGGCGTAAATTCGGCGTGCGGTCTCGGCGCTGATGCCATCGACCTGCATCAGGTCGGTCACGGCGGCCCGCTCGATCGCCTTGAGCGTGCCGAAGTGGTGCAACAGCGCGCGCTTACGGCTCGGGCCGATGCCGGCGATCTCCTGCAAGCCGGCCTCGCGTAGATCGCGCTTGCGCCGCGCCCGGTGCGAACCGATGGCGAAGCGATGGGCCTCATCGCGTAGGCGCTCGACAAAATAAAGCACCGGGTCGCGTGGCGGCAGTTTGAATGAGTCGCGGCCCGGCAGGAAGAAGGTCTCGCGCCCGGCATCGCGGTCCGGCCCCTTGGCGATGGCGGCAAGCGGCACATCCACACCCAGCGCCCCCAGCGTTTCCTGCGCCGCGCTGAGCTGCCCCTGCCCGCCGTCGACCAGCACGAGATCCGGCCAGGGGGATTCGTCCTTCTCATCGATCTCCGCTTGCTCCTCTTCGCTCTCTCCTTGTGGGAGGGGATGCCCGAGCGCCGCCAGAGCGGGTGAGGGGCTGGGCGGCGCAGATTCCTCACCCGGCTCGCGGCTTTGCGGCTCGCCACCCTCTTCCGCAAGGGGAGCAGGTTTCGGCGCCTCCGCCAGGAGCCGCTTGAAACGCCTCTCCAAAACCTCGCGCATCATGGCGAAGTCGTCGCCCGGCGTAAGATCGGCGGAGCGGATGTTGAATTTGCGGTACTGACTTTTACGGAAGCCCTCAGGGCCGGCGACGATCATGGCGCCGACCGCGTTGGTCCCTTGGATGTGGCTGTTGTCGAAAACTTCGATGCGCCGCGGCGCCCGCGGCAGTCCAAAGGTTTCCGCAAGCTGGCGCAACAGCTTCTGCTGCGACGAGGTCTCAGCAAGCTTGCGGCCCAGCGCTTCGCGCGCATTGGCAAGCGCGTGCGCGACCAGATCCTTCTTCTCGCCGCGCTGCGGCGGCAGCACTTCAACCTTGCGGCCGCCCTTGCTGGAAAGCGCCTCGGCGAGCAGGGCGCGATCCTCGATGGCATGAGAGATCAGAACCAGCCGTGGCGGCGGCTTGTCGTCATAAAATTGCGCAAGGAACGCGGCCAGGACTTCGCCGGGTCCGAGTGAACGGTCAGCCTTGGGGAAATAGGCCCGATTGCCCCAGTTCTGCCCAGTGCGAAAAAAGAAGACTTCGACGCACGAGAAGCCGCCCTGCTGATGCACGGCGAACACGTCGGCTTCCTCGACGCCGCGCGGATTGACGCCCTGGTGCGATTGGATCGCCGACAGCGCCGACAGGCGGTCGCGATAGATGGCGGCGCGCTCGAAGTCGAGCGCCGCGGACGCCTTTTCCATTTCGCCGGCAAGCTCGTCCTTGACCGTCTTGCTGCGGCCGGAAAGGAACTCGTTGGCTTCGCGCACCAGCACCGAATAATCGCGAAAGTCGATCTCCTTGGTGCATGGCGCCGAACAGCGCTTGATCTGATAGAGCAGGCACGGTCGCGTGCGGCTTTCGAAGAACGGATCGCTGCACGAACGCAATAGGAATGCGCGCTGCAGCGCGTTGACGGTGCGGTTGACCGCCCACACCGAGGCGAACGGGCCATAATATTGTCCTGGCCGCGTGCGCGCACCCCGATGCTTGAGGATTTGCGGCGCCCAATGGTCGGTGGTGATCAGGATATAGGGAAACGACTTGTCGTCCCGCAGCACCACGTTGAAACGCGGCCGCAGCCGCTTGATGAGGTTTGCTTCGAGCAGCAACGCCTCGGTTTCCGTACGGGTAACGACGAATTCGAGGGTGCGCGTTGCGGCGATCATGCGCTCGATGCGGGTGTCGAGGCCGGCCGGCCGCGCATAGGCGGTCACACGTTTTTTGATGTTCTTGGCTTTGCCGACGTAGAGCACATCGCCGCGCGCGTCGAGCATGCGATAGACGCCGGGCCGCGACGGTGCGAGCTTGGCGTAATAAATAATGGCGGTGCGGCCTTCGGCAAGCGAGCCCTCCTCCGCATCGGCACGGACGTCGGTGGCATCGGCGGCATCCGCTTCGGGCAAAGATTGTTCCTCATCCTCCCCGGCGTTCTCAATCGCCTCGGCGGGTTCAATCTCCGGCTCAATGTCTTTCTTTGGAACGTTCATGCCTGTGCGTGTGCAAGCTGCGCTGAAGTTATGACTTGCGGCGGCCAACGGCCAGGGTGACGCGTTCGCGGCGAAGCCAGCGCTCGCATGCCGACAATCCGTCAGCACGGCAATGGCATTGTATCCGCCGATTGCGAAAACCAAGCACAAAGCTCTCGCCGTATAGACTCTCTTAACATTAAGAACTTGGAACTACTCACAGATTCAGCAACGCTTAACTTCGGCGTCACCATAAATCCTAACCAAGGGACGGGACTAATCTCACAGCGCCGTCGCCACCTTGCTTGGCCGGCGTATCCGTCCATCGGCTCGTTGACATTTTTGGGAGGCCACTATGCGGATGTTTCGCGGCGCAGCGTTCTTTGGCGCAGCATTAATGCTTGCGGCGACCGGTCTGGCACGCGCAGCCGACCTGCCGATGGGTTCCTACTACACGCCGCCGGAACCGCCGCCGCCCTCCGCCTTATGGATGGGGCCCTATCTGGGTGCCACCATCGGCTATGAGTGGGGCGGTGTGGACAACAGCAAGACCCATCCATCAGGCGTCGGCGGCGGCATCGACGGCGGTTACAACTGGCAACGCGGCTCGTTCGTGTTCGGCGGCGAAGCCGAGATCGATCTGTCCGGCGCCGACGACACGATCTCGCCGTTCGAGTTTTCCAATCCCTGGTTTGGCACGTTGCGTGCGCGTGGCGGCGTCGCCCTAAACAATGTGCTTCTGTATGGCACCGGCGGCCTCGCTTTCGGTGACCTGCGTGCGGACTCCTTCAACCTCACGGAGTCGCACACTACCGTCGGCTGGACCGCAGGCGCGGGCGTCGAAGTCCTCTTCAACCCGCGCTGGTCGGCGAAGGTTGAATGGCTTTATCTCCAGTTGTCAGACACGAACTTCTCGGTGACTGGAACGTCCAACAACTTTGGGGCCAACATCTTGCGTGTGGGCGCCAATTATCACTTCTAAACGCACGACCGGTTGCGGCGCGGCGGGCACGGCCTGGCGCGGCGCGCCGCGGACCGCAAGTTCTTCTATCGCACTGCCACCAAATATTAGTATTTATTCTACCATATTACAGTCTATCTTAAGATATACTTAGCTATAAACGGTAACCCTTACAGTTTATCTCTGCCACAATATCACCTACAAAGAGAATAGTCGTGTGTCTTTTCAGCACTAGCTGGTTTAGCTCACAAAGAATACTATCAACACAGTACCGAGCAATGGAGGATTTTAATGAAACGGGTAGTTCTTGCGTGCGTCGGGATAGCGGCGCTCGGGGGTGTGGCCGCTGCAGCTGACTTGCCACCGGCGCCCGCGGCTCCCTACTACAAGGCGCCGGCCTACTTGCCACCCGCCTATACCTGGAGCGGTTTCTATCTCGGCGTGAACGGCGGCGGCGCCTGGGGCGGCTCGTCTTGGACGACAACAAGCAGTTTCGACACGTCAGGCGGCTTCGTCGGCGGCACAATCGGCTACAACTATCAGATGGAACAGGCGGTGCTCGGCATCGAAGGTGACATCGATTGGGCCGACATCAACGGTTCTACCAGCGTGGCGGGCTGCCCGAGCTGTAAAACAAGTGACGACTGGCTTTCGACGGTCCGCGCACGCCTCGGCTATGCGGCCGACCGTTTCATGCCGTACGTGACCGGCGGTCTCGCCGTTGGCGATATCAAGGCCTCGCTGCCCGGGTTCGCCGGTAGCAGCGCAACCAATGTCGGTTGGACCGCAGGCGGCGGCATCGAATTCGCCATCGCAGGTCACTGGACGGCCAAGGCCGAATACCTCTACGTCGACCTCGGTCATTTCAGCTGCGGCAGCGCCTGCGGCGCTACCACGCAAAACGTATCGTTCGACGCCAATCTGTTCCGCGGCGGGATCAATTACCGCTTCTGAGCGCACCTGCACCAACGCTGCAAAGCAAAACCCCAGGGCGTACGCCCTGGGGTTTTTGTTTCAGCAAGCTGGAACTGAGACCAGCGCGTTTAACCGCCGCGCTGCGCGCTCCAGACGCCCGAACAGATCCCCATCTCCGTCACGTCGGCGCGCCATGTTCCCTTACCGGAGTCGCTCGATAGCTCTCCCACACCCACCGCATGGCTGGGACCGACGGAAAACCGCATGCTCACTGTGCCACTCGGCGCCACACTTCCGGAGAAACTTCCCGCTCCGGTAAAGTAGATGACGTGATCGATGACCCGACCCAGACCCATATACGACTGTTGGCAGGGTCCTGACTTGGTGACGAAGCTGATATTCCAGTCACCATCGAAGCTGGTCTCCGCATTCGAGGCAGGCGCGACAACAAGCATAGCGGCAAGAGTTGCGCCAGTCAGGATCAGTCCTCGAGCAGAATAACGAAACATGATTACCTCGTGCTTGAATGGCGACGCTTTTGCCGTATCGCCGAACCATCATCGATGTAAGTAGTTCCACGAGGTAGGACCATCTGTCCAGTTAATGCTGACGGCTGCACTTAATTTTTGCTTCTGTCGGTCGCGTACCTTGAATCAAATGTGGCTCCACTGGAATCAATTTGGATTGCCTCGATCAGTTTCCTAAAATTTGATGGTCTGAAATATGGCGGCGCGGAACCACCACATCCGTAATCCCAGCATCGCCGATGACGCCGACACTGCAACATCGGGCCGCCAAATCAGCGCGCGAGATAAGGCAACAAAATCCAAGAGCACAAAGCGGCGGCAGCGCGGCTCGTCTTCAGATCATTGATGCGCTGCGCAGGACTTCACGCGGGCTTGGTCGCTGCGAAGGCCGGTACGCGTCCGGCGAAGTTATCGAGCCAAGCCACGAGGCGAGGATGCTCGCCGCGCCAGCTGCCGCCGAAGCGGAAGTCGCGGTAACCGAGCGCGCAGGCGAGCGCGATCTGCCCGACATTGGGCATGGGATCGATTGGCGGAGGCGCCGCTTCGAGCACGCCCAGCGCGCGCGACACTTTGCCGGCCTGAAGTTCCAGCCATTTCGGCTCGTGCATTTCCGGCTTGCGATAGCGGCCCTCGTATACGGTGAGGATCGAGGCATCGAGGATGCCGTCGGCGAGCGCTTGCAGGCGCAGCGCCGCGAGGCGTGCCTTCGAGTCGCGCGGCACGATCTTGCCGCCGCCGGCGCGATCGTCGAGATAGTCGAGGATCACGCGAGAGTCATAGACCGCGCTGCCATCCTCAATGATCAGCGCCGGAATTTTGCCGAGCGGATTCATTTTCCGCAGAGGGTCGTTCGGATTGGTGGTGTCGGAGCGCTCGATGGCGACGTCTTTGTCAAAACCCAACAGCGCAATCGCAATCCGCACCTTGCGTACGAAAGGCGAGGACGGCGAGAAACGCAAAATCATCATGGCATCACCATCGTTGCAGGTTGATCGTGGAATAGCTGATCCGGCAGCGCCACGAGCCGGCGCCCGGTAGAGAGATGAAAGCTGGCGCCCGCTCGTACAAGCGGGCGCGTGGATACGGCGCCAAGCCTGTGACGACCAGGTTGACTGCCTTCGGACCTTTGCCCTTTTTGTCAGGCTCGACGTCGAAACTGATGCGCTGCCCCTCCGCCAGCGATTTCAGTCCTGCGCGCTCGACGGCGGTGATGTGAACAAACACATCGCGGCCACCGTCGTCGGGCTTAATGAACCCGTAGCCGCGCTCGCCGTTGAAAAACTTGACTACACCGCTCATTGCCATCGAGCGACTCCCTTCCCCACCGTTGCTGCGCCCCGCTCCCCACGGCGCGGCGGCTCGGCTGGACATCCGACACGGGCAAAGAGCATCGGCCGTGCAAACGGCCGCAGTCACTCCGCCAAGCCCCCCACCGGAGGCGGAACGTCCAAGCCAGCAACAGTCCGAGGGTGAAAATTAAACTAATTTTAACCTGTGGAAAAGTGGTCAACTACGGGTTGGCCGTCAGCCAGCCGATTTGCTGGCTGCCCCGCGGTGCCAGGATCCGGCTGAGAGCGGGCAGCAGGACCCGCAGGTCCGCTTCGAGGGTAAAGGGTGGATTCACCACGATCAGGCCGGAGCCGACCAGGCCGGCATCCACCCGCGGCGGGCCAAGCATGATTTCGCAGCTCAAAATCTTCGCCATGGCCAGCCTTTGCAGCCGCCGTGCCAAGGCGTCGGGGGCCTCTCGCGTCTTGATCGGATACCAGAGCAGGTAGATGCCGGTCGGCCATTTACGGTGCGCCGCGGCGAGCGCGCCGGACAGGCGCATGAAATCGCTCGCCTCCTCGAACGGCGGATCGACCACAACCAGACCCCGACGCTCCTTCGGCGGCACATAGGCGCCGATCGCCGTCCAGCCGTCGAGGGCGAGCGCCTTGGCGCGACGGTCGCGGCGGAGCGTCGCCGCCAGCGCCGCCGCGGACCGCGGCTCAAGCTCGCAGGCGATCAGGCGGTCCTGGGGCCGCAGCAGGTGCTGCGCGACGAGCGGGGAACCCGGATAGGTGCGCAAGCTGCCGTCCGGGTTGGAGGCGGCGACGACATTGAGATATGGCGCCAATAGCTCCGACACGGGCGGCGCCAACTTATGCTGCGCCGCAGCCTCCCACACCCGCGCGATGCCGTCACGCCATTCGCCGCTGCGGGTCGGTTCCGCGGCAAGGAGGTCGTAATGTCCAGCGCCGGCGTGAGTGTCGATGACGCGAAAGGCTGCAGGCTTTGCCCACAAGTGCGTGAGGATCCGCGCCAACACCACATGCTTGTGCACGTCGGCAAAGTTGCCGGCATGAAACGCGTGCTGATAATTCATCGCGGCAAAAGAAGCTTCATCACGGTTGCTGCACCCGCCCCTGCAAACAAGCGGCGATCGCTGAAACTAGCAGCAACGTCTTGGCGTCGGCGACAGGTCGCCGCGGTCAACGCGATCAGAGAGGCGCACGGTCGGAACCTGCCGCGTTTGCGGCCGACCCGCGCACCGGCGGCATGAGAATCTGGTCCCGCCTGCAGCTGCGGTGCGCAACCTGCGGACAGGGCCGGAATTGCAGCTCCCTGGAGAAGCAGATCCTCACCTCGGTCAATCGCTTCTTGTCGCACTCAACCGCCATATCGTCCTGGGCAAGACCGGAATTGGCCTTGATAAAGGCCGCTCCTACGGCGCCGGGTGCAACGGTCAGCGGCTCCCGCAAAGCCAGATACTCTGGCGGAATTTTCACGACCGCGCGCGCCTTGCGTATGGTCTCGAAGTAAGCGGTCGGCGACTGCCCCGAGCAGGTTCCGTGCCGGTCCCATTCGTTAAAGATGAGGTGCGGGGCAGGCATCAGATCAAGCATGGATGAGACGATGTTATGGTCAAGCCGGGGCGCCGGTACTTGGCAGAATTCCGGAAAGCCTCTTTCGTATTGAGGCCAGAGCCCGTGAACGACGAACGAGTAAGGCCGCACACCGCATTGCTGCGCCGGCGCGCGCCCATACCCGCGTTCGGCCGCGGCCGCGCAAAAGGATGGCGACCAAGACAGCGACAGCACATAGAAGTCGAATTTTCCCGGCTCGTTCTGGCGCTCGTCCTGCGCCCGCCCCGGCACCGCCAAAGCGGCCAAAAGACAAACGGCAAGCGTCATGCGCGTCGTGAACTGGACCATAGCCACCACCCCCCTCGTTCGGGCGATTGTCGGATTTCCCGTTCGACACCTTAGCGAAAACAATAGGACGAAGCATAGAACGAATCAAGAACACAATAGCCGGAAGGTGAGCATAAGCGGCCCGTGGGACCGCCACAGCCGCTCACACAGCGTTGACTGGACGCTGCGCCATGCAACTTGCGCATTGATCGCTGCACGCTGATACTCATGCACAGCAATCATAGGTTCGGGCGCCGCGGGGCAAAGGCGGCACCGATCCGATTGTTGTGAAATGCGAGGGTGTGCCGCATGGCCGTGTACCGCCTCTTCCAGAACAAGGCGTTCGAGCCGGAAGCCATCGCGATCATGACGCGCGCCCACGCTGACGTGTGCCGCACGCTCGGTGTCAGCGAGAGTGATGACCCGGAAGCCAACACGGTAGCGCAAAAAGTGATCGAATTTGCCCAGCGCGGCGAGCGCGATCCGGTCCGCCTGCGGGAGCACGTCCTGCAAGCGCTGCGGAGCTAAGGCAATAGCCGGCGGGATCACGCCCGTTCGGGGCCCGCCGCGCCGCGGCCAATCCCTTCGTGCCGCCCCCGCTCGCCGACTCAAGATTGCCCAATTTAGGAACTTTATTACCCTTGTTGGTTGTCGCCCGCCGTTGATTCACGGCCGGCGGACCAGGGGGTCCGTAGGGTCATGTATGGACGGTGGCCGCGGTGCAAGAGCAAATCTGACTTTTTTTGCGAAGCGTTCGGGGGCGGTCATGTATTCGGCCTGTTTTCGTCTGGAGGCTTGCCTCTGTGACGATGCGGCCGCTA
>JBAUYV010000372.1:0-42891 GCA_049584975.1 Xanthobacteraceae bacterium | reverse complement strand
GTTGCCGACGTGACCAAGGACGAAGTCCTCGGCATGATCATCCTCGGCAAATGCCCGCCGGCGGCGATTCCGGGGCCGGGAGCGATCGCGGCGGAAGCGGCCGGCAGCGCGTAGTCGCCAGCGTCGCGGCAGCAAAGGCGCGCGCCTTTATCGCGCGATGCCGAGAATCTGGCGAATGCGTGCGACGATCGCGGGCGACACTTCGGAGGCCGCCGCGACCAGCTTTTGTAGTTTCTCTCCGGACAGCGGATTGAATTCCGAACGGGATTTTTCGATCTCGCCCAGGAATTGCGGGTCCTGCATCGTCTCATCGTAGGCCTTGCGCAAAACCATGACCCGGTCGGGCGGTATTTCAGGCGGCGCGAGAAAGGACCGTCCGATCTGCTCGGAGCTGACGTAAAACGCCATCAGCGCCCGGTCTTCGTCGGTCTTGGCGAGATCGACCGCGAACGGAACATCGGGAAGTTCGGCCGAGCGCTCGCCATATTGCACCAGAATGTTGATCGTCTTGTCGCGCAGCCAATCCTGGTGAGCCACCTTGAGTGTGTTGTAGGACGTAAACGCGCCGTCGACTTCACCGCGCTCCATGGCCAGTATGGAATCGTTGGAAGCGGGGTAGGGCCCGACCACCTTGAACCTGGTCGCCGCCACGCTGTTTAATAGCTTGAGATATGCCTCCGAAGGGGAGCCTGCACCGGTGCTCGCCATGGTCGTTTCGCGGGCCATGGCGTCCTGGATCGTCTTGGTGCTCGAGGTGTGAAAGGTGAAAGACACTTCGTTCACCGACGCGGCGCGGCCGATCCAGTTGAACTTTGACGCCTTGTATTGGACGCTGGGCGTGCCGAGCGCTTCTTCGATCGCCACGGTTTGGCTGACGATACCGAGCACCGTGCCGTCGCGGGCGGCGCGCGCGTAGAGATAATTGGCGGCGGTGAAACTACCGGCGCCCGGCATCGCTTCGGCAATCACCGTCGGATTGCCGGGGAGATGCTTGCCGAGATGTCGCGCCACGAGGCGGCCGAAATAATCGTAGCTGCCGCCGGCGGCAAAGCCGACATAGATCGAAACGGTCTTGCCCTTGTAGAACGCATCCGGCTCGGCGGCCGGCGCCGCGGCGCTCGCCCCGAACAGCAGAGTTGCGCCTGCGGCCGCATACACAAGCGTCGCAAAGGAGAGGAAGGGTCGGCGGTGCTGCATGGGCAATTCCAGACTGAATTCTTCGCTGGAGCGTGGTCTTTTCGGAAAACCGGTATCCACTTTTCCGGATCATGCGCTAAGCTGAAATCGGATAGACCGCCTTCTCGCCCGATAGCACGCGCGCGACGTCGCTTGCGCATTTGGTCTGCAATTCCTCCAGCGCCTCGACCGAGTAGAACGCCGTGTGCGGCGTGAGGATCACGTTGTCGCGGCCAAGGAGCGGCGAATCCTTCGCCAGGGGTTCGGTCGCCACCACGTCGAGCGCAGCGCCGCCGAGCTGGCCTGAATCGAGCGCGGCGGCAAGCGCGGCCTCATCGACCAGCGGGCCGCGTGCGGTGTTGATCAGGAACGCCCGCTTTTTCGTCTTGGCGAACGCGGATGCATTCATTAGCCCGCGCGTTGCCGGCAAGAGCGGCGCGTGCACGGAAATAAAGTCCGAGCGCGCCAGCAATTCGTCGAAGCTCACGCCCTCAACGCCCGCCGCCGCAAGCACCTCCGCCGACACATAGGGATCGTGGGTGACGACGTGCAGGCCGAAGGCCTTGGCCTTGGGCGCCAGCATGCGCGGGATGTTGCCGAAGCCGATCAGGCCGAGCACCTGGCCTTCCAGGCGCCGCAGCGGAACGATGGGCGGCACCTCCCAGCGGCCCGATTGAACGAGCTTGTTGGAAAACGTCACTTTGCGCGCGAGCGCCAGCAGCAGTGCCATGGCGTGGTCCGACACCTCGCGCAGGCAATAATCCGGCACGTAATTGACGGCGATGCCGAGCTCCTTGGCGGCCGGCAGGTCGATATTGTCGACGCCAAGGCCGAAGCGGCCGATGGCCTTGCAGTGCTTGAGTTGGCGGAGGAGATCGCCCGCCACCTTGGCATAGGTGACGAGGATCGCGTCGGCATCGCGCGCGACCGACAAAATGTCTTCGGGGCTTGGGCTCTTCGCCATGCGGTATTCGGGATCGATCCGCGCCAGCGCTTTCTTCGCCGGATCCAGCGACGGGAACGGGCTGTCGGTAATGGCGATCAATGGGCGGGGCATGGGCGAACACTCCATTCTGCTCGTCATGCCCGGGCTTGACCCGGGCATCCATGCGGGGATTCCGCTTGCGTCACCGCAGCATGGATTGCCGGATCAAGTCCGGCAATGACGATTAAAGGGCAAACACTTGCGGGTTGACGCAGTTCGGCAGTCTGTGTCCCGCCAGCAGCGCCAGGATGTTGTCGACCACCATGTTCGCCATCTCCTCGCGCACTTCCGGCACGGCGCTGCCGAGGTGGGGCGTGAGCACCACGTTGGTCATTTTCTTCAGCGCCGCGTCGATCCTCGGCTCGTGCTCGAACACGTCAAGTCCGGCGCCGGCAATCTGCTTGCGGGTCAGCGCGCGCACCAGCGCCGCTTCGTCGATAATGGCGCCGCGCGCCGTATTGATGACGAATGCGGTCTTTTTCATCAAGCGCAGCTCGCGTGTGGAAATTTGGTGGTGCGTGTCCTTGTTGAGTGGCGAATGAACGGAGATGAAATCGGATTCGCGCAGCAATCGCTCGAATGACGCGTAGGTGAGGCCGGCTTCGCGTTCCTCATGCTCGGATTTTCGTCGCGGTGTCCAGTACAGCACGCGCATGGAAAAGCCGTGGGCGCGCCGCGCCACCGCCTTGCCGATCAGCCCGCCGCCGCCGATCAGCCCGACGGTCTTGCCCCACACGTAAGAGCCCATGAGATGGGCCGACTGGCCGCCGGGAAATTTGCCGGCGCGCGCCAGGTGGTCGCCCTCGACCATGCGCCGCGCCACCGCGATCATCAGCCCGAAGTTGAGGTCCGCGGTCGCCTCGGTGGTCAAGGGCGCCGTCACAGTGACGGGAATGCGCCGGCCGGTAGCGGCGGCGACGTCGATGTTCGACGGCGTGATCGACTGCGCGGCGATCATCCGCAAATTCGGATTGGCGGTGACCACATCGTGATCGATCGTGTCGTGCAGCAGGCAGAACAGAATGTCGGCCTTGCGCACTTCGGCAATCAATGTGCGCTTGGGAATGATGCGGCCCGAGTCGGGAAAGACCTTGAGGCGCGCCACCGCGCGCAGGCGCTTGAGCGCGTGCTCGGAGACCGGCTGCGTCACGAATATGCGCGGACGCGTTTTCGCTGTGGGCATCAGGCGTGCCACCGCACGATGCCGGCCACGCCATCGACCGCGACTTGCGCCCCGTCGGGAATGCGCTGGGTGGCGTCAAGCACGCCAAGCACCATGGGGATGCCGCGCTCGCGCGCGAGCGAGGCCAGGTGCGAGGTCGAGCCGCCGAGCTCGGCGACCACGCCGCCGACGCGCGGCAGAATATGGCTCAGCGCCGGGCCGGCGACGCGCGTGACCAGGATGTCGCCCGGGGCGACGCGCGACAGCTCGCATTCGCAATTCACCACCACGGCGCGGCCCGAGCTCCAGCCGATGCCGGCGGGATGGCCGTTGAGGCCGGGATGCTTGAGCCAGATTTCATCGGGAACATAGGCGGGCTCGACGCGCAGCGGCCGCGCCTGCAACAGCTTGAAGCCTTCATCGTCGAGCGCCCACTCGATCTCGACCGGATGCTCGAGCACGCTCTCGGCCTTGCGCATCAGCCTCCCAAGCGCGGTCGCTTGGCCGGCTTCGAGGCAGGGCGCGCACGAGAGCTCTTCGGGCACTGCCTGTGGCGCGGTGCCGGCGCCGTGCACGCAGGCTTCGCGATGATGCTTGCGGCCGGCTTCGTTGTTGCGCAGAAAACCCTGGCGGCTGAGAACGACACGATCGGGCACCACCTCGCCTTGGGCGATCGCCGAGCCCAGTCCCCACGTCGCGCTCAGCAGCATTTGTCCGTCGGCGGTCTCGCTCAAACCGCCGCCCGATGCCCGCGCGGCAACGAGCGGCTGGACCAGCACCGCCATGGCGGTGCCCGCCGGATCGAGGCCGTGTTGCGACATGGATCGGCGCGCATTCGTCGTCCACAGCGCTGCCCAGCAGGCGCGCAACGCAGTGAGAAATTCCGTGTCGTCGCCGACGCCGAGGAAGCTCTCGAACTGTCCGGCAAAGCTCGTGTCGGCGCGATCTTCGATCAGCGCCGATGAGCGCACCGCCGCCGGCTTTTTTTGTTCGCTCCAGGCTTTCAGGATCGGTGCTCTGAGCGCAGGCGCGATATCGCCCTGATAGAGCTTGAGCCTGATCTCGACCGACAGCCGGCGCTGTGTGGGCCGATCCGCGTCAGGATAAGCGCGCACCATGTCCGCAAGCCCTAGATGGGCGATCTGCCGATGATACGCATCCGCCGTGATGCAAAAGCCGCCGGGCGTTGGCAAGCCGGCGTGCGCAAGCCGCGCCAGATTTGCCGCCTTTGGGCCAACACACGCGGAGTCTGTCGCGGTGCGATCGCTGAGCGGGAGGGTGAGGCGCGTCATCACAATCTCGGCAGTGCCAGGTTTCGCGGCGGTCTCCCTCGCCCCGGAGGGGAGAGGGTTGGGGTGAGGGGGTTCGGGTGCCGCGGATCAACCTCAGCTTCCGACCCCCCTCGCTATCGCTTGCTCGACCTCTCCCCTCCGGGGAGAGGTGAAGTTCCTTCCGTACTTCGCGGCGCCCCGGTGATGACGTCGAGCAACGCTCGACGTCACTTCACATGATCCCCGTAGCCCGGCAGCGGATCGACTACGGTAATTTGTTTGACCGGGAAGTTGGACACGATTTCGATGTCCTTCTTGTGCACGATCAGCATTTCCTCGATGCGCACGCCGTAGCGGTACTTCTTGCCGTGCTGCGTCTCGAGAGCAAAGGTCATGCCCTCCTGGATGTCGATCGGATGATCGAGCGACCAGATTCGGGAGATCACCGGCGGATCGTATTGGGCGAGACCAAGCCCGTGTCCCCAGAGGTTGGCGGCGGCCTGGTCTTCATCCTCGTAGCCCCAGGTTTTCATCGCCGACGGCCATTTCATCGCGATGTCGCGCGTGGTGGCGCCGACTTTCACGGCGCCGATGGAGTCGTAAAGCCATTTCAGCGCGATCGCGTAGGTTTCTTTTTGCTCCCTGGTCGGCTCCTTGCCCACGCAGTAGGTGCGGTAGTAGCAGGACTTGTAGCCGTTCCAGGTCAGCGCCGCCAAATCCATGAACACGATGTCGCCGGGTTGGATGATGCGGTCGGAAAAATTGCGCCAGTTCGGCCAGGTGTTCGGGCCGGACGAGACGATCACGTCCTCCACGTCCTCCATGCCCGGAATGTTGTAGAGATATTGCATCAGGTGTGCGGTCACCTGGTTCTCGGTGATGCCGGGGCGCAGGAACTTCATGCACTCCCAATGGGTGGCGTCGCCGATGGCACCGACGATGCGGAAGCATTCCTGCTCGTCCGGGCTCTTGACCGCGCGCGCGTCCATCATCGGCGTCATGCCGTCCGCCCAATTGATTTTTTCTTCCTTGAAGATGTTGAGCATGTTGATGTCGATGAAGTCGCAACCGAGCTTTTGCCCGGCCACGCCGTTCTCTTTCATCGCCTGTTTCACCGCCTTGGTGAATTTCTTCACCTGCTGCGTGGCCGCCGGACCAGCGGCGCCTTTGATCCAGGCAAACGAGTGGCGGATATTTTTCTTCGGAATCCACGGCGAGTGCCGCTCGATCTGGAAACCGAGGTCGCCTTGCTCGAAGAGGATCGGGCGCCCGTCGCCGCACAGCATGGCGTAGCGAAGGCCGGGCTTGAGCCTGTTCCAGCCGGGCGTCAGCGTGCCGGTGATGTAGCGAACGTTCTCATCATACATGCACAACAGCGCGCCGAGCTTGTGCTTCTTCATCATCTGCCGCGCACGCTCGATGCGGTACTCGCGTAATCGCTCCCAGTTGACGCGCTGCTGCCAATCGAGTCCCGCAATGCCGAAATTTGCTGTGCCCATGGACGGCTCCCACTCCCAGGTGTAGGCCCTGTTGCCCACCTCTGTCCGAAAAAACGTGACCGTGCAAGGTCTTGACACGACAAGCGTAGGAGATTTCCGCAAGACTTGATGTCACAGCTTTGGCCCGTAGATTCTGTGGCGAGGGAGAACTCGATGAATAAGATGACACGCCGTGTGCTTGCCCGCGGCGGAGCCGCGGCCGTGGTCGCCGCCGTGGCTGCCCCGGCGGTGGCGCAGAACGACAAGCGGCGCTGGCGCATGGTCACGTCGTGGCCGAAGCGGCTGCCGGGCCCGGGCATGTCGGGGGAGCGCATCGCTGAACGCATCGGCAAGCTTTCCGGCGGCCGGCTTGAGATCACTGTTTCGGCAGCGGGCGAGATCGTTCCGGCCTTTGAGGTGCTCGATGCCGTCGGCTCCGGTGTCGCCGAGATGGGCCACACCGCCGCCTTCTATTGGCAAGGCAAAGAGCCGGCGGCGGCCTTCTTCACGACGGTGCCGTTCGGTCTCACGCCGAACGAGCATGTCGCCTGGATCGACGCCGGCGGCGGCCAGGCGCTGTGGGATGAAATATATACGCCGTTCGGCGTCAAGCCGTTCATGGGCGGCAATACCGGCGTGTGCATGGGCGGCTGGTTTCGCCGCGAGATCAAAAGCCGCGACGACGTGCGCGGCCTGAAGATCCGCTCGCTCGGCCTCGGAGGCGAGGTTTATCGCCGGCTCGGTGCTATCGCGCAGACCACCGCGCCCGGCGAGATTCTTATCGCGCTGCAATCGGGTGTGCTCGACGCCGCGGAGTTTGTCGGGCCAGGCTCCGACATTGCGCTCGGGCTTTTTCGCTTCGCGCCGTTCTATTACGGCCCCGGCTTCAACAAGCCGAACGGTACCGGCGAGTGCATCGTCTCGCTGAAAGCTTGGCAGTCACTCGACGAGGAGATGCGGGCGATCGTGACCAGCGCCTGCGCGGCGGAAGCCTCCTACGCGCTGGCCGAAATGGAGCGGCTCAATATCGAAGCGCTCGCCGCGCTCACAACCCGCGACAACGTACAGCTGCGAACCTTCCCGCCGGACCTGATTGCCGCCGCGCGCGGGCAGGCGAGCGAGGTTCTCGGCGAACTCGCCGGCAAAAGCGCCGCGGCCCACAAGGTGCGCGATTCCTACATCGCCTTTCGCGACAAAGTCTCCGCCTGGTCGCGCATCTCGCTGCAGGCGGTGCTGGAGGCGAGGGGAGGGTGAAACACTTCGCTCGCGTGCAAATCGCTGTCGGAGCGATTGCGGTGATGATGCCGGTTTCGGTGGCATGGCTGACGTGCGTCTCCGCTGCCGGGAACGTCACCGGCGTGCAATCAACCAAGCCGATCGCGTCGTCGGCGGCGATGGCCGAATATCGCCGTGCGTTGGAGAAGTACAACGAGATCCACGGCGCCTACGTCGCTGCCGCTTCCGCCTACTGGTCAGCGATCGCCGACAAACGGAAAACACGGTTTGCCAAGCGGGCGCGTAACGAACCTCTGGTCATCGACGACTACGTGCTGACGCAGCCGCCGGTCTATACGGGCCCGCCGAAGCCAGTCGATCCCTCCGCGCCAAAGGCGGAAACGCCGCCCCCGCCGCCCGTGCCGGTCGTCGCCGACTTTCTCAACGCCGCGATGCAGGAATACAAATTCCTGCCGCGCCGGCCCCAAAACGAAATCGAGTTCAAGCGCGCCTATGTGCAGGTCGCAGCCGCCGCGGGCCTCACCAAAGCCCAAGCCGTGCGCATCTATGGCTTCGAGGCCAGCGGCAACGGCGCCTACGACGTGCAAGCCGGCCTTGAATACAACAGGCCTGGTGCGCGGGCGATTACCACCGCGCTCGGCTACAATCAGCTGCTCGCCACCAACAGCGTCGAGCTGATGGCCGAGTCCGGCGGTAAGTTCGTGGCTATTCTGGAGGCCGAGGCGAGGGGGCTGCCGGAAGGACAAAAGGCGGCGTTGGAGAAAACAATTGCGGTGGTGCGAGCGATGATTGCCTTCGCCCGCAGCGTGCCCGATGATTGGGGGCAGCATGAATTGCTGGCAAACACGCCGAAAGGCTTGGCGATTCACGCGATGAATCTCGATCTCGATGTCGGCCCATTACTGCAGACGCAAAAGCTCCTCGATTCGATCGTGTTCGCCCATAAGAAGGGTTACGGGGCGGCACTGAGCGCAGCCGAGCTTGAAATGATGAATCTAACCGGCGACGGCAACGGCTTCGACATGGTGTTGATGCCGGGCGATTGGCGCAGTCAGGTCCCGACGGCGAATTTCTTTCAGCGCAGCGGCTACAGCCACAACCCGGTCGCGCAAAGGAATAACGTGGTGGCGACGCTGATTGCCGCAACGAATGCCGTGATGGACGGTGAGACCAAGAAGCAGGGCGCTAAGGATCTGGCCGCCCTGTTTCCCAATTAGTCTAGCGCGCGATCCGAGTTGAGGTCCGCCCGCGTCCGAGTATTTGCCTCACGCCTTGAACTTCACCACCTTCTGCCGCTGCTCGCCCAAGCCGTCGATTCCAAGCGTGACCACGTCACCGGCTTTCAAGAATTTCGGCTCGGGCTTCATGCCGAGCCCGACTCCGGGCGGCGTGCCGGTGATGATGACATCGCCCGGCTCCATGACGAAATATTGCGAGCAGCACCACACGATATGGCGGCAGTCGAAGATCATGGTCGAGGTGTTGCCGCGCTGGCGCTTCTCGCCGTTGACGTCGAGCCACATGTCGAGGTTTTGCGGGTTCTTGATCTCGTCCTTGGTGACCAGCCACGGCCCGAGTGGGCCGAAAGTCTCGCAGCCCTTGCCCTTGGTCCACTGCCCGGCGCGCTCGATCTGAAAGACGCGCTCTGACACGTCGTTGGCGAGGCAATAGCCGGCGACCACGTCGAGCGCCTTGTCTTTGGACAAATAGCGCGCGCGGCTGCCGATGACGATGCCGAGCTCAACCTCCCAGTCGAGCTTGGTCGAGCCCTTCGGCGTCATGGTGTCGTCGTTCGGGCCGCAGATGCAGGACACCGCCTTGTTGAAGATGATCGGTTCTTTGGGGATCGGCATGCCGGCCTCGGCGGCATGGTCTGAATAATTGAGCCCGATAGCAATGAAATTGCCAGTCTTGGCGACGCAGGGGCCGATACGCGGCTTGCCCTTCACCAGCGGCAGCTTGTCGGGATTGAGCTTGCGCAGCTTGGCGAGGCCTTTGGGTGACAGCACGTCGCCCGCGATATCGGGCACGATTTTCGAGAGGTCGCGGATGCCACCCTTGGCATCGATCATGCCCGGTTTTTCGCGGCCGGGTGCGCCGTAGCGGACGAGTTTCATCGGGTGTCTCCTTGGGTCGGTGATTTCGCGAGGGAGCGATACTCAGAACGCGCCGGGGAATCTTCCCCCATCGATGAGAATGTTCTGGCCGGTGATATAGCCGGCCTGCGCCGAGCACAGGAACGCGCAAGTCGCGCCAAACTCGTCCGCCGTGCCGAGGCGCTTGGCCGGAACCGACTCGACGTTCATGGCCAGAGCCTCGTCGTAACTGGTGCCGCGCTTCTTCGCCGTCGACACGACGTTGGAACGGAAGCGGTCCGTGTCGAAAATTCCCGGCAGCATGAAATTGATGGTGACGTTGGAGGCGGAGACCGAGCGGGCGACGCCCGCCAGGAAGGCGGTCAGCCCGGCGCGCGCGCCCGATGACAGGTCGAGGCCGAACAGAGGCATTTTCACCGAGCCGGAGGTTATGTTGACGATGCGGCCGAATTTCTTGGCGACCATGGGATCGATCGCCTTTTGCACCAGCTCCACCGCCACGATCATGTTGGCGATGACGCCGTCGATCATCTTTTGCCGGTCGAGCTCGCGGAAATCGCGAAACGGCGGACCGGCATTGTTGTTGACCAGGATGTCCGGCTCGGGGCAGGCGGCAAACAGCGCCTTCTGGCCTTCGGGGGAGGCGACGTCCGCGGCCACCGCGATGATCTTGGCGCCGGTCGCCTTCTTCAGCTCCGCGGCCGTCGCCGCCAGACGCTCCTTGTCGAGGCCGTTGATCACCACCTCGCAGCCGGCCTCGGCCAGCCGATGGGCGCAGGCGCGGCCCAGCCCCCGGCTCGACGCGCAGACGATGGCCTTGCGGCCGGCAATGCCCAGATCCATGCGTTTTCCCCCACTCCGATCCACACATTCATTGCGGTTTGTCCTAACCGGAAATCGCCTGTTCCGCCAGACCACTTGCCGACCACCCACGGGTGCCAGTTCAGCGCTGTGTTGCGCCGGCGGCAGCGCGCTTGGTTTGCTCCACGAACGGTCGGCGGCGTATGGTTGAATCTTGATCCTGCCCCCCAACATCTCTCTTCTTGAAGTCGCCCTGGTGGTGGGGCTGACAGCCGTCTCGGCCGTGCTCGGCGGAATCGCCGGCTACGGCACCGGGCCGCTGATGCCGCTCGTGCTGGTGCCGATGGTCGGGGCCGAGCCGGTCGTGCCGATCATCGCCATTTCGTCGATGTTCACCAATAGCGCGCGCGTGTCCGTATTCCGCGAAGTGCTGAACATACGCCTCGCGCTCATCGCGCTTGTCGCTGCCGTCCCGACCTGCGTGCTTGGCGCCTACCTCTACACCCTGCTGTCTGGCCGCGGTGCTGCCATCGTGATCGGCTCGACGCTGATCGCCACGGTGCCGCTGCGCCGCATTCTCACCCATCTCGGGTACCGACTGGGCGAAAAGGGTTTTGCTGCGGCCGCGGCCGGCTGGGGCCTGTTGGTTGGCGGCACGAGCGGCGCCGGAGTCGTGTTGCTGTCGCTTCTGCTTGCCGCCGGGCTAGAGGGCACCGCGGTGATCGCCACCGACGCGGCCATCTCCATCGTCACCGGAATAGTGAAGATATCGGTGTTCGGCCTTGCCGGCGTGATGACGCCGACGGTGATCGTCATCGCCCTGCTGATGGGGGCGACCGGGTTCCCCTGCACCTTCCTCGCCAAACTGATCGTCACGCGGTTGCCGGTGCACGTTCATACGGCGATCCTCGACTGCATTGTCGTCGTCGGCGGCGCAGTGATGATTTTCGGCGCGTTCGCCTAGCACTCACTCATCACGGCCACTTCACCACCGGCGGCATGGAGGAGAGGATCGAGTCGACGTTGCCGCCGGTGCGCAACCCGAAAATGGTCCCGCGGTCGTACAGCAGGTTGAACTCGACGTAACGTCCGCGGCGAATGAGTTGCTCCTCGCGTTCGGCTTCGGTCCACGGCTTGGCAAAATTGCGCCGCACCAATTCCGGATAGATGCGAAGAAACGCCAGGCCGACGTCTTGGGTGAAGGCGAAATCGGCGTCGAAGTCACCGCTGTCGAGCCAATCGTAAAAAATGCCGCCGATGCCGCGCATCTCGCCGCGATGTTTCAGGAAGAAGTATTCGTCGCACCATTTTTTGAACTTGTCGTAAGGTGCGACAGCCGCATGGGCATCGCATGCCGATTTCATCGCGGCATGGAACGCAACCGTATCGGGATCATCCTGCGTGCGGCGGCGCGTCAGCACGGGGGTGAGATCGGCGCCACCGCCGAACCAGGATTTGGTCGTCACCACATAGCGCGTATTCATGTGCACGGCTGGCACATTCGGATTGTGCATGTGTGCGATCAGCGAGATGCCGCTAGCAAAGAAACGCGGGTCGTCGGCCGCTCCGGGAATCTCCTTGCGGAATTCCGGGGCGAATTCGCCAAACACGGTGGAGACGTGGACGCCGACTTTCTCGAAGACGCGGCCGTGCATCATTGCCATGACGCCGCCGCCGCCGGGGGCGCCGCTGTGATCGGTGCGGCTCCAAGGCGTGCGCGCGAAGCGCCCGGCGGCACGATCCGCAAGCGGCGCGCCGGCGGGCAAACCATCCTCCAGCCCCTCGAAGGCTGCGATGATCCGCTCGCGCAGTGTCTCGAACCAGGCGCGGGTGCGCTCTTTCTGCTGTTCGATTTGTCCGCTATTCATGGCGCACGACATTTCGGGCCGAACCGGCTGGCGATCGGGCGAGGCACAATGGCCACCGCGCGACGGTCTTGTCCAGAAGGTCGTGATCCTGCGCGATTGCACTATCGAAATGCCGGCTTGCTGACAGTATAGTTCAGCGCCGCGCCGCCCGTCGGGGGCTCCGCTCGGGTTTCTTTTGCATGGTGCGCTTCCGGGGAAGTTGAATGGCTGCGTTGTGGGATTTGGCGCTCGATGCGCAGAAAAACGGGCATTACGTGCAGGCCGAGGGCATGTATCGCAAGCTCCTTGAGGCCGAGCCGGAGAACTTTGATGCGCTGCATATGCTCGGCATCGTCTGCCACGAGATGGGCAAGTCGTCGGACGCTGAAAAGTTTTTTCTCAAAGCGCTATCGATCGATGCGAACCATCCACCGCTATTTCATCATTACGGATTGTTCCTCGCCAAGACACAACGCTACGAGGAGTCCGTTGCGCAGTTCGACCAGGCCTTGAGGCTGTTTGACCGTTTTGCGCCGGTCTATTGCGATCGCGGAATTGCTTTGACGGAGTTGGACAAGCTCGATGAAGCGCTGGAGAGTCACAACGCCGCTGTCCAGCTCGCGCCCAATGTTCCGATGGCATTTTATAACCGCGGCAACACTCTGTTCAAAAGACGGAGCCTACCCCTTGCGCTGCAGGACTATGACCGGGCGATCGCGCTGAATCCCAACTATGCGGACGCCTATTGCGGGCGCGGCAATGTGCTGCGGGAGCTTAAACGGCCCAACGAGGCGCTTGCCGCTTACGACAGGGCGCTGGCGATTGCGCCAAAGACGGCCGAAGCGCGACTTGGGCGCGGAAATCTTTACCGCGATGTGGGGCGCCACGAAGAAGCGCTGGCCGAATATGGCTTCGCGTACTCGCTGAAGCCCGATCTGCCTGGCATCCGAGGCGACGCGTTTTATGCGCGCCTCCAGGTCTGCGAGTGGTTCGGCTACGAACAGGACCGCACGGATCTGATTTTAGCGGTCAGAAACAGCGAACTGGCGACTTCGCCATTCCCGTTTCTTGCCGTTTCGTCGTCGCCGAAAGATCAGCTGCAATGCGCGAGGCTTTGGGTTGGAGGCAAAAATTCCGACACGGGAAGATCCGTGTGGCAGGGGCCGCGCTATCGGCACGACCGGATCCGGATCGGCTACGTCTCGGCGGACTTCCGGCAGCACGCGGTTTCCTCGCTCATCGCCGGGATGTTCGACTGCCACGACAAATCCCGCTTCGAGATCACCGGCCTGTCGATCGGAGCGGACGATGGTTCGGACCTCGGCCGCCGCGTGAAGGCGTCGTTTGAGCATTTCGTCGACGCCGGCAACCGGAGCGACGACGAGATCGCCAGGTTGGTGAGGGATGCAGAGATCGACATTCTGGTCGATCTGATGGGGCCCACTGCACATTCCCGCACCAGCGTTCTCAGCCGGCGGCTGGCGCCGATCCAGGTGAACTATCTCGGCTTCCCCGGCACGATGGGCGCGCCATACATCGATTACATTCTCGCCGACAAAACCGTGATCCCGGAAGATCGGCGCGAGTTCTACGCCGAAGAAGTTGTGTATCTGCCGGACAGCTTCATGCCTGCCGACCGGAACCGGCTGACGAGCCAAAAGACGTTCACTCGCGCCGAAGCCGGCTTACCGGAGCAGGGCTTTGTCTTCTGCTGCTTCAACAACAGCTATAAGATCACTCCCGCGGTGTTCGCGATCTGGATGCGGCTCCTCAAGGAGATCGACGGCAGCGTGCTGTGGCTGTTTGCGCCAAACTCGGCGATGGAGCACAATCTGAAAAAGGAAGCCGCGGAACGACGCGTCGGCGCGGAGCGGTTGATCTTCGCTCCATTTATGCCGCTGCCCGAGCATCAAGTGCGCCAGCGGCTTGCCGATCTGTTCCTCGATACGTTGCCTTACAACGCAGGTGCCACCGCGAGCGATGCGCTTTGGGCCGGCGTGCCGGTGGTGACGCGGATCGGCGAGTCCTTTGCCGGACGGATGGCGGCGAGCCTGTTGAAGGCCGTGGGGCTTTCGGAACTCATCACCACAACGACGCAGGAGTATGAGTCGCTGGCTCTGACGCTGGCGAGGCAGCCAGATAAACTCGTGGAGATAAAGCGCAAGCTCGAAGCAAACCGTCTGAGCACGCCTTTGTTCGACACCAGGCTTTTCGCCACGCATATCGAGGCTGCCTTTACCGGGATGTGGCAGCGCTGGCAGCGGGGCGAGCCGCCGCAAAGTTTTACGGTTGGGGCCGCGTAAATGTGAACTGCTGGGCAAGGGCGAGACCGTTGACCAGACTGTCACAAAGGTGCGCAAGAATGGTCGTAGACCCGCGGGGCGGAACCGATCCATGCCCAGTGACGCGACAGCGAACAACCTCACACGCCGCCGATTGCTGAGAGCAGCGGCCGGCGCCGGCTTGGCATCGGTCGGAGCCCCGGCCGTCATGCGGTACGCCTGGGGGCAGAGTTGGCGTTCCGGCGATCCTTTCAGTCTCGGGATCGCTGCCGGTGCGCCGCGCCCCGACGGCTTCGTGCTGTGGACTCGGCTCGCGCCGGAGCCGCTGTCAACCGATCCGGAAACGCCCGGCGGCATGCGCGGGGGCGATGTGACGATCGCCTACGAGATCGCGACCGACGATGCGATGCTCAATGTCGTGCGCCACGGCCAGGCCATCGCCGAGCGGGACTTCGCCTATTCGGTCCATCTCGATGTCTCGGGTCTCGAGGCCGGTCGCTCCTATTGGTATCGCTTCAAAAGCGGCAATGCGGTGAGCCCGGTGGGACGCGCCGTCACCTTGCCGGCGCCGGGAAGCTCTGTTGATCGCGTGCGCTTCGGCTTCGTGTCCTGCTCTAACTACGAGCACGGCTATTTTTCCGCGTACCGGCATCTCACCGAGGAAAATCCCGAGTTCGTCATCTTTCTCGGCGACTACATTTACGAAACCATCGAGACGAACCGCCCGACCGTGCGGCGGCACTCGGACGGTGTTGTCGCCGCGGCGCTGCCGAATTATCGCAACCGCTACGCGCAATACCGGCTCGACCCGGACTTGGCGCGGCTGCACACCCAGGCGCCGGCGCTGATCACCTGGGATGATCATGAGGTGGCGAACGATTACGCCGATCAATGGTCGGAGTATTTCGACGATCCGGCGCAATTCCTCATTCGGCGGGCGGCGGCTTATCGCGCGTTCTATGAGCACATGCCGTTGCGGCCGATGCTGTCCCATCCGTACGGGCCGATCATGCGCGTCTACGACCGCTTCACGCTCGGCGATCTCGTCGAAATCTCGTTGCTCGACGGCCGCCAATATCGCTCGCGCGAAGCCTGCTACCGGCCCCCGAACAAGGGCGGCGGCCATCCGGAGAGCAACGCCAGCTGTCCGGAACGGATGGATGCCGGGCGCACCATGCTGGGTTTCGCCCAGGAAGCCTGGCTGTTCTCCGCGCTCGCCCATGCGAAGACGCAGTGGAATGTGATCGCCCAGGACGTGCTGATGGCGCAATACCGGCGGCCGCAGGCCGATGGCGATGCCTTTTGGACCGATGATTGGAACGGCTATCCGGCCTGCCGCGCGCGGCTGCTGCAGCACATTCACGACGCCAACGTGTCCAATCCTGTCGTTCTCAGCGGCGACATTCACTCGTTCTTCGCCAACGACCTGCGGCTCGATTTCAACGATCCGTCGTCGCCCGCGGCGGCGACGGAGTTTGTCGGCACCTCGATTTCCTCGTATGGCCCGCCCTACGAGGCGATCGCGAAATTGTTGCCGGACAATCCGCACGTTCATTTCTTCGAAAGCCGGCGGCGCGGCTATGTCAGCGTCGAGCTCGAGCGCGCGCACATGCAGGTGCGCATGCGTGTCGTCTCCGACGCCCACGATCCAAACGCCGGCATCGCGACGCTGAAGACCTTCGCGGTCGAGAGTGGCCGTGCGGGCGTGATCGAGGCGTAGCGGTTCGATATCCCTTACGGCTTCATGTTGCCGATCTGCCGAAGCGCCTCGCCGGCCGCCATGGCGGCGGCGACTGCCACGTTGAGCGAGCGCAGGCCGAGCCGCATGGGAATAAGGAGGCGCGCGTCGGCGGCCTCGTGAACCTCCGCCGGCACGCCCGCCGATTCGCGTCCGAACAGCAGCACGTCCCCGGTCCCATAGCGGTAGTCGAGGTAGGACAGCGTTGCGCCGGTGGTAAACAGCGCGAGGCGATGGCCTTGTGCGCACCGCCAAGTCTCGAAAGCCTGCCAGGACGTGTGCCGGACCAGCGCGACGGCGTCGAGATAATCCATTCCGGCGCGGCGGAAGGCGCGATCGGAGGTCGGGAACCCAGCCGGCTGAATAATGTGCGCCTCGATTCCGAGGCAAGCGCAAAGCCGCAGGATCGTACCCGTGTTCTGTGGGATATCGGGCTGATAGAGGGCAATGCGCATAGGCTTGACGGCCAAGGTGAAGTCACCCTTGCACTCTCCCGGCAAGGGTGCCAATAGAACTCGCCGGATTGCGTCGCTTTCGGCCTTCCCCAGGCCGGTGCGGCGGACCATCTGCCGAGCCCTGTCTCGACCCCGTCTGCTCAAGGCCGACGGAGAAGAGAGGGGAGGGCGATGTGCAGCGCAGATGGTTGAGCGGCTGGACGTAAAGAGGGTCGAGAAAGTGACTGCAATCTCAACGGCGAACCCAACGCGCCGCGCCTTCCTTTCCGTTCTTTTCTGTTTCGGCCAGGCTTAGGGTTCGATCTATGAGCGGACAATCCACCTACCAGCCGCAAAGCCCCTTCATGAAGTGGATGGAGCGGCGGCTGCCGATCGTAAGCCTCGTCTATTCGTCCTTCATCTCCTATCCGACGCCGCGCAACCTGAACTATTGGTGGACGTTCGGCGGCATTCTCGCCTTCATGCTCGGCGTGCAGATGCTGACCGGCATCGTGCTGGCGATGCACTACACGCCGAACGTCAACCTCGCCTTCAATTCCGTCGAAGCGATCATGCGCGACGTGAATTACGGCTGGCTGCTGCGCTACATCCACGCCAACGGCGCCTCGTTCTTCTTCGTCGCCGTCTACATCCACATGGCGCGCGGCATGTATTACGGCTCCTACAAGGAGCCGCGCGAGGTGTTGTGGATCCTCGGCGTCATCCTATTCCTGCTGATGGTGGCCACCGGCTTCATGGGCTACGTGCTGCCCTGGGGGCAGATGAGCTTCTGGGCCGCGACCGTCATCACCAATCTGTTCTCGGCGCTGCCCGGCATCGGCGGATCGGTCGTCACTTGGCTGTGGGGCGGCTATGCGGTCGGCAATCCGACGCTCAACCGCTTCTACTCGCTGCACTACCTGCTGCCGTTCGTCATTGCCGGCGTCGTCGTGCTGCACGTCTGGGCGCTGCACATGGTCGGCCTGAACAACCCGACCGGTGTCGAGCCGAAGACCGAGAAGGATACGGTCCCCTTCACGCCCTATGCGACCGTGAAGGATGCCTTCTTCATTGGCGTGTTCTGCATCTTCTTCGCTTGGTTCATCTTCTACATCCCGAACTATCTCGGCCACTCCGACAATTACATTCCAGCCAATCCGGGCCAGACGCCAACCCATATCGTCCCGGAATGGTACTACCTGCCGTTCTACGCCATCCTGCGCGCGATCCCGAGCAAGCTGCTCGGCGTCACCGCGCTCGCGAGTTCGATCATCATCCTCGCCTTCATGCCGTGGCTCGATACGTCGGCGGTGCGCTCGGCGAGCTACCGGCCGCTTTACCGGCAATTCCTGCTGATCTTCTTTGCGGTCGTGATCGGCCTTGGCTATCTCGGCTCGCAGGAACCGGCGGGCGGCTATGTGCTCGCGGCCCGGCTGTTCACCGCTTACTACTTCGCGTTTTTCCTCATCATCCTTCCGCTCCTGGGCCTGATCGAAAAGGCCAAGCCGCTGCCGAATTCCATATCGGAGTCGGTACTGGGCCGAGGAGCCGCGGCAGGCGGGACGAGTGTCGGCGGAGGCCGGTCATGATCCGCAACCTCCGCATCACCGCCACGCTTGCGCTGGCGGCTTCGCTGTTCGCCGTGGGAGTACCGGCAGTCTCCGCCCAGGAAGCCGATGCGCCGCCGCGGGAGCACTGGTCGTTCGGTGGGCCGTTCGGCCAATACGATCCGCAGCAGCTGCAGCGCGGGTTCAAGATCTACAAAGAGGTCTGTTCGAACTGCCACAGCCTCAAGCTCTTGGCATTCCGCAATCTCGCCGATCCCGGCGGGCCTGGCTTTACCGAGGCTCAGGCGGCTGCGATCGCGGCCACGTTCCAGGTGACCGATGGGCCGAACGACCAGGGCCAGATGTTCCAGCGTCCGGGAAAGATTGCCGATTATTTTCCGCCGCCGTTCCCGAACGATCAGGCCGCGCGCGCCGCGTTGGGCGGCGGACTGCCGCCGGACATGTCCGTGCTCGCCAAGGCGCGCAGCTACGAGGCGGGCTTCCCGCGCTTCATTTTCGATGCCTTCACCGAATATCAGGAGGATGGTCCTGACTACATCCACGCCATCGTCAACGGTTACGCGAGCGCACCGACTGGTTTCACACTGGCGCCCGGCACCTATTACAACAAGTATTTCCCCGGCCACGCCATCGCCATGCCGCCACCGCTCCAAGCCGGCCAGGTCGAATATACGGATGGCACTCCCACGACGCTGGACCAATACGGCAAAGACATTGCGGCCTTCCTGATGTGGGCAGCGGAGCCGACGCTCGACGAGCGCAAGCACCTCGGCTTCCAGGTGATGGTCTTCCTGTTCGTGTTCACGGGCCTGCTCTACTTCACCAAAAAGAAGGTCTGGCACGCGCTCGACCCACACGCTCCGGCGGAGTACCGCCGCTAGGCTGCTCGCCGGCGCCTTCAGAACGTCCAGTGCCGCGTGACGAAGCCGTGGTCGCCGAGGCTGGCGGCAACGAGTGCTGTCGCAAGCATCAGCAGGAAGCCAACCACGATCGCAGCCGGAATGGCGGCGAGCGCCGCCTTGATGAAAAACGTCACCAGGCGGAAGAAGGGAATGCGCAGGTCCACAATGACGAAGCGCTGGCCATCGATCATGACGGGTTCTCCGGTTGCGTCGGCCGCCATGGTTCGCCAGAGTAAGCCCGGCTGCAAGCCGGGATAGGGGCTCAGACCATGACCACCGCCACGCTCGAGACCGATCTGAAGGCCGCGATCCGATCGATCCCGGACTATCCGAAGCCCGGGATCATCTTTCGCGACATCACCACGCTACTCGGCGACGCGCGGGCCTTCCGCCGCGCGGTCGACGAACTGGTGCAGCCCTGGGCCGGCAGCAAGATCGACAAGGTCGCCGGCATTGAGGCGCGCGGCTTCATTCTTGGCGGCGCGGTTGCCCATCAGGTCTCGGCCGGCTTCGTCCCGATCCGCAAGAAAGGCAAGCTGCCGTTCAAGCGCGTCAGCATCGGCTACTCGCTCGAATACGGCATCGACGAGATGGAGATGCATGAGGACGCCATCGCGCACGGCGAGCGGGTGATCCTGGTCGACGATCTCATCGCCACCGGCGGCACCGCCGAAGCCGCGTGCAAGCTCCTCAAGCAGATTGGCGCCAATGTGCTCGCCGCCTGCTTCATCATCGACCTGCCGGATCTCGGCGGCGCCGAAAAGATCAGGAAGCTCGGCGTGCCGGTGCGTACGCTGATCGGCTTCGAGGGGCACTAGACCACGATCATTTCTGGTCGAGGCGCTATCGCCGGCACGGCGCGCTCCCTTTCCCCTCCGGGGAGAGGTGATGGGAGCAAGCTGCGCCTCTATTCAACCTAAAGTCATCCCGCTCTAAAGCGTCGGCACGCCAAGGCCCTTTGGCAAAAGCCCTGCGTGCAATGGCGTGTCCTAACGCACGCGCGGCGCCGCTCTGAGCGGGCTGCCTCCCAGTGACGCGCTCACGTGGCCCATGAGCAGCCGCAGCTCAAGCTCGCGAAATTCCCTGAAGATGGTCTCGACCCAGTCATGAATTTCGGTCGGACCACCCGGCTTTTCCAGCATGTAGGTGCTGAAGGAAAAGCTCGGCCGGTCGATGACGCCGCGCACGATCGGTGACAGGCGGCGAATGAGGATCATTCGGCAATCGGGGCGCGACGGCGGAAAGTCGGCCTTGTCGAAGGTGACCGATACGGCTTCGTTGTGCACGGGAACGAAGATCGTCTTCGGCAAGAGTTCCCATAGCTCTTGATAAGCGTGGGCCGTCGCCGGCACACGGTCAGTGACGAATAGCACGATCGGCTCGATCCCATGCCGCCGCGCTTCGGTCATGAAGCCGATCTCGGCCATCACCGCGAAGAATTGCTCGAACGGGGCGTAACCCAGATCGATCACCTTCGCCATCAAGTCGTCAGCGATCAGCTGGTCGAATAGTTCCATCTGGCCGCGTGTGTCGCCGATGTCCACGCTCCAGACTAGGTGGGGAAAATGGCTGGACAGCGACGGCTCGCGCGGATTGAGGTCGAAGCCGACGAGTGGCCGGTCGTCGGCGCGAAGGTACTCAATCAACAGCCGGGCGAGCAGGGTCTTGCCCACGCGCGGATGCGGCGACGCGATGATATAGAGCGGCGTTTGCTGCGCCATTCTCAAGCCAGTCCCAGTCTTACGCATCGCCGCATCTGGATACCAGCCTAGCACGTTCCCCGGACGGGGCGCACGCCGATCCGTGATTGCTCCACATGGGGTGTTAACAAGCCTGCGGGTCCGCGGCGCGCGGGCGTAGTGCGCTCAATACGGCGCCGAAAACGGCCGCTCCGTCGTGAAATGTAGCTCTGGTGGAATTAGCGGACGACCTGCACGCGCGGATTGCTCGGCGCGACCGCCGCCGCAATGATGTCATTGAGCTTGATGCGGTCGTACTCGGCCCAGACGTTGCCGAGCCAGTGGCGGACATAGCCGCGCAAAACGAACGAATAGTTGGCCGTTTCGCCCTTCGGCCCCTTGTTCGCGACGAACGTCAGGAACGGCACCGAGGCGAGTTCCACCTGCTCGTAGGCCATCTCGTTGAGCTTGGGGATGGTGATCTCGCCAACGCCCTTGATCTTCTTGAAATAGTTGGCATGAGTGGCCTGATCCCACTCGAAAAAGGTCGTGTTGTTGAAATAGTTCTTGACCAGGAAGTAGTCGGCGTCGGCCGTGAAGGGCGCCGTCTCCTCGATCTCGTTGAGCGAGGCGATCGAGGAGCCGAGGATATGGAAGATCACGAAAGTGATCTGGCCTTTCTTCACCGCATCGAGGAACCCGATGTCGCGCAACGCGCGCAGCGTCGGCGACAACAGGCCCGCGCGCACGTCGATGACCGTCACGTTGGCATCGGAGTTCGACAGCGTGTCGAAGATCCGCATCTGGTCGGGCACCATGGTGACGTCCACAATTTCGGTGACGTCGGGATGGAAGCGCTTGAGAGTGCCTTTTGGCGCCTCGCTGTCGAAGGCGCGGGTCGGTGTGTGATGTGCGGTGAAGTAGTCGAGGAGGGTGCGGGAAACGGTTGTTTTGCCGACGCCGCCTTTGTCCGCGCCGACTACGATAACTGCTGGCTTCGCCATACTTTTTCCCCTCGCTGACGCACCACCGCGCGCATCGGCTACCCACAGGCTCGGCTTGGCCTCATGGGGCGGGCGGCCAACCCCGAAGCCTCGCGTCCCCTACGCCGCTACCAATTTGTACACAGCCTAGGACCGGTTTGGAAGCCCGGTGACGGCAGCGGCCGCGCAAACTCGCTCCGTAGCCGACGTTTTCAATTCGATAAGGTTAATGTGACGCAAGTGCGGCTAGCTCTCGTGCGGACCCCACGGGCCGGCAGGCGGCTCGGGCGAGGCGGGTCCGTCGCTTTGCACCGCCGCGTCATCTCCTTTGCTCTCGGCACTGTCGGCAGAACTCCAAGGGCCGGTCGGCGGCGGCTGATCGGAACTTGAGCTCTCATCGTCGCTCGTTCCCGGTTCCGGCAGTGCGATGGGGCCGCTATCATGCCCGCCGGCGTACTTGACCAGGGCGGCGACCCGGTTCTCCACGGTCGGGTGAGTATCGAACAGCTCGCCGAATCCCTCGCGCGGGTTGTCGACGCACATTTCCATCACCGCGGAAGTTGCGCCCGGCAGTTCGCCGCGGCCCTCAATCTTGCGCAACGCCGAAATCATGGCGTCAGGATTTTGCGTGAGTTCCACCGAGCCGGCGTCCGCGAGGTATTCGCGGGAGCGCGACAGCGCCAGGCGGATGATGAACGACAGCACATAGGCGACGACCAGGAGGGCGACGGCGATCAGGATCGCTACGCCCGCGCCGCTGCCCCGGCGATCGCCGTCCGATCGCGAACCGCGGAAGCCGAACGGGTTATAGAAGAACAGCCGGAAGACCAATTCCGTGAAGAAGGAGACGACGCCCGCGATAACGACGGCGATCACCATCATCTGCACGTCGCCGTTGCGGATGTGGGTCAGTTCGTGGCCCAGCGCCGACTCGACCTCGGCGTCGTTGAGGTAGCTGAGCAGGCCCGTGGTTACGGTGATCGAATATTGGCTCTGGTTCATGCCCGTGGAGAACGCATTGAGCGCGTCGCTCTCCATGATCTTGAGCTTGGGCATGGTGATGCCGCGCGAGATGCAGAGGTTTTCGAGCAGATTGTAGAGCCGCGGTTGCTCTGTGCGCTTTACTTCCTCGCCGCCGGTCAGCGCATCGATCATGCTCTGGTGGAAATAATAGGCGATGACAATCCAAAGCGCGGCGCCGACGGTCGCGTAGGGTAGGGCGCTGATGAGGTCGTTCCAGGCGAGTTGCAATAACGTGTTGACGTCGGCGGGGGTCGAGAGCGCCTCGGCCACCAGCGCGCCGGCATAGACCATGACGTAGACGAGAAAGAACAGGCCGACGAGCAGCGCAATCGAACGGCGCTTGTTCGACTGGATGTGGGTGTAAAGACCGTAAGCGGCCATGGCTAGCTATGCGGTCATTCCGGAGTGCGGCTGCAGGCCGCGTGTCCGGAATGATCGACCTAAAATTTCACCTGCGGCGCTTGGAGTTCGGTCTGGCGGTCGGCGCCGAGATCGAAAAAGTCCTTCGGCGCGAAACCGAACGAGGCCGCAAACAAAGCGGCAGGGAAGCGCTGGATGCCGGTGTTGTATTCCTGCACCGCGCTGTTGAAGAAACGCCGCGAGGCGGCGATCTTATTTTCCAGATCGGTCAGCTCGGTCTGCAATTGCTGGAATTCGGCGTTGGCCTTCAGATCGGGATAAGCTTCGGACAGGGCGAACAGCTGGCGCAACGCGCCTGACAGCATGTTCTCGGCCGCCGCCTGCTGTGCCGGCCCCTGCGCCGAGACTGCCGCATTGCGCGCCTTGACGACCTCGTCGAGGGTGCCGCGCTCGTGCGCGGCGTAGCCCTTCACGGTTTCGACCAGGTTCGGCACCAGGTCGTGCCGCTGGCGCAACTGCACATCCACGTCGGCAAAGGCCTGGTTGACACGTTGCCGCATCGCGACCAGCCCGTTGAAGACGCTGATCGCCCAAAGCGCGGCGCCGACGATCACAACGAGAAGAATGATGGTCGAGGTACCCATGGTAGCCCTCCTGCGGCACGCGGCGTCTGCTAGTCCTCTGTCCCAGCCTGGGACAGAGTCAGCGAGGCCATTTTCGCGGTCACGTCCAACAACATAGCGGCCCAATGCGACGACTGCGAGTGGCGCTGAGGGCTCTCCCCCGTGCCCGGACTGGGAGAAGCGAGGCAGCATATAGGGGCCCCGGCCGCCGCCGTTAAGGTTAGGACTTGATGAACGTCGCGCCGCTCCCCCGTCTCGTTTAGGGATTCAGTAAGACAAATAAACAGGTGGACGCCATGTCGAAGCATTACATCGGCTTCGAGCCGTCCGGCGGTTCGGACGGCGACGCGGAACTAAATGAGCTTCACACTGCTCAAGTTGATCTCCACGCTCCTCACGATGTGGGGGCCGTAGAGGTGGGTTCGCTAGCACACGCCGATCAGCTTGCGCGTGACTTCGCTGAAATCGAACGCGCGGTCGTTGCTTTACGCAAGGCCGAGCCGGGGCTCGAGCCTTGGGCCGAAACTTCGGTCGAGGATCCGCTGGCCGCCTCGCCGTCACGGCCGCCCTCGGTGTGGCTGGTGATCGGCGCGTTGTGGTTCTTGCTGGCGCTGATCGGCGGCTGTGCGGTCGTCACTATCGCTCATTGGACTCCTGCTCATGCGGGAGTGCGCAGTATCCATGGCTCAGTAGGCGTTGCTGTAGGCGGTGGACGAAAGCACCGTGCGGGCAATGATCTTCAGATCAAGCCATAGCGACCAATTGTCGATATAAAATAGGTCGTATTCGACGCGGTTGCGCATCTTGTCTTCGGTGTCGGTCACGCCGCGAAAGCCGTTGATCTGCGCCCAGCCGGTGATGCCGGGCTTGACGTTATGGCGGCGCGCATAGAGCGAGATGCGGCGTTCGTATTCGCGGTCGTGTGAGAGCGCGTGCGGGCGCGGTCCGACGAGCGACATGTCGCCGGCGAGCACGTTGAACAGCTGCGGGATCTCGTCGATGTTCCAGCGCCGCAGCCAGCTGCCGATCCGGGTCAGGCGCGGATCGTTGCGCACCGCCTGGGGCACCACGGGGCCGTCGTCGAGGGTGCTCATGGTGCGGAATTTGATGATGCAGAACGGCTGCTGATTGAAGCCGTAGCGGCGCTGAACGAAAAATACCGGTCCCTTGCTGTCGATACGGATCAGGAGGCCGACCATTATAAGGAGCGGCGTGAGCGCAAGCAGCGCCGCTCCTGACAAGATCACATCGAACAGCCGCTTTTGCACCACCTCCAAGCGCGAGAGCGGCAGACGGGTGAGCTGCAGGCTCGCCATGTGGCCGAGCCGCGACAGTTCGACGTTGACGAATTTTTGCAGGATCTGCTCGGGTCCGAGGTGAATCGCGACCGGCAGCGCCAGGAAGGCATCGACGCAACGCGCGATCGTGTCGGTAGCCGACCACGGCAGCAGGAGGAAGATCGCATCGGGCTCAAGCTGGCGCACGCTGGCGATGGCTGCGGCCAGATCGCGGTCAAGCGCCGCCTTGCGCTCTTCGGCTGTCACGTTGGCCGCTACCGGAGTGAGGAAGCGGCAGCCGAGGATGTTGATACCGAGCGTTCGCGGCTCGTAGGAGTCGATGAAATCGCTAACCTGGGCGCCAGCTCCGATCAGGAAGATGCGCTGCGCGGAAATCAGTCCGGCGCGCCGCGCATGCTTGACGATGCGCACGATGAGAAAGCGCTCGATGACCAGGGCGACGAGCGTGACCGCGTAGAATAGCACCAGCCACGCCCGCGAATATTGAGCACTGGCCTGTGCCATAAACCACAGCGTCAGCAGACAAATGAGCGTTACGTTCCACAGATGGACCGTGCGGCCGATATGTGGCTTGAAAGCAAAGAAACTGGTCAGCCGGTACTCGCGCCGCGACACGTTTGACGTGGCGAAAATGCCCGCCGCCAGCGCTCCGACCTGGATGAAGGTCGAGAGGTCGCCGTGCTCGTTGTAGGTGAAGAGGTGATAGGCGACGCCGGTGACGCAGGACATCGCCACGATCAGCGCCACGTCGAGCAGGAACAGCACGCTGGAGAATGTGCCGTGCGAGAGCGTGGCCCAGCGGCGCAGAAACCGGCTGGTCTGCGGCCGACAGGCCAGCGTGTAGCTCTGAACGGTGTTCATCGGCGACCCGCGAAGAAGAGCAAAACCGAACGCCGCTACGGGCGCGGCTGCTGCTGCCCCGATCTGAGACAACAGCGTCGGTCAAGGTGTGAAGTCGCGAGAAGCGTGCCAGCAGCACGCGCGAAAGCGTGCGGCGGTTGCTGCGGGTCGCATGTACCGTGTTAAGATTAATCGCGCGGTGAAGAACGCGCCGGGGAGGAAATATGCAGGGCAAGATTGCACTCGAGGAGCATTTCGCGATTCCGGAAACTGCCGCGGATTCTATGGGCTACTTTCCCGAGCCGGTGCGGGCCGAAGTCGCGGCGCGCAACGCAGATATCCATGGCATGCGGCTACAGCTGATGGACGAGTACGGCATCGAAATGATGCTGTTGTCGCTCAATGCACCGGCCGTTCAGGCGATCCCCGACAAAGCGCGCGCTCACGAGATTGCCCGGATAGCCAACGACTATCTGGCCGAGCAGGTGAGCAAACGCCCCGATCGCTTTCAGGGCCTTGCCGCGCTCGCCATGCAGGATCCGGAATTGGCCACGAGCGAACTCGAGCGTTGCGTGAAGGAACTTGGTTTCCGTGGCGCGCTGGTCAACGGCTTCTCACAGGCCGATGCGGCGGATACCGTCCTCTATTACGACCTGCCCCAGTACCGGCCATTCTGGGCCATGGTCGAGCGGCTCGATGTGCCGTTTTATCTCCACCCGCGCAATCCGCTGCCGCGCGATGCGCGCATTTACGAAGGGCACCCCTGGTTGCTCGGGCCGATCTGGGCTTTCGGCCAGGAGACCGCCGTGCACGCCTTGCGGCTCATGGCGTCCGGATTGTTCGACGCCTATCCGCGCCTGCAGATCATCCTCGGCCACATGGGCGAGAACCTGCCTTACGGGATGTGGCGCGTCGATAACTCGAATGCGTGGATCCCGAACCGCAACAAATGGCCGGCGAAGAAGCGCCTGTGCGAATATTTCTGTTCCAATTTCTATCTCACCACGTCCGGCAATTTCCGCACCCAGGCGCTGATGAACGCGATGCTGGAAATCGGCGCCGACCGCATCATGTTCTCGACCGACTGGCCGTTCGAGAATATCGATCACGCCGCGGAATGGTTCGATGCCTGCGCGATCAGCGAGAACGACCGTCTCAAAATCGGACGCACCAATGCACGGCGGCTGTTCAAGCTCGGCAATGACTGAGCGGGCCGGTGATCGAAACTAAAGAACGCGCGTCGGGCGGCTTGCTGTTGGCGACAAAAAACCGCCGAACTTAAAACACCGCCCAAATTTTGACCTCATCTGGTTCTCATTTGAAACTTAATCGGATTCTCAGCTGAGCGGATGCCGATTACGCCTCAATTAACCGATCCTTAACCATATCAGATCAGGTTGTTAACCAATCTGAATCCGCAATCGGAGGGGGGCAGTGTCGAGCCTCATTCGCCAACGCCAGTCCCTGACGTTTCGAGTCCGCTCGTATATGTCATTCGTCATTACTCCGCAGCCACCGATCGCAGATTGGCTGGCGGATCTTGACGCCTCACTTGAGCGCTCCAAGGGTTTCTTTGCTGGTCATCCGATCGCGCTCGACCTCTCGGCTGCGCAGCTGACCGCGAGCGAAATCGTCCAGCTCGTCGCCAAGCTCGAGGAGCGGAAAATCCGCGTGCTCGGCATTGAAGGCGTGGAAGTGTCCGACGGGACGGAGCGGCTTCCTCCCATCCTGCGCGCCGGCCGCGGCTCCCAGGAAGTCGCACCACCCGAGCCCGATCCCGTGCGCGACACTGCCGCGGTCAGGAAGCAAGAGCCGGCATCGCTGTTGATCGAGAGTCCGGTACGCTCCGGCCAATCGGTGGTCTACATCGACGGCGACGTTACGATTCTGGGCTCGGTCGGATCCGGCGCCGAGATCATCGCTGGCGGGTCGATCCACGTCTACGGCACGCTGCGCGGTCAGGCCATGGCGGGCGCCACCGGCAATCCCCGCGCGCGCATCTTTTGCCACCGCTTCGAGGCCGAGCTTCTGGCCATCGGGGCCTACTACAAGACGGCGGACGAAATTGAGGAAGGCCTGCGCCGCGGCCCGGTCCAGGCCTGGCTCGACGGCAAGACATTGAGAATTTCGGCAATCAACTAGAACAGTGAAAGGTCGCGATTATGAGCGAGGAGAAAATTGGTCGCGTTTTGGTGGTGACGTCAGGCAAAGGCGGCGTCGGCAAGACCACCTCGACCGCTGCGCTGGGCGCCGCTCTCGCTCATAACGGTGAGAATGTCGTCGTCATCGACTTCGACGTTGGGTTGCGCAATCTCGACCTGGTGCTGGGCGCCGAACGTCGCGTGGTCTTCGACCTGATCAACGTAATCCATGGGGTGGCGAAACTGCCGCAGGCGCTCATTCGCGATAAGCGCGTGGAAAAACTCCAACTTCTTGCCGCCTCGCAGACCCGGGACAAGGACGCGCTGACCGAAGAGGGCGTCGCCAAGGTCATCGACGAACTGCGTCCGAAATTCGATTGGATCATCTGCGACAGCCCGGCCGGCATCGAGCGCGGAGCGACGCTGGCCATGCGGCACGCCGATGCCGCTATCATCGTCACCAACCCCGAAGTGTCGTCGGTGCGCGATGCGGACCGCATTATCGGCCTCCTCGATTCGAAGACCTTGAAGGCGGAACGCGGCGAGCGCGTCGACAAGCACCTGTTGATCACGCGTTTCGACCCCTGGCGCGCCCAGCGCGGCGAGATGTTGGCGATCGAAGATGTGCTCGAAATCCTGTCGGTGCCACTGCTCGGCATCATTCCCGAAAGCGAGGAAGTCCTGCGCGCCTCGAATGTCGGATCGCCGGTGACACTGAACAGCGCCCAGAGCGCGCCCGCCAAGGCCTATTTCGACGCCGTGCGCCGGCTCAAGGGTGAACAAGTCCCGATGAATGTGCACACCGAAAGCCGGGGCCTTCTCAACAAGCTGTTTGGACGGAAAGCAGCAGCATGAATATCTTCAGCCTGTTTCGCCGCAGCACCGCGCCGGTCGCGCGCGAACGCCTGCAGATCCTGCTGGCGCACGAACGCGTCGCGCGCGGCCAACCCGAACTGCTCGGGGTCTTGCGCGAGGAAATCCTCGCCGTCATCAGCCGCCATGTCCACTTCGAACCGGACAAGGTGCGCATCGAAGTCGATCGCGGGAAATCGGTATCGACACTCGTCGTTGACATCGAAATTCCTAACAGCGAACAAATTTCGGGCATAGCTCCACCTTACACTCCACTAAAGCTCGATCCCGGACCTGAAGATAGCGGGTCCGCAATGGATCAACAGGTGGCTTAATGTGGACACTCGCGTTTCTCACTCAAAAAGGCGGCACAGGTAAAACAACGCTTGCGGCATCGCTTGCCGTAGCGGCGGCGGAAGCGGGCGAAAAGGTGATCACGCTCGATTTGGACCCCCAGGGCTCGTTGGCCCGTTGGGGCGAGCGTCGCGCGGCCGCACAAGCGCCGAACAAAGTCATGGTAGAACCGCTGGAGCGCGAACGCCTTCCGCGGCTGCGGGCCATTCTCGATGGATTAGCCGGCGTCGGCTTCACGCTCGCCGTTTTCGACACGGCAGGCGCCGACAACGCGGCGGTTCGCCTTGTGGCCGACTCCGTGGACATGTGCCTGCTGCCGTCACGGCCGTCGCGTCTGGATGTGGAGGCGACCGCCGGTACTTTCCGGGCGGTGTTTCTGGCGCGGCGCCGAGCCGCATTTGTGCTCAATCAGTGCCCGCCAACCTACCGCAGCTCGCGGGCAAGCGATGCGGCGAAGGATTTAACGTCGCTTGGCGTCTTGGCCGATCCGATGATGTCGGCGCGCATGGATTATCAGGATGCGCTCGCGGCGGGTCTGGGCGTTACCGAGTATGCGCGTGGGGGCAGGGCGGCCCAGGAGGTCGAGGCGCTCTGGAGTTGGACTCGGGCCCAGTTTGAAACGACCAGGTTTGGCCGCATGCCGCAGCTGTTCGACCAGGAAAAAGTTGCCGCCTAGCGCGGCAGCAATCCTCTCAACACAACACGTTCGAACTGTTTGATGAGGTCGTCGATCGTCAGCTCTACTTGCAAAAAACCGTCGAGCAACGCCATCGCTAGGCCGTGCACAACGGACCAAGCAAAGAATACCGCTTTCTCCAGATCCACTGGATCGTCCGCCGCGACAGCGAATACGCCTGAGCGCGCACCGCGAACGATAATGCCTACCAGCACTGCCCTTGCGTTGTTGCCCGCTTCGCGCGCCGCCTGTGGCCGGCCGCCCTTTGGCTTCGCCAGTGCGGGGCCGAACATCAGCCGATACAGCGCCGGATTCTCCAGCGCGCTTTCGAGGTAGGCCCGCCCGCTAGCGAGCAGCGCCTCGTCGGCGGCCGAAACTCCGGCGACCGACGCGGCCATGCGCTCGCGCAGCTTTTCAAATCCGGCTTCGGCTACGGCGATGAGCAGGTCCTGCTTGTCGCCGAAGTGATTGTACGGCGCGTTGTGGCTGACGCCGGCGCGGCGGGCCACTTCGCGTAGCGAGAACGTCCAATCCTGCTCCTCCGTGACTAGCGCCAGGGCGGCGTCGATCAGGGCGCGGCGCAGGTCGCCATGGTGATAGGGGCGGATTTTCGGGGTGGATTTACGCGCGGGCATTATACCTCTGGATAATGTTGACGACGTCAATATTGGACTATATGGTCGATGTCAACATCGGGAACAGGCCTTAGGCCGGCATTTCCGCCGGCGCACCGGGCCTCCCAACCAACCATATGGAGTCACCCCATGCCCCACCTCCAGCTCGATCTGCCATCCAAGTATCCGCTGACTGTAAAGCGCGATCTCGCGAAACAGCTCGGCGACCTGTACGGCGCCATCATGCAGACCACGCCCGACCTCGTCGACGTCAGTTTTCGCGAGCTTGGCGAGGGTAATGTGTGGCGCTGTGAGGCCAGCGGGCCGGTGCCGAGCGCCGTCCTGATTTGCGATATCCGGGCGGGCCGGCCGCCCGAACAACGCGCCCGCCTGGGCGAGGCGCTCATGAAAGCCTGCGTCGAGGCTCTCGATCTCGATCCGCTGCACTTCGGCGTCGAATTCACTCAGCACGCCGGCGACGAGATCTACCGGACTATCCTGATTGACGGCGTCGTGCGCGGCGGCCTTGCCCGCGAGTGGAGTCCATCCGAAGCGACCACCCCTCTGGCGGAAACGCTGCGGAAAGAACACTCGCACGCCTGAAGCTCGCTCAACCGATCGTGTCTAATTCTTGGGAGACAGAAAATGAACAACTCAATCGCTCACCACGTGCAGATCAGCCGCCGCGGATTGGTCGCCGCTGCATTATCGGCAGGTGCACTACCGGCAGCCGTTTTGTCGTCTGCGGCCGTTCAAGGAGAGGAGTCTGCGAGCCCAGGCGCCAAACCAGACGGGGTTCAGCCTGCAAGTTGGGTCTCAGCGCTTGCCCTGCAGGCCGCGACATACGCGGCGCCAATCGTCGCCATGTATAATCTGCGCGATTCAACGTCCGTGGGACCGCATGCCAAGGTGCCGCCAAACGACATCTGGCGGATCGAACACATCGCGAGCCCGGAGGTCGCCGCGCAGGCCGGTTACGTCACGCCCAACGTGAACGTGATCTATGGCTTCGGTTTCATGGATCTCGGCCAGCAGCCGATCATTCTGAGCGCGCCGGACTCCGAGGGCCGCTACTACATGGTGGAAATCTGCGACATGTGGGCGAACGCGTTCGCCTACGTCGGCGGCATGGCCACTGGCTATAAGGGCGGCACGTTCGCGTTGGTCGGGCCGGGCTGGCAGGGGAAACTTCCGGCCGGAGTGAAGCGCATCGATTGCCCGACACGCTGGGTCGAGTTGCAGCCGCGCGTGCACGTGAAAAATGCAGCCGATCTGTCCGCTGCCCAGAAAGTGCTGCGTGGCATAACGGTGCAAGGCCTCGCGCAACACAACGGCGGCCGGGCGCCCGCCGTGGCCGCTTACAGCTACGATACGCCGAAGATCAATCCCAAGGTGGCCTCAAGCCAGATGCAGTTCCTCGACCCGCTGCAATTTTGGGAGATTTTCGCCGCGGCCATGAACGAGAACCCGCCGCCGCGCAACGAGATCGAAGCGGTGCTGCCGCAGTTCAAGTATCTCGGCATCGAGCTGGGTCAGCCGTGGAAACGCGAGAGCGTGAATCCGCTCATTCTGAAAGAGATGAGATCGGCATCCCAGCAAATCGGCCCGATGATGATGCCCTTACTGCCCATCCTGGGCGTGACCGCCAATGGCTGGAACATTCCGCCGTCGAACGTGGGGATGCCGGGCACCGATTACCCAGGGCGCGCCCTCGTCGCGGTGTTCGGCTTGACCTCAAATACGCCCGAGGAGGCGATCTACTACACAAGCGTTACCGACGGCCGCGGCCAGAAGCTCACGGGCACGAAACGGTACGCGTTGACCTTCAGGGAGCCGTTGCATTGCATCAAGGCTGTTGCGCCCGGCTTCTGGTCCGTAACGGCCTACGACAGCGCTACCGGCTACACTATCCCTAATCCGATCGGCCGCTATACGCTGGGCAGTGACAATCAACTGAAGCGGAACGCCGACGGCGCGTTCACGCTTTATGTGCAGCGCGATAATCCTGGGGGCGACCGCGAAGCCAATTGGCTGCCGGTCTCTTCGGGGGCGTTTTACCTGATCATCCGCGTGTATGCGCCCGTTCCCGAGGTTGCCGCCGCGCTGGAAAGCCAGGCAACTTTCCAGGGGCCGCCCCCACTGGAACCGGTCGGGTAAAGACCGGAGGTTACTTCTGATTTCCGGCTGCTAAAATCGCCTCCGAATATGCGCGCCTTGCCGGGCGTCTTTAGCCCGGCGGCGTTTGAGCGCATACTGAGGGAATAGGCGAGGAGGTAGGCCGTGTTCAGCAACGTGAAATCGGTAGGCGTGGGCGTGGCGCTGATTTGCTTCGCTGTCGGCGCGACGACGAGCGGCGCGTCAGCGGTGACCGTGGAGCTCGCAAAGAAATGTTCCGGGCTGATGGCCAAGGCCTATCCGCCGCGCCAACCCGGCAATCCCGCAGCAGGGAGCGCCAAAGGAAATGGCGCGGCGGCGCGGACCTACTATCAAAAATGTCTGGCCAATAACGGCAAAATGGATGATGACGCCAGCTCGCAGGGAAACGGCACGGGCACGAAGCCCAAGTGACTGTTAGTCCCAACCGTGCCTGGTTCCGCTAGCTCGCCTCGCGCAGCTTGACTGCGCCTTCCAGATCCACCGATACGAGCTGCGATATGCCGCGCTCGGCCATGGTGACGCCGTACAGGCGATTCATGCGCGCCATGGTGATCGGGTTGTGGGTGATGATGATGAAGCGGGTCTCGGTGGAGCGCGTCATCTCGTCCAGCAGGTCGCAAAAGCGTTCGACGTTGTAATCGTCGAGCGGCGCGTCGACCTCGTCGAGCACGCAGATCGGCGCCGGGTTGGTGAGAAAGACGGCGAAGATCAGCGCCAGCGCGGTGAGCGCCTGCTCGCCGCCCGACAGCAGCGACAGTGTCGCCGGCTTCTTTCCCGGCGGCTTCGCCAGGATTTCAAGGCCGGCTTCGAGCGGGTCCTCGCTCTCGATCAATTGCAGCTCGGCATTGCCGCCGCCGAAGAGTTCGCTGAACAGTTTTTTGAAGTTCTCATTGACGACAGCAAACGATGTGAGCAGGCGCTCGCGGGCCTCGTGATTGAGGCTTTGGATGCCCTGACGCAGCCGGCGGATTGCTTCTATGAGGTCGTCGCGCTCGCTAGTGAGTTTCTGGTGTTGCGCGTCGACCTCATTCAATTCCTGCTCGGCACGCAGATTGACGGCGCCGAGCCGCTCGCGCTCGCGGCGGATGCGGTCGAGTTTTTCTTCGACTTCGACGATCTGCGGCAGGTCGGCGTCGGATTTGATCTCGGCAAGCTCGGCCGCCGCGGCCGGCTCGATATCGAAAGCCTCGCGGATTTCGTGTTCGGTATCGGCGAGCCGGCGCTTTGCGGCATCGCGGCGCTCTTCGCCGCGCGCCGCTTCGGCGCGCGCTTCGCCGACGGCTTCGAGTGCGGCGCGCGCGGCCTTGTCGGCTTCGGCCAGGTCGGTCTCGGATTCCGCCAGCCGGTCGGCAGCCGCGCGGCGCGCGGCCGCGGTGGTCTCGATTTCGCCGATAAGCCCTTGGCGCGTTTCGGCGAATTTCTGCGGCGCGTTTTTGAGTTCGCTGCGCTCGGTCTCCGCCTCGGTGCTGCGCTCGCCCACAGTGACGATCTGCGCCGTCGCGCCTTCCTTGCGCTCGCTCCACGCTCTTCGCTCGTCGGCGATCGCCTGCAGGCGGCGATCCGCCAGTTCGGCCTCGCGGGCGATGGTCTGCGCCTCGACCCGCACCTCGGCGCACACGCTACGCTCCTGGGCGATGACCTCGTTGACCGCGTTCAGCTTGGCTTCGATGGTGTTCACCGGCGCCAGCGCGGCCAGCGACTGCTCGGCTTCAGCGCGGGCCGCTTTTGCTTCGTCGCGGCTTGTGCTGATGCGCGCCCTCGCCTCCGTGAGCGCCGAAATGCGCGCCGCATTGCGGCTCACTTCGCGCTCGGCCACCGCGTGCGCATCGCGGGCGGCATCGGTCAAGTGTTGCGCCTCGCGCCAGCGCTCGCGCGCCTGGGTCTCGGCTGCCGCTGCGGCGGCGAAGGCCGCTTCGGCGGTCTCGACCGCGTGCCGCTGCGTCTCGACTTCGTTGCGCGCCGCTACAAGTTCGCCCTGGATGGCTTGCAAGCGGCCGCGTTCGGCGAGTCGGCGCGCCGCGCCAGTCAGCGCGTGCGCCGCGACCACGAAACCGTCCCAACGCCAGAGATCGCCCTCGCGTGACACCAGCCGCTGGCCGGGCTTGAGCATGTTCGCCAAGCGGACGCCGTCGGAGCGCTCGACGACGCCGATCTGCGCGAGCCGGCGCGCCAGTTCCGGCGGGCCTTGTACGAATTGCGAAAGCGCCGCGGCGCCTTCAGGCAGGACGGGGTCGGTTGGATCGCTCGCCGCGCCGGCCCAGCGCATCGGCGCCGAATCGCCCACCGGCGCATCGAGATCGTCGCCAAGCGCAGCGCCAAGGGCCTTTTCGTAGTCTTTCGCAACAATCAACGCATCCATCACCGGCGGCCACAGATTTTTATTCTCGACCGCGAGAAGCTTGTCGATGGTCTTGGCCTCGGTCTCCAGCCGCTGCACGCTGCGCTCGGCGGTGGCAAGCGGCGTGCGCGCTGCATCGACCTGCTGGCGGGCGGAGGTGTGCGCGACTTCCGCGGCATGCGCGGCGCTCTCCGCTTCTGCGAGTGCCGTCTGGGCGGCGGCGAGCGCGCCGGTCAGTGCTGGCAGGTCGGGCTCGCCACTGCCGGTCGCGGCCAGGCCGGACTCGATGTTGGCAAGCTCGGCTTCCAGTCTTTCCGCGCGCTCTCCCTGTTCGCGCAAAGCCGCATGCAGCTGATTGCGCCGCGCCGTGAGAGCAGCAAGCTCGCCAGTGATATCCGCGAAAGATTTCTCCGACGCCGCCAGCGCCCCTTCGGCCTTCGCCATCCGCTCGTTCACACCCGACAGCCGGGTGGCGCTCTCGTGCGCCTCAGCTCTGAGGGCTGCTTCCTCGGTCGCGAGACGCTCGAGTGCTGCAGCGGCGTCGGCCGCAAGGGTTTGCTCGCGTTCCAGATCGGCGGCGAATTGTTCGAGCCGGCGATCGAGTTCGCCAATCCGCTCCTTGGCGCGGGCCTCTTCGCGCTCCAGCGTTTCGCGCGCGATGATGAGACGCTGCAGCGCGGCAGCCGACTTGGCCTCTGTTTCCCGGAGGGTCGGCAGCCCGGCGGCGATGTTGGCTTGCTTCGTCGAAGCCTCCGCCTGCTCGCCGGTGCGCGCTGCGACCACGCGCACAGCCTCGTCCTGGCTGTGCTCGGCTTCGGTGACTTCGGCGCGGGCGCCGATCCAGCGCAGATGAAACAGCAGCGCTTCGGTGCGGCGCACCTGTCCGGAAATGTTGCGGTAGCGCACCGCCTGTCGCGCCTGCGTCTTCAGGGCTGCGACCTGCGCGGCAAGCTGGCCGATGACGTCTTCGACCCGCGCCAGATTGTGCTCCGCGGCCTTGAGCCGCAACTCCGCCTCATGCCGCCGCGCGTGCAGGCCGGAAATGCCGGCGGCCTCTTCGAGCACGCGGCGGCGCTGGTCGGGCCGTGCCTGAATGATCTCGCCGATGCGGCCCTGGTGCACAAGGGCGGGCGAGCGCGAGCCGGTCGAGGCGTCGGCAAACAGCATCGAGACATCGCGGGCGCGTACTTCGCGCCCGTTGACGCGGAAGGTTGAGCCCTGCTCGCGCACGATGCGGCGTGACACTTCGAGCGACTCGGATTCGTTGAAGGCGGCCGGAGCGTTGCGCGCGGTGTTGTCGACGTGGACCGCCACTTCGGCGTGATTGCGTGCCGGACGGTCGGTGTTGCCGGAGAAAATCACGTCGTCCATTTCGGCCGCGCGCATGGCCTTGTAGGACGCTTCGCCCATGACCCAGCGTACTGCCTCGACCAGATTCGACTTGCCGCAGCCGTTCGGCCCGACAACGCCGGTGAGTCCTGGCTCGATCAGAAAGTCGGTCGGTTCGACGAAGGATTTGAAGCCGATCAGGCGCAGCCGCGTAAGCTTCATTCGGATCTTATGCCCAGCCCCTTGGTGCGGCGGTCAAGGGAATCACTAAACGCTCGCGCCCATGACGGTGCCAGGGGCGTGCTGCCGCATCGCCGCGGAGAATGAATCGGGTCGGCCACAAGCGCAACAGCCTGGCAGTATTTTTTGTGCATCCCGATCCGTGGCGCTTTCGCCGAATAAAACCGGTGAGCCGGCGGCCAAATTTACCCACCGTAAAAACCCTTATTATTCCTTGAGATAGGGGTCTATCTCTTCGCCGAGAGCCGCGATGGACAGCTCGCCCACGAGCTTCTTTCCATTGACGAAAAAGGTCGGTGTGGAATCGATTCCGAGCTTCTGGGCGGCGGTGTCACGCGCCGTGTTTAGCCTTTCGAGCGCCTCCTGATTCGCCAGGCACCTACTGAACGACTGGTCGGTGAAGCCGAACTCCCGGGCGATGTCCTTGAGCGGCGCCATCGGCTCCGTGACCAGCCGATCATGCTGCTTGGAGGCGCAGCATCAGCGTGCCCGCGCCGCTGGGCGCGGACGGAGGAGACCTAGCCGGTCTTGAGAAACGGATCGATTTCCTTGGCCAAAGTCTCGATGGGCACGTCGCCCACGACCTTCTTGCCGTTGACGAAGAAAGTCGGCGTGGAATTGACGCCAAGCTTCTCGACCGCGCGGTTGCGCACCGCCTCGATGCCGTTGAGGACTTTCTGATCGGTGAGACAGGCTTTGAACGAATCGTCCGTGAAACCTAATTGCTTGGCGATATTCGACAGCGGCGCGACAGGATTGTCGGTGACGACCCATTCATTCTGCTTGGCAAACAGGGTCTCCACCACGGCCATGTATTTTTCGCCGCCGCCGTTTTTGCTGGCGCAGCGCGCCAGCATGAAACCGGCGGCGGCAAGCTTATCGAACGGAAATTCGCGGAAGATGTATCGCACCTTGCCGGTGTCGATGTAGCGCTTCTTCAGTTCGGGGAATGTGGTTTCCGAGAAATGCGCACAGTGCGGGCACGTCATTGAGGCATATTCGATGACGGTCACCGGGGCCTTGTCGGAGCCGAGCGCCATGTCGCCATCGGGGGCGGGCTTGGCCAGTTCCGCAAGAAAATCGGGGGAAGGCGCGTCAGGGGTGGCGGGTGCCCCAGGTTGGACGGTCGCCCCAGGCTCAGCGGCCGATACAGGCAGAGTCACTGGGAAAATCCGTCGCAGTACTAGACTGGACGCGCCCGCTGCCGCGAGGACAACGACGCCGCCGGCTATCAATAGGTTACGACGAGTGGGCGACAAGGGCAGCTCCTGATCTTGCGGGCCAAAAATACTGCGGCATCAATGTGGCATTTGGATGCCCACGCGCCAAGGCCCTGTGGCAGCGCTCCTATCAGCCAGCCGTCAACTTTTCTTTACACCGTTCCTTACGGCGGCCCCGAGCCGCGCCAGGGCCCGCTTTAAATCCTCGTCGGCGATCTCCGGCAGGGTGGTGGCGATGCGCGCCGCAGCCATGGGATCGGGCGCCGGTGCCTTCGTGCGCTGGTGGCGGCGGAGCGGCGCTTGCTGCAGCTTGATGCGCGCAATGGCGCGCCAGCCGAAGAATTGGTTGACTCGGTCGCAGATCACATTCGTGAGATGTTGGATCTCGATCGCCCCCGGACCTTCGACCCGCAGTAGCAGCGTGCCGGGTTCCTGCGTCCACTCTCGACCGGCTCGCGAGGGATGCGAGGGGGGCGGCCGCGTCCACTGGATCTTTATCGGCTCGCTGTTGGCCCCGATGTCCTGACCGACGATGGAAGTCCATCGCGTCACCAGTTCGGTTGATCCAAACCCCTGTTGCGTGAAGGTCTTGCCGACGATTTTGCCGGTGACGTCCCGCAATTGCTTGGCGAAACCACCACTGGGCTTGTTCATGATGCCGCGCTCTGCCATCCCTCGGCCGCCATGACCGTAGCAGCTAAGGTGCTGAGACAACAGCGCGGCAAAAGCCGCGCCGCGCATTCACCACCCGAACCCGCAGCTTTGCTCGGCTGGTATGACCGCCACCGTCGCGTATTGCCGTGGCGCGCCGCTCCGGGTCAGCGTGCCGATCCGTATCGGGTATGGCTTTCCGAAATCATGCTGCAGCAGACGACCGTGAAGGCCGTCGGGCCCTACTATGCACGCTTCCTGGCGCGCTGGCCGAATGTGCGTTCGCTCGCGGCGGCGCTGCTCGACGATGTGCTAAAAGCCTGGGCGGGCCTCGGCTATTACGCCCGCGCCCGCAACCTGCACACTTGCGCCCGCGCTGTTGTCGAGCAGCACGATGGAAAATTTCCGCACAGCGAAGCCGAGCTGCGTGCGCTGCCCGGCATCGGCGCCTATACGGCCGCGGCCATCGCGGCGATTGCCTTTGACGCGCCGGCGACTCCGGTCGACGGCAACATCGAGCGCGTCATCGCCCGGTTATACGCGATCGATGTGCCGTTGCCGGCGGCGAAGCCGGAGATTTTTCGACTTGCGAGCGCGCTGACGCCAGCACGTCGCCCTGGCGATTTCGCCCAAGCCATGATGGATCTCGGCGCAACCATCTGTTCGCCGAAGCGTCCCGCTTGCGCGCTCTGCCCCTGGAACGAAAGCTGCGTGGCGCACGCGCGTGGCGATGCGGAGACGTTTCCGCGACGCCTGCCGAAGCGCGAAGGCACGCTACGCCGCGGCGCCGCTTTTGTGGCGCGACGGACCGACGGCTTTTTGCTGGTGCGCACGCGGCCGGCAAAAGGCTTGCTCGGCGGCATGACCGAAGTGCCGACGACGCAATGGGTGCAAGATTTCGACGAAGGCAGCGCCCTTGATGGCGGGCCGCGTTTTTCCAAGGGCGCAAAATCGGTTGCGTGGCGCCGCATTCCCGGCGTGGTGCGGCATACGTTCACGCATTTTCCACTCGAACTGAGCGTTTACATGGCCAAGGTGCCCGCAAACGCACCCGCGCCCGCTGGCACGCGCTGGATCGCCCTTGCGGACATCGGCGGCGAGGCGCTACCCAGCCTCATGCGCAAAGTCGTGGCGCATGCGGCAACAGACAGCGGGAAGGAAGCGAAGGCATCCCCATGAAAATCGAACGTCACGAAACCGGACCGCGCATGAGCAAGGCCGTCGTCCACGGCGACACCGTCTATCTCGCCGGCATCGTCGCCGACGCGCCCAAGGGCAAGAGCACGGCCGAGCAGACCAAAAGCATCTTTTCTCAGATCGACGGCTTTCTTGCCATGGCGGGCACCAACAAGAACAAGCTCCTTTCTGCAAATATCTGGATCACCGACATGGCGAATTTTGCCGAGATGAACGCGGTGTGGGACACATGGGTGTCGCCCGGCAACGCGCCGGCGCGGGCAACGGTCGAAGCCAAGCTCGCTTCACCGGACTACAAGGTGGAGATCATGGTGGTGGCGGCACGATGAGGACGCTGCTGCCGCTGGCACAGACGATCGCGCAGCGCCTGATCGCGCGCCGCGAAACCGTCGCCATCGCCGAATCCTCGACCGGCGGACTGATCGCTGCGGTCTTGCTGGCGGTGCCGGGCGCCTCCGCCTACTTTCTCGGCGGCGCTGTGGTCTACACCAAAACCGCGCGCGCGGCGCTGCTCGGCATCGGCAACGCCGATATGCAGGACTTTAGGCCGGCGTCCGAAGCCTATGCGCTGCTGCTGGCGCGGCGCACCCGCGACCGCCACAGGGCGGTCTGGGGTCTCGGCGAAACCGGCGCAAGCGGGCCGACCGGCAACCGTTACGGCGATCCGGCCGGCCACACGTGTATCGCGGTCGCCGGGACGGTCGAGCGGGCAGTCACGCTGCGCACCGGCAGCGCCGAGCGGGTTTCCAACATGGAGGCTTTCGCCAAGCGTGGGCTCGAACTGCTTGTTGAAGTCATCCCCGGCACGTAGCCGCGCAAGGTTCAGGGATTCGGAGAGTGATGATGGCCCGTAAGCGACGCGCAATCGTAAAGCGCCGATCCAAAACCGCGCGCACACGGCGCTCGCCGGAAGCTGCGCTGACGGAGCTGAAGGCGCGCCTGCGCGAGATCAGCGATTTGCGCTCGGCGAGCGCGGTGCTGAGCTGGGATCAGGCGACCTACATGCCGGAGGGCGGCGCCGACGCGCGCGGGCGCCAGATGGCGATGCTGTCGCGGTTCGCCCACGAGCGCGCGGTCGCGCCGGCGATCGGCAGATTGATCGAGACGCTGGTCCCCTACGGCGAACGCCTGCAGAGTGATAGCGACGATGCCCGGCTGATCCGGGTGGTGCGGCGCGATTACGACAAGGCCATCAGGGTACCGGCAGACTATGTCGCGCGCGTCAGCGAGCATGGCGCGGCGTCCTATCAGGCCTGGACGCAAGCGCGGCCCGCCAACGACTTCAAGACGATGGTGCCGTATCTGGAGAAGACGCTCGATCTCAGCCGCGAATATTCGGGCTTCTTCGCGCCCTACAAGCACATCGCCGATCCGCACATCGACGATGCCGATGAAGGCATGACCACGGCGTTGATCAAAAAGCTGTTCGGTGAGCTCAAGCGCGGGCTCGTGCCGCTGGTCAATGCCATCTGCGATCAGCCGGAAGCGGACGACTCCTGCATCCGCCAGGATTTTGCCAAGCCGGGCCAGCTTGAATTCGCCAAGCGCGCCGCCGAGCGCATGGGTTACGATTTCAAACGCGGACGGCTCGACCTTACTCATCATCCGTTTTGCACCAGGTTCTCCGCCGGCGACGTGCGCATCACCACCCGTGTCAACGAAATCGATCTCGGCGATGCGTTGTTCTCGACGGTGCACGAGGCCGGGCACGCCATGTACGAACAGGGCGTCGATCCCGCCCTCGCCGGCACGCCGGCAGGTCACGGCGTCTCCGCCGGCGTCCATGAGAGCCAATCGCGGCTATGGGAAAACATCGTGGCGCGCAGCCATGGCTTCTGGGAGTACTTCTATCCGCCGCTCCAGCGCGCGTTCGCCGATCAGCTTGCAAAGGTGCCGCTGGCGACCTTCCACCGCGCCATCAACAAGGTGGCGCGGTCGCTGATCCGCACCGACGCCGATGAGGTCACCTATAATCTGCACATCATGCTGCGCTTCGATCTCGAACTGAAAATGCTGGAAGGCAAGCTGGCGGTGAAGGACCTGCCCGAAGCGTGGCGCGCGGGCATGCACGCCGATCTCGGCATCGAGCCGCCTGACGATCGCAACGGCTGCCTGCAGGACGTGCATTGGTATTCGGGCGGAATCGGCGGCGCGTTTCAGAGCTATACGATCGGCAATATCCTGGCGGCGCAGTTTTACGCGGCGGCGTTACGGGCTCATCCGGACATTCCGGACCAAATCGCCCACGGCGAATTCGGCACCCTGCACACGTGGCTGCGCGACAACATCTACCGGCACGGCGCGAAATTTCCGCCGAACGAAATCGTCAAGCGCGCCACCGGGGCCGCAATGAGCATGCAGCCCTATCTCGACTATCTTCGCGGCAAATACGGCGAGCTTTATCGGCTGCCCGCGGCGGCTTAGGGCCAAGTCGATACTCCGACTTTTTCAACATGGGGTAATTCCGGGATCGAGCCAGACGAAGGCACAGGGAATCAGCTCTCCAAGGACGTATGAGGCCAACCTCATGTGGCCTCTCAATGATGGAGAGCGGCAATGGAATATTATGTTGGACTGGACGTATCGTTGAAGCAGACATCGATTTGCGTTGTGAACCAGACGGGAGCGATCGTGCAAGAGGGCGTGGTCGAGTCTGATCCTGAGGCGATCGCTTCATTCGTGAGATCGAAGGCGGTAGGAGCGGTACGGATCGGCATCGAGACTGGACCGACGACTACGTGGCTATGGACCGAACTCAAGCGACTAGGCATGCCCGTGATCTGCATCGACGCGCGCCACGCCAAGGCGGTGCTCAAGATGCAAATCAACAAGAGCGATCGCAACGATGCGGTCGGCATAGCCCGCATCGTGCAGACTGGCTGGTTCAAGGAGGTCCGCGTCAAAGACCTGGACAGCCACGCGGTCAAGGCGCTCCTGGCGAGCCGGGCGTTACTGGTCAAGATTAAGCGCGATCTTGAGAACCAGGTCCGCGGCCTACTCAAGAACCTTGGTCTCGTCATCGGCCGCGCCAAGTTCAATGTCTTCGCCGTGCGCGCCGAAGGGCTGATCGAAAATCGTCCCGAACTGGTGGCTGCGGTCAGGCCACTGCTCCAGGCGCGCAAGGCCATTGAGCAGCAGGTCGCCGATCTCGATCGCAAGGTTCACAAGCTGGCGCGTCATGACGTGCAGGTCCGCAAGTTCATGACCGTACCGGGTGTCGGCGAAGCAGCTTCATAATGCTCACTATCAGTCGGATGAGGCGATTATCCGTTACAGATTTCATCCTCGCTCCGGCGAAACGGTCATTGTTACAGGGCGCAACCGCCATGGCGACGAAGCC
>JBAUYV010000371.1:0-2569 GCA_049584975.1 Xanthobacteraceae bacterium | reverse complement strand
CCCGGTCCCACGTCATAATGCCCATCTCGCTACATCATTGAAAGATAAGGGTGTGCTGATCTGGATTTAATGATGATGGGTCATCGCAGCCCATCTTGATGCGTTGGACTAGATGCTGATCTTCGATATCCCGTCGCTTAATCACCCATGGCGCGCCTTTGCAATATTGCACGGCGGGAATGATGCCCGCACGAATTTGGCGGAGCACCGTCATAGGGCTTAGACTGAGGATCTTGGCCGCTTCGGTCAACGTGACTTCTCCACGCTCAACCCACTCGCCGTCCCTATAGACGGCGATGCCATGCGTGTTGCGGAAGCTACGTACACGCGACTGCGTCCACCCGTTCAACCGTCCTGTTCGCTTTCCTGTTCGATTGAGCATACCGGCCATGGCTTGGTCAGGCATCAATCGCGCGCATGCTCGGATCAGTTCGATTGTGTCGGGCTCGACGGACCAACGCGTTTGACCCCTCCGGTTCTTCCTCACCGTGAGGCGAGTATGGTCACCGCCCTGCCAATGCAGCAGCAGCTGGATTTTGTCGTCTTCAACGCGCACTACAACCTCGCGCAACAAGACGCGGATGATACGCTTGCGCGTGACGGCACTTGCCGCTGGATGATGCCAAGCAGCCTCCAGGTCGGCACCCATTTGCAACAGACGCTGGCGCTCCTCGGCACTCAGGGCCGCCGGCCGCTGTCGGGCCAACTCTTGCAGCTCCTCCTCTAGCGCCCGTACGGTCGTGAGAGCAGCGTTCCACCGCCGCTCGAGTTCGCCGGCGACAAGACGATTGTCGGGATCGATTGCATCATATTGTCGCCGCGCCCTGGCTACCTCGTATCGTGCCTGCTCGAGCGCCAGCTCGACTTGGCGCTGTTTCTCGCCAGCCTGCTGCTCGCATTCAGTGATCGCATGTAACGCCGCTTCAACGCCGAGCGGCTGAAGCAACCGTACGATCTCGGCTCCCACCGCCTCGTCGACCCGCAGAGCACCGAAGGAGATGCACGGATCGGCGCCAGGGTTACTCCGGACAGCGTCGCAATTATAGCGGCCGATGTCGCCTTTCGTGCCGTTGTAGCCGACGAGTAGCCTACGTCCGCAATGACCGCAGCGGACGAGGCCGGCGAGCAAAGCCTCTCCCTTGCGCACCGCGCCGCGCACCATCATTCCTTTACCGTTGGCATTGTTGGCGATCAGCCGCTGATTCCTTTCATAATCCGTCCAAGACAGATAACCTTCGTGATGGTCGACGAGCAAGACCGCCCAGTCCGAACGATCCTTGCGATATCCACGCAAGATACGCTTGCGGCCATTTTCGATCGTTATCCGACTACCGGTTCGACCAAAAACATATGCACCAGCATAAACGGGGTTGGTGAGGAGATTATTCACCGTCGCATAGACTGGAAGCTTCCAGAGCTGATGTTGCCCTGAGCTTTTGAAGTTAATGTAGGGTAGTACGATCTGGTCGGCTCGAAGTGACAAGAATACCTGACGGATGCTTTGCATCTCGGCAAAGCGCGTAAAGACCAGCTTAATCGCTTCCCGCACGCGCACATCGGGATCCATTTCGATTTTCTCGCGGCCGACTTTGACATAGCCTACGGCTACCGTGAAGAAGAGCTCCCCTCGCCGCGCTTTCTGCTTCAGAGCTTCCATCGAACGAGCACGAAGGAGCGACAATTCGAGTTCGCTCATCGTTCCCTTCATGCCCAGCAACAGGCGATCATTGGGATGCCGCGGCTCGTAAATGCCATCCTCATCGACGATCAATGTGCCAACCAGACCACAAAAATCGATCAGCGTATGCCAATCGCGTCCATTTCGCGCCAGACGCGATGCTTCGATAGCGAACACCGCGCCGACGCGGCTCTCACAGATCGCCGCCAGGAGCCGCTCGAAGCCCGGACGGTTGACGCCTGAGCCCGAGCGGCCGAGATCGTCGTCGATGACTGTCACATCCGTCCAGCCGAGCGAACGGGCACGGTCGGCCAAACCATATTGACGCAGCCGGCTCTCGTGATTGTTGGCAAGCTGGTCGGCGGTCGATTGCCGGACGTAGATGAAGGCGCCGCGCGCCAGATGGTCAGGCATGATCTTCATCGCTTGCCTCCGTCACCGCGATTACGGCGAGGGCCTCGGTCAGGAGCGCTCTCACCAGAGGCAATAGCTTCGTCCGGTCGGCGGCTGTGATCGGAACCGGTGGGGCCTTGGGCGTGAAGAGGTCGGGATGGTGATGGCTCGGTTGCGGACGCGGCATGCTCGTCTCCTCCGCGACGGGAATCGTCGCGCAGCAAGCATTGACAGGCATCGAGCTGGAGTCGGAGTTCGCGTAGGCACGCCAGCGAGAGACGCGGAACCTCCTTCACCATCATCGCCGCTGCTCGATCCTGTGTCATCCAGATCGGCAGCTGCACCGACGTACCGTCCGGCTGGCGAATGGTTAGAGCGGCTTCGTCGCCATGGCGGTTGCGCCCTGTAACAATGACCGTTTCGCCGGAGCGAGGATGAAATCTGTAACGGATAATCGCCTCATCCGACTGATAGTGAGCATTATGAAGCTGCTTCGCC
>JBAUYV010000370.1:0-4669 GCA_049584975.1 Xanthobacteraceae bacterium | reverse complement strand
GGTTGACGACCACCGAAGGCTTGGCGCAGATCGTGAGTGCCGCAGCCGAGCGAATTGCCGCGGCGCGCTGAGCGAAAACCGCAAAGCCACAAAGAGCGCCTCAACCATGTCGCGTTTTCGTGCAGGCCATTCGCCACCATGTTCACCGCGACGCCCATGCACCGCGTAGTGACGATTGCCCTCTTGGCGCTGTGTCTGAGCGTTGGGCCGGTTTCGGCCCAATTCTTCCCGTTTTTCCAGCCGGCGCCCCAGCCGCAAGCCCCGGCACGCCCGCGGCCACCAGCGCCGCCGCGACCCACGAGCGTCCCGCCGCAAATGCAGCAGCCTGAAGCCGCCGCACCGGCAGCGCCCACGCCGTACGATCCAGACCTGCAACGGCTCGCCGAGATCCTCGGCGCGCTGCACTACCTGCGCGGCGTTTGCGGATCGAACGACGGGCCTAAATGGCGCAACGAGGCGCAGACGCTGATCGATGCCGAGGCGCCCAGCGGCGACCGCCACGATCAGATGGTGCAGAGCTTCAATCGCGGCTATCGCGGGTTCCAGCAGAGCTATCGGACTTGCACGCCCGCTGCCAATTTGGTGATCCGCCGCTATGTGCAAGAAGGCGCCAAGATCGCGCGTGACATCACGGCGCGCTACGCGAACTGAAGCGATCTCCGCCCGCCCTCTATGGTAAACGAAAAAAGCGCCCAGATTAACCTTGCCTAAAGGTTTGGCCGTAGCCGGAAAATTCCCGTGCTAGCTTGTCAGTCTGGGTAGGGACGCCGCCGCGTTGCGGCGAATATGTGTGAAATGAGGACGGCGAGTAACGTTTTGCCGGCGCATGAGCCTGTGGCCGATCACGAGCAGAAGCGCTTGGCGCTCGGCTATCTTCATGAAGCGTGGATGGAAGCGAGCCACGATGGCATCGAAGGCGATTGCCTGGCGCAAACCGCTCTCTTCCTTGCGCTCGCTGAGCTGGTTTCGACCTACGGGGAGGAACCCGCAGCGCACTATGCGGAAAAGCTCGCGACCCGCATCCGCAACGGCGAATTCTCGGTAGAACTGGGCCGCCAGTAGCACGCAAGCACGCAAGCGCCAAAGCGCGCTTCGTCCCCTTCCTTCGATCGTTAAGTCAGGCAATCCTTAAGTCAGGTATGGCACGCCGGCCGCCCTTGAGAGGCCCCGGCAGGTGCCTTACGTTCCCGGGCGACACCTGGAAACCTTAGCCCATGAAAGCTGCCCTTCTCCCCGACCGGGGCGTGGTCAAGGTCGTCGGCGACGGCGCGCGAAACTTTCTCCACGGCCTGGTCACGGCGGACATCCAGAACCTCAAACTCGGTGAGGCGCGGTTCTGCGCGCTGTTGACCCCGCAAGGAAAGATCATTGCGGACTTCATCGTCGCCGAAGCCCCCGCCCAGGATGGCGGCGGTTTCTTCTTAGACGCCCCGCGGGCCCTGACAGCGCCACTGATCGAAAAGCTCAACCTCTACAAGCTGCGGGCCAAGTTGATCGTCGAGGATTTGTCGGACATCCTCGCCGTGCTCGCAGCCTGGGACGGCGTCCCGCCGTCGGGAACTCCGGATGGCAGCAAGAGAGTCGGACTGTCCTACCCCGACCCGCGCACGCCGGCGCTCGGCCTGCGCGTCATGCTGCCTCCGCACCTTGCCGCCGGAGCCGCCGCCGGCCTTGGCGCGACCCTCGTCGGAGCAAGCGAATACGAGGCGCATCGCATTGCGCTCGGCGTGCCCCAGGGCGGGCCCGATTTCCGCTACGGCGACGCCTTTCCGCACGAGGCTGACATGGATCAGCTCGCCGGCGTCGATTTCCAAAAAGGCTGCTACGTGGGCCAGGAGGTGGTGTCGCGCATGGAACACCGCGGCACCGCCCGCACGCGCGCCCTGCCCGTGCGCTACGACGGCGCCGCGCCGCAAGCCGGGACCGCAATCGTCGCCGGCGACCGGCAGCTCGGCCACATGGGCTCAGCAGCAGCAGGCATCGGCATTGCGCTCCTTCGCCTCGACCGGGTGGCGGACGCGCTCTCGCACGGCGAGCCGATCACCGCCGGCGACGTGCCGATCCATCTGGTCAAGCCCGACTGGGCGCGGTTCGCATTCCCGGGCGAAAGCAAAGCCGCCGAATGAAAGCGCCCACGCACGCCGACGGCGTCAAGCGTTGCCCTTGGCCCAAGGACGATGCCCTCTATATCGCCTATCACGACGAGGAATGGGGCGTGCCGGAATTCGACGACCGCGCGCTCTACGAAAAACTCATCCTCGATGGCTTTCAGGCCGGCCTGTCGTGGATCACCATCCTGCGCAAGCGCGAAAATTTTCGCCGCGCCTTCGATGGTTTTGTCCCGGAGAAAATCGCGCGCTACCGCCCGGCGAAAGTCGAACGCTTGATGCTGGACGCAGGGATCGTGCGTAACCGCGCTAAGATCGAAGGTACGGTGCTCTCCGCGCGCGGGTATCTCGAAGTGATGGAGAAGGGCCCCGGTTTCTCCAAGCTGTTATGGGATTTCCTCGACGGCAAACCGAAGATCAATCACTACAAAACCACCCGGCAGGTTCCTGCCGAAACCGCCATCTCGCGCGCCATGTCCAAAGAGCTGGCGCAGCGCGGCTTCAAATTCTGCGGCCCCACCATCGTCTATGCCTTCATGCAGGCCACCGGCATGGTCAACGATCATCTAGTGACCTGCCACCGGCACGAGGCGTGCGCGAAGTTCGCTCGCTGATTGTTTGATTGCCGATCACTCCGGCTTGATGCCGGCGAACTGCACGACCTTGGCCCATTTTTCCGTGTCGGCGGCGATGATCTTGCCGAACGCGGCGGGCGTATCGGACACCGCGGTGTTGCCCATGTTGTCGAGCGTGGACTTGAACGCCGCATCGGCGACGATGGCGTTGATCGCGCCGTTCAGTTTGTCGACGACCTCGGCCGGGCAATCCTTCGGCGCCACGACGCCGTTCCACACATAGGCCTCGTAGCCGGGCAGAAAATCGCTGATCGGGGGCACGCCGGGAAGCGCATCGGTGCGCGAACTCACCGCCAAAGGGCGAAGCTTGCCGCTGCGAATAAGCGCGATCGAGGCCGCGACGTTGTCGAACATGACCTGCACGCGCCCGGCCAGCAGGTCCGATAAGGCCGGCGGCGATCCGCGATAAGGCACGTGCAGCATTTTGATGCCGGCCATCATCTGAAACAGTTCGCCGGATACGTGCGTGGCGCCGCCCGTCCCCGCCGATCCCATGTTGAGCGTGCCGGGATTAGCCTTGGCGTAAGCGATGAATTCGGGAACCGTGCTGGCAGGAAAAGATGCAGTCACCTCCATGACCAGCGGACTCCGGCTGATGAGCGCGACCGGCGTAACGTCGCGCACAAAATTGAAATCGAGATCCTTGTAGATCGCAGCATTGATCGCGTTGGAGATGCCGGCGAGAAAAAGCGTGTAGCCGTCGGCGGGCGCGTGCACCACGGCGTCGGCGGCGACGCTGCTCGCCGCGCCGGGACGATCCTCGACCACGACGGGCTGGCCGAGCCGATCGGAAAGGCGCTGCGCCAGAAGCCGCGCGAGAATGTCGCTGACGCCACCGGCGCTGTAGCCGACGAGCAGGCGGACCGGCCGCGCCGGATAATCGGTCGCCATCGCCGCCCGCGTCAGCGGGGGAAGGGCAAGCGCACCCGCTGCCAGGTGCAGAAATCGGCGGCGTGGAAGCTTCATGTTCAATCCGTGCAAAAGCGGCAAGTGATCCGGCAAGTGTCCCGGCAGCGGGAATCGCGTAATACCGCAATCGAAATCACCGCGCGATAGCCAACGTGCCGCACGCCGCAGCGAAGACATCGTCCGACCGCGCCTGGCAGCGCATGCTGTCCGGGCGGCGGCTCGATCTGCTCGATCCGTCGGCGCTCGACATCGAGATCGAGGACATCGCGCACGGGCTCGCGCGCGTGGCGCGGTGGAACGGTCAGACCTCGGGCGCGCACATTTTTTCGGTCGCTCAGCATTGCCTTCTGGTCGAGGCGCTGGCGCGCGCCAAGGTGCCGCGGCTCGACCGCGGCCGGCGGCTCGCGGTGCTGCTGCACGATGCGCCCGAATACGTGATCGGCGACATGATCTCGCCGTTCAAGGCGGTGATCGGCGATGCCTACAAGGCGGTCGAGCAACGGCTGCTCACGGCGATCCATCGGCGCTTCGGCTTGCCGCCGAAGTCGCCGCCAGAACTGGTGGACCTGATAAAGACCGCCGACCGGCAGGCCGCGTTTCTGGAAGCCACCCGCCTTGCCGGCTTCGCCACCACGGAAGCGCGGCGCTTCTTCGGCCGGCCGCCGAAAATCTCCACCGCGATCGAGCGCGAGTATCTGAAACCCTGGCCCGCCGAGACGGCGGAAGCCCACTATCTCGGCCGATTCAAAAAGCTTGCCGGGGAATGAGCCATGCTGCACCGCCCCCAAGCCCCTGCCCGCTGTGCGATGAAATGAGGTAGGATCGAAGCGCGAAGCCGGGGGCGAGACTTCGATGTTCGGTAATGTGATCGTCATTCTGGTCTTGCTGGCGCTCGCGTTTCCGATCATCGCCATCATCGCCCTGGTCATCGCCATCGACCTGCGCGGACTGGTGCGCCGCCTCGACCAAAGAGTGCGGATGCTGGAGCACGCGGCGCCGCCTGCCGCCGCTCCCGCC
>JBAUYV010000369.1:0-3274 GCA_049584975.1 Xanthobacteraceae bacterium | reverse complement strand
CTTCAGCATAGGCCTAGATGGCCTCGTAGTTTCACCAATTTCATACCACCCGCGACCCATCCTGCCGGCGAGAGACAAGAACAATTCAGCGTCCAGCAGGGGACAGGTCGTGCGCACCAGCACCTTGGTCATGATCGCCTTCGCAGTCGTGTTCGGACTGGTTGCGGTGTTTCTGGCGAATTCCTGGCTCAACAATCGAGCCGCCGAACAGATGCGCAATTTGGAGGCGCAGCAAAATGCGACGAACCCGGCGGCCACGATTGTCGTTGCGAGCCGCCCGTTGCGGTTCGGCGACGAGTTGAGCGCCATGTCGCTGCGGGAAATTCCGTGGCCCCCGAGTGCGCGGCCGCCCGGATCGTTCAGCAAGATCAGCGAACTGACCTCGGCCAAGCACATCGTGCTCAACGCGATCGAGGTGAACGAGCCGGTCCTCGCAAAGAAGATTACCAACACGCCGGGACAGCGCGCCACGCTATCCGCGACCTTGGATGACGGAATGAAAGCGGTCAGTGTCAGAGTTGAATCCGACTCTGGCGACGGCGGCTTTGTGCTGCCCGGAGACCATGTCGATGTGCTGCTGACGCACCCGAACTCTTCGCAGAAGAGTCAGATAAACGATGTCGTTCTCCTGAACGTTCGCGTTCTCGGTGTCGATCAGTTGGCCGACGAACGCGCCGAAAAGCCTGCCGTCTCCAGGACGGTCACGCTTGAAGTCAACGAAATCGGCGGACAGAAACTCGCGCTCGCGTCCAAAGTGGGTTCGCTTTGGCTGCTATTGCGCAAGCCAGGTGACAGCGGCGAGGACGCGGGGCGCCAGCTGACAGTACTTGATCTAGGCCATGATGTCGCTTCGGCGGAGTATTCGCACTACAGCACGATCGTCATCACGCGGCCGTCCAGGGACGGGACCGCGCGCGAGGAGTTCAGCGTTCCAATCGAGATCGGCAATGCGCATGCGGCGGCGATCTCGAAAGAAAACTTGGTCCATAACTGAAGTTAGAGGGGGCGAACGCCGGAAGGGCGACACGAAGTGGAACGGAAAGTTGTTTGGGGACGACTAACAGCGGCGGGGAGGCCGATATGAAGTGCCAGTACGAAACTAGACACGGCATCGCAGGTGCAAGCCCGCGATATCACGACAGGAGCACAAGTCTTCGAGCGTCTTTGCGGTGCGCAAGCGCAGCTGTGGCGGCGACGCTGATTGCCACGTTGGCGTTGGCGCCGGCCGCGGTGCAGGCTCAGGATAAAGTCAGCTTGGCGAATCCTGTGCACACCGCGATGGTGCAAGTGACGCTCGGAAAATCACAGGATATCCGTACCGATCAGAGCTTTGCCGACGTCGTGATTGGCGACGCTTCAGTCGCGGACGTCAACCCGCTGACCGATCGTTCGTTGTCCATTCTGGGCAAGAAGATCGGCACCACGCGGGTCACTGTGTACGGAACGGACAAGAAGCCGGTCGGCATCTTCGACATCCAAGTGTCGTTCGACGTAACGCAGCTGTCGAGCGAGATCGAGCGCGTTAGCGGCAGCGGCATCAAGGTAGCGTCGATCAACGGCCGCATCTACCTGAGCGGCACCGCGCCGGACGCCGTCACCCTCGACAAGGCGGTGATGATCGCGCGCCAGTTCGCGCCCGATCCGATCAACACCGTGAAGGTGCTGCAGCAGCAGCAGGTTTTGATGGAGGTGCGCTTCATCGAAGTGGACCGCTCGGCGAGCCGCGAGCTTGGCGTGCAGTGGAACGCGTTTGGCAGCAAGGCCACGGTCAATATCGGCGATCAGGCCGCTGCCACGGGTGCGAGTACCGGCGTGACCCTGCCAGTCACGGCAACGACCGCCGCCGGCGTGCTCTCGGGCACGGCGCCGTTCGGGTTCGCGGTCGGTCAATTGTTGGGCAACTCACAGAACTCGCTGTCGCTCGCCATCAATGCGCTCGAGCAGAAGGGTCTCGCGCGCAGCCTGGCGGAACCCAATCTGGTGGCGCTGTCGGGCGATAACGCGAGCTTCCTCGCCGGCGGGTCGATCCCGATCCCGCAGGCCAGCGCGACCGGTACACCCTCGTTCGCCTACCAGGACTACGGTGTCAGTCTCAATTTCACGCCGACCGTGCTCAATGACGGCGTGATCAATCTGCACATCTCGCCGCAGGTCAGCGAGATCGACACCAGCGTGAGCGTAACGATTGCGGGCGCGACGGTGCCGGGACTCACCAAGCGGAGCGCCTCGACCACGCTCGAACTGCGTGACGGCCAGAGCTTCATGCTCGGCGGCCTGTTGCAGAACACCAGCTCTACCGCGCAGAGCCAGCTGCCGTGGGTCGGCAACCTGCCGGTGCTCGGCGCTCTGTTCCGCTCCAGCCAGTACCAGAAACAAGAGACCGATCTGGTCATCGTGGTGACGCCGCACATCGTTCACCCGCTGCGGCCGAGCGATGTCGTACGCACGCCGTTCGACAACAGCCTGCCGGGCAACGACGTCGACTTCTTCCTGATGGGAAATGCCGAGGTCAGTCCGCAGCTGGCGCGGCTTGCCGTCGGCTCGCTCAACCGGCCGTATGTCGGCCACGTCCTCGACCTGCCGAAGAATGGAGGCGCCTATGTGTCCGTCAAAGACTAAACCGATGGGCCGCGTGATCGCGGCCGCCGTGGCCGCCGCAGCGATCGGCTCCATGCTCGGAGGCTGCTCCGATCTCTATACCGACCGGCGCGATACGGTTTCGCTCAGCGGAGGCGATGCGGTGGCCGCCAATCGGGTCGCGCAGATGGTCGATCCATGGCCGCCGCACAGCGGCAACACGAATATCGCGTTCAACGGCGAGCGAATGCAGCGGACGGTCGAGTGCTACCGCGATGACAACGTCGTCCCGTCGGCAACGGTAACGACAACGGCGCAGTCGACAACGACGGCGACGTCGACGTGCATCATGGAGACGCGGCAGATCCCGCCCAGCCCAGCGCCGCCGGCGACGAGCATTGGTGCCGGAACCTCGACGACGACGACGACGGTTGTGCCTGAGCCGGGGGGGCGTTCAACAAGCACATCTACGACAACCCAGTGATGCCGGCGTCCGTGAGGCAAGCCTAACTGATGCGTATTCGCCGAGACATAACTCCGGGGGCGCAGGCGCGTGTGGTCGTTTTGACCGCAGACGAAGGATTCGAGGAGTCGGTTCGGGCGACGTTCGGCGTGAGCCCGCAAATCGGTCTCGAAGTCGTCAAGGGAAGGCTGTCTACCCGCGATCAGATCGATGTCGACGGGGCCACTGTGGTCG
>JBAUYV010000368.1:0-8532 GCA_049584975.1 Xanthobacteraceae bacterium | reverse complement strand
CCGATCTCTCCGCCAAAATTCCTCCGTTCAATCCGCAGAAGCTCCTTGCCGCCGCCATTGCCGGGGACGATCAGTCGGCAGCGCCGCAACCGGACGCCGAGGTTTCCTTTTCCACTTGCGACTTCGTGCGTCCGCCGCCGCAGGCCAAGGTCTCGCCCGTGTGCGAGATCGGTTCGCTGCTGCCCAAGGTGAAGCCTTCGACGTTGCTGCCGCTCGACGAGGTGACGGCACGCGTGCGCGATATCCTGCGGCCCGCCGGCGGCTTCCCGATTGCCGGCAACGACGGCGGATCCTCGCCGATTAGGTTCAATTACGCGCCCGACAACAACGAGGCCGACCCCTATGTGGGCTTCGAAGCCCATATCGTTCCTGAAAACGTCACCCTCCTGCCGAAGACCCAACCTAATACCGACAGCGGCGAACACACCTTCACGGCAAAGAAGGGCGAAAACGTCGGCTCGATCTTGCACGAACTCGGCGTGCCTCCCGACAAAATCAGGCAGGTCCTTACGGTGCTCGGCACCTCGGTGCGCGACGGCGTGCTCAAAGAGGGCGAGAAGGTGCACGTGCTACTGACGACCGACGCGCTCGGCCGCGTCGTGCCGTTGCGGGTCATCGTCTCCGGCGACGACCGCGCCATCGAAACGGCCGTGGCGCTGTCCGACATGGGCTCCTATGTGCCGGTCGACATCCAGAACGTCGATACCATCGCCGACACCGGCGCGAACAAGCAGGCTGAGGACACGGGCCCCGGCGTGTCGCTCTACCAAAGTCTGTGGGAGACAGCGCTGTACAACAAGGTGCCCCAGCCAGTCATTGAAGAACTGGTCCGCATCTACGCCTACGATGTCGACTTCCAGCGCAAGGTTCAGCCGGGTGACTCTTTCGACGTGCTCTATTCCCAGGACACCAACGGCGACGGCACTAGCGAGGTGCGCTATGCGTCGCTGACCACCGGCGGTGAAATTAAAAAATACTATCACTTCCAGACCGCCGACGACGGCTCGTACGACTACTACGACGAGAGCGGCAAAAGCGCGAAAAAGTTCCTCGTGCGCAAGCCGGTCGCGGAAGCCGTCATGACGTCGCCATTCGGCTGGCGCATCCATCCTCTGACGCACACCAGCGAACTGCACTCTGGCGTCGATTGGGCGGCACCGTTCGGTACGCCGATCTTCGCCGCCGGGAACGGCACGATCGAATGGATCGGGCCGCGCGGCGGCTACGGGAAGTACGTGCGCATCCGCCACGCCGACGGATACGAGACCGCTTACGGCCACATGTCGGCGTTCGCTCGCGGCCTTGAAATCGGCAGCCGCGTGCGCCAGGGCCAGGTCATCGGCTTCGTCGGCTCGACTGGGGTATCGACCGGATCGCACGTGCATTTCGAGATTCTGGTGAACGAGCGCTTCGTCGATCCGATGCGCATCAAGCTGCCACGCGGCCGCGTGCTTGACGGCGGCACACTCGCGCAGTTCGAAAAGGATCGTACCCAGCTTGACGCCGTGATGACGAACTCGCCCACCACCGCGCGCGTTGCTCAGGCGCGCTAAGACCACATAAAAATTAGGACTGCCTGCGATTTTTTCTTATCTCACGTCAATTGCATTTCGCAGCTTGATTGGCGACCCAATCATATCGAGACGTTCGATGCCGGGCCCGGATATACCGCGCAGTCCCGCACCACCCGCTCCAAGAATCCGAATAGTACCGAAATCGAAGATTCGCCCCCAAACCGATTGATCGACATCCACCGAGGACACCTTGTCCATATTCATTTCTTCGGTGTGACGGTTGATAAACCCGGTCTTGAAGATGATGCGCTTATCGGTCACAGCAATCTCGGTCGTCCACCACCTGAACCATGCGCGAAAGGCGCCTACGAGCGTGAGGATGCCGAACACGGCCACAGTCCCAAACATGACGAGCGGCAGGGACCAAGGCCAAAAGGCATTTTCGACAGCGATCAGGATGAGGCCAACGATCAGATAGAAGATCGCGGGGAAAAAAAGGACCCAGCTGAGCCGGCCATCTACCAGGATCTTTTCTCCCGGCTGCAGCACGTGTTTCACGTAGCTCATCCCGGCAACTCCGCTGGCAAAATTGACCCCGCGATTCGGGTTGAGGAACAAATGACACTCGCGCACTGCGCAAGCAAGTGGGACGTCACGACGGATTGATGGAGCTTGGAAACCCAGTCCAACGCCCTCCGCCGCGCGTGGACTCCTCCCCCGCTCCGCGGGGGAGGATAAACGGCCCTACGCCGCCGCCGCCACCGGATTGCCGTTGAACGTCAATCCCTGCCGGCCGGCCGAGATCGAGACCTTCTCGCCGTCCTTGATGCGGCCGGACAGAATGAGCTCCGACAGCGGATCCTGCACGAACTTCTGGATCACACGCTTGAGCGGGCGCGCGCCGTAGGCCGGATCGTAACCCTTCTCGGCGAGCCAGTCGCGCGCCTTGGCGTCGAGCGTCAGCGCGATCTTGCGATCCTCCAGGAGCTTCTGCAGGTGCGCCAACTGAATATCGACGATGCGGCCCATGTGCTCGCGCTTCAAGCGATGGAACAGAATGATCTCGTCGATGCGGTTCAAGAACTCCGGCCGGAAATGCGCCCGCACGTCGCCCATGACCTGCGCGCGCACGGCTTCGCTGTCTTCGCCCTCGGGCTGCGCCACCAGATATTCGGCGCCGATATTGGAGGTCATGACGATCAACGTGTTGCGGAAATCCACGGTGCGACCCTGACCGTCGGTCAGCCGGCCGTCATCGAGCACCTGCAGCAGCACGTTGAACACATCCGGGTGCGCCTTCTCGATCTCGTCGAACAGCACGACCTGATAGGGTCGCCGCCGCACCGCTTCGGTTAGGGCTCCGCCTTCCTCGTAACCCACATAGCCGGGTGGCGCGCCGATGAGGCGGGCCACCGAATGCCTCTCCATGTACTCCGACATGTCGATGCGGATCAGCGCATGCTCGTCGTCGAACAGGAATTGCGCCAAGGTCTTGGTGAGCTCGGTCTTGCCGACGCCAGTGGGCCCCAAGAACATGAATGAGCCGATCGGCCGGTTCGGATCCTGCAAGCCGGCGCGGGCGCGGCGCACCGCGGTCGACACCGCCTTGACGGCCTCGGCCTGGCCGACCACGCGCTTCTCGAGTTGCTGCTCCATGCGCAGCAGCTTTTCGCGCTCGCCCTCGAGCATGCGGTCGACCGGAATGCCGGTCCAGCGCGAGACGACCTGCGCGATATGGTTCGCGGTCACCGCCTCTTCGGCGACCACCACGCCCGAGGCCGCGGCTTCGGTTTCCTTCAGCTTGGCTTCGAGCTGCGGGATGGTTGCGTACTGCAATTCACCGGCGCGCTGATAATTGCCGCGGCGGATGGCGTCAGCCAGATCGTTCTTGGCCTTATCGAGCTGCTCCTGCAGCTGCGCCGCCGACGTCAGCTTGTCCTTCTCCGACTTCCACTTCGAAGTCAGCGCGTCGGCCCGCTCCTGCAGTTGCGCGAGATCCTTCTCCAGGCGTTTGAGCCGGTCCTTGGAGGCGGCATCGCGCTCTTTCTTTAGCGCCTCCTGCTCGATCTTCAGCCGGATGATTTCGCGGTCGAGATTGTCGAGCTCTTCGGGCTTGGAATCGATCTGCATGCGCAGCCGCGCCGCCGCCTCGTCGACGAGGTCAATGGCCTTGTCGGGCAGGAAACGATCGGTGATGTAGCGGTTCGACAACGTCGCCGCGGCCACCAGCGCCCCGTCGGTGATCCTCACCTTGTGGTGCGCCTCGTATTTTTCCTTCAAACCGCGCAAGATCGAAATCGTATCCTCGACGGTCGGCTCGTCCACATAGACGGGCTGGAAGCGGCGCGCCAAAGCGGCGTCTTTCTCCACGTGCTTCTTGTACTCGTCGAGCGTGGTGGCGCCGATGCAGTGTAACTCGCCGCGCGCCAGCGCCGGCTTGAGCAGGTTCGACGCATCCATGGCGCCGTCGGCCTTGCCGGCGCCGATGATGGTGTGCATCTCGTCGATGAACAGCACGTAGGCGCCGGCCGAGCCGGTCACCTCCTGCAACACGGCCTTCAGCCGTTCCTCGAACTCGCCGCGATATTTGGCGCCGGCGATCATCGCGCCCATGTCGAGCGCAAGCAGCTTCTTGTCCTGCAGGCTTTCCGGCACGTCGCCGTTGACGATGCGCAAGGCCAGGCCTTCGACGATCGCGGTCTTGCCGACGCCCGGCTCGCCGATGAGTACGGGATTGTTCTTGGTCCGGCGCGAAAGCACCTGGATGGTACGGCGGATTTCCTCGTCGCGGCCGATGACCGGATCGAGCTTGCCGTCGCGGGCGGCCTGGGTCAGATCGCGGGCATATTTCTTCAGCGCGTCGTAGGCGTTCTCGGCGGATGCGCTGTCGGCGGTGCGGCCCTTGCGCAGCGCCTCGATGGCGGCGTTGAGAGTTTGCGGGGTGACGCCGGCATCCTTCAGAATCTTTCCAGCTTCGCTGTTCTTTTCCAGCGCGAGCGCGAGCAACAGCCGCTCTACCGTGACGAAACTGTCGCCGGCTTTCTCGCCCGCCTTCTCGGCGGTATCGAAGACGCGCGCCAGGGCCGGATCGAGATAGACCTGGCCGGCGCCGGCGCCTGAGACGCTCGGGCGCTTTGCCAGCGCCGCCTCGGTGGCGGCCAACGCCGCGCGCGAGTTGCCGCCAGCACGGTCGATCAGACCGGCGGCCAACCCCTCCGGGTCGTCGAGCAGAACCTTGAGCAGGTGCTCGGACGAAAACTGTTGATGGCCCTCCCGCTGTGCCAGCGACTGGGCAGACTGCACGAAGCCGCGGCTGCGGTCGGTGTATTTGTCGAAGTTCATGTCCTTTGCTCCCTCGGCCTATCCCGGAAGCCCACAGCGGCGCAGCCGGAACATCGTCATTGGGTTATGGATTGAAACGGGCTCGGGTTCCCTGATCGAGATCAAGGCGCTGACCTGCAAACGGTAACCGACACCCATGGACCCCTGGAAGGCGATCCACCGCCATGAAATATGGGTGGCTCAACCGGCCTGTGGAAGGGCTCGAACCGTGACGGCAATTCATTTTTCCCTAACCCTGCGAATGCCTCGTTCCCGCAAACTCACCCCTCTCACCCTCCCCCCTGGACGGGCCCGCCAAGGGACGTTGGAGATAGGTAAACACGGACCATCCAAGCCAACGGACCCGAGCGAGGTCGCGCGGTCCGATGACAGGCTCCCCGCCCGCTTGCCTGCGCGTCAAACGCCCGTCGCAAGGCGAGCCATGACGAGGATCGTCACAACTTGCATCGCGCCTTGCAGCGCCACGGCGAGAAAATAGTGGTTTGTCAAAGCGCTGATCCTGGCGTTGTCCGGCTTATCCTTTTGCAACTCGAGGCAGACGCGCAGGTTCGCCGGCAACAGATAGCCCAGCCCCTGGAGGGTCATCAGCGCCACCAGCGCAAGCGCGGCCGCGACCCAGCCGTATTCCGGCCACGGCAGCGCGGTGAAACCCAGATCTTGCGCGATATACCATCCGGTCGTGCCGGTGATGATCGCAAGCGTCGGCATCAGAAACAGCGTGCGCGGGGTGAGACGCAGGAGTACGGCCCTACGGGCGGAGATATCGACGGCCCGTAGGATGGGGCCCAGCATAAAGCCCATGAACAAGTCGATGCCGGTCCACAACAGGCCGCAAAAGACATGGACAAAATTGAGGTACCAAAGCTGGCGGCTGACGATGACGACGATCATGACGGCGAGCGCCGCCGCAGCGTACCAGAGGTAATGCCAGCGGATGAGTTTTCCTGGCGAAATCTCGTCCATCGCTTACTCCTTAGGTCCGCCGCAGCTTGGCTCGCAATGACACGCTATAATGCCTCGCCATGATCACGCTGTACTCCTATCCCGAGCTGTTTGGCGTCGCCGACAACAACGGTTATGGGCTGAAGGTATTCGCCTTCATGCGGCTCGCGGGAGTGCCGTTCGTGCACGAGCACATTTTCGATGCGTCGAAGGCGCCGCGCGGCCAGCTCCCCTACATGGTCGATGATGGCGAGACGATCGGCGACAGCGAAACCATCATCGCGCACCTGAACAAGAAATACGCGCTCGCCATCGACGCAGGCCTAAGCACCGCCCAGCGCGACCAAAACCTTCTGGTCACTCGCCTGCTCGATGACCTCTATTGGGTAATGTCCTATTCGCGCTGGAAGGACGAGCGCTATTTTCCGGAGTTCCGCGACGCGCTGTGGCGCGAGCATCCGAGCGTCACCGTCGAGGGCCTGCGCAAGGCGCAGGAGTTCAATTTCCAGCGCTACTATTATGCCGGCATCGGCCGCTACGCGCCGGAGGCGGCGTACGCGCGCGGGCTTGCCGATCTCGGCGTGCTGGCGCGGCTCGTCCCGACCGAGGGCTTCGTGCACGGGCCCCGGCCGACTAGCATCGACGCCGGCATCTACGGCTTCATCGCCAACATCCAGTTCTACGCCATCGACACCCCGCTCAAGCGCTACCTCGCCGAGCAGCCGAACCTGGTGCGGCACTGCACTGCGGTCCACGCGATGGTGATGAAGGCGTAGCGGCGGCGAATTGTCGCCCGCGGCGCGCTGTGCTACGCGCACGCGCCTGGAGTCTTACGCATGACCGAAGCCCTCGAACTTCTTAAAACCCGCCGCTCCTTCAAAGCGGTCGAGCTTTCGGGGCCCGGCCCCTCGACGGCCGAAATCGACACGCTGCTCACCGTGGCGTCACGGGTGCCCGACCACGGCAAGCTCACTCCGTGGCGCTTCATCGTGTTCGAAGGCGAGGCGCGGCGCGCCGCCGGCGCGGCGATTGTCGCCGCGTTCCACACCAAATATCCCGACGCCAAGCCCGAGCAGGCCGAGGCCGAGCGCGCGCGGCTCACCCGTGCGCCGCTGGTCATCGCCGTGGTCAGCCGCGCCGCGCCGCACGTGAAGATTCCGGAATGGGAGCAGGTGCTCTCCGCCGGCGCCGCGGCCATGAACCTCGTGCTCGCCGCGCACGCACTCGGCTACGGCGCCTGCTGGATCACCGAGTGGTACGCCTATGATCGCGCGGTGCTCGATGCGCTCGGCCTGCAGCCGCATGAGCGCATCGCCGGCTTCGTCCACATCGGCCGCCCGCCCGGCGTGCCCGAAGACCGCCCGCGCCCACCGCTCACCGACATCGCGACGCGCTATCCGGCGTAGCGAGCGCAGCGCGGAGGAAGTGCTCCGAAATCGGAGCCTATTTGACTTTGAGCTGCTCCGGATCGTCCAAGATGATCTCGGCCCTCCCCCGATAATCCTTGATCTGGCCGGTTATATCGACGGTTTTACCCGCCAGGGAATCCACGGTGGGAAACTTGTTGAAGTGATCCTTGAAGATAACGGCGGCGAACGGATCGCTTGGATAGCGCCCGCCGATTTCGATGAAGATTGCCCTGCCTGACGCGGCATGGTGGACTTCGCTGACCACCCCCCTCGACCGTGACGTCTTTATCGATATGGTTTTTTGCTTCGGCCGCCGTGATGGTTTCCGCCAGCGCCGGCGCTGCTGTCAGCGCGAATAAAACAGCGAGGATGAATGTTTTCATCGCTTGCCTCCCTTGCCGCACCGCAGTGTAACATGGATCGCCGGGTTACGCGTGGGGAGGGGAACTGTTTTGCCGTCGCGCCGCATCATTGATCGCCCGCAATAATGTGAGCAGCGCCGTGTTGAGAGGAGCGGGAACGCCGTGGCGCTCGGCCGCGGCGACAATGGCGCCAGTGAGCGCCTCGTGCTCCATCGGCCTCCCGGCGAGGCGGTCGAAATACATCGAGGTGCCACCCTCGGCCGGATAGGTTTCGAGCGTTTTGAGCGTGAGCACGGCTTCGTCGGGGGCGAGCGGCACGCCATCGGCGTGCGCTGCGGCGACCGCTTCCTCGAGCACCGCGCGCGCGAGCGCCTGGATGTCGGCGCGCCGCAACACCGCCTGCCGCTGCAGCACCAGAGCGGTGAGCGGATTGGCAACCGCATTGATCAAAAGCTTGCGCCAGGCGAGCACCGCAAAGTCGCCACTCGGCAACACTTTGAGCGGCGTGCCTTCGAACAGCCGCGCAAGCGCGCGCCCGGCCAGGCCGTCGGGCACCGCGAGATCGTACTCAACCACATGACGCGTGCGCACGCGGTCGTCGGCGAGCCGCTCGCCATAATAATAGACCACCGCGGGCACCACCTCGGCGCCGTTGGTTAGTGGCGCGACGCTTCTCACCTGATCGATGCCGTTCTGGAAAACGGCGACGCGGGTTGCCGGCCCGCACAGGCGCGCCAGCCAAGGCGCCGCCGATGCCGTCGCCTGCGCCTTGGTGCACAGGAGCACCCAGTCGGCCAGTCGCGCCCGCGCCGGATCGGTGAGCGTGGCGAGCGGCACTTCGACCGTCCCTTCAGGGCGTTCCAGGGTGAGACGCTCGATTGGGCGCCGCGCGCAGGCGATGACGTCGTGCCGGTCGGCGGCCGCAAGGCTTGCGGCGGCAACTCCGCCGATGCCGCCCAGTCC
>JBAUYV010000367.1:0-14159 GCA_049584975.1 Xanthobacteraceae bacterium | reverse complement strand
CCACCGTGCGCATCGCGCTCCCCGAAAAGAGCGACCCCGATCTCGAAGCGCTAATGAAGAAGTGGCAGAGCAACAAGGCCTACGACCCACGCAAGAGGATGTGAGCTACCCTTTCCGCCCCGCTTCGCGGGGCCGGATGCACGCACATCCGTAGATCTTAAGTGATAGCCGCCGCCCTGCTAATCTGGTCAGCATGACTAGATTGGCAAAATCGCGAAACCGGAGGATTCCAAAACCGCGCCGGCGCACCACCGAAGAATTCCGCCGGCTGAAGGGCGATCTTACAGGCGAAGCCCTCATTGCGGTCTTGGGCGCATCGCCCTATCGCTACACGAAGATTGAACCGAGGCGCTCCCGGATGCCCGTGCGCGATGTCACCCTGTGACAGGGTGGCTATTAGATACGAGTATCCTATCGGAGCTTCGCCGCCCCCGAGCGAGCCGGCGTATCCGTTTTCAATCCCTGGAAAGCAGACTTTTAGCCGGCAAGGTCGGGGACGGCATGCCGTGTTACGCCGCAGCGTGCGCCCGCGCCTGCACGTCGGTGTTGACCAGGTCGAGCGGTGTCTGCGCCGTTTCCAGCATGCCCCAGCTCTTCACCCACTCGTAAGTGCGCTGCATTTCGTCCAGCGGGATCGGCGACGGCTCGCAGACGACAAGACGGCTTTCGCGCATGTCGTTGACCGTGAGCGCACCGATCTCGGGATCGCGCGCTTTGTGGTAGTCGATGAAGTACTGCAGGTAGGCGCGCTTGTTGGCGCCGATGCGGCGCACGGCTTCGCTGATGGCGCGATTGTAGGCGCCGAAGGTTTCGGCATCGATCTTGTCGGTTCCTACCTGCGTGCCGTGGTAGAACGCCGAGCAGACGAGCCGGCAGCCGTTCTTCTCCGCCAGCGTCACGTATGGCTCGGTCAGCGTCGTCGCATCGACCTCGCCGTTCATGAGCAGATCGAAACGGAAACGCGAGCCGTGCGGCACGCTGCACACCACGATGTCCTCGCGCTTCAAGAAACCTTCGAGCATGTGCAAGGCCAGATAATGGGTGCCGAAATAGAACGGCACGCCGACCTTGCGTCCGGCGAGCTGTTGCGGCGTGTACACCGGAGAATCCGGACGCACCGCGATGGCCGCGAAGGTGACGATGGCGCGGCGGCCGAGCTGGCGGCTTTTCACGCCGGTCGCCTGCACGCGACAGTAATTGCCCCATTCGCAGGCGTTATACATGTCGGCCTTGCCCTGTTCGAGCAGCCGGCCGTGGCTGCGAAACGGATCGAGGCCCTCGGGGCTAAGCACATTCGTGTATGCGCTGCGGTCGCCGCCCGCATTGGTGTTGGCGAACTCGACTTTGAGGCCCTCCTTGGCGAACAGGCCTTCGGCGTCGGCGACCAATTCAGGCAGGCCCTGGAAGGGCGCGGTATGTTCAAGCACCAGCGTTTTCATTGCTTCGTTCCTTATGCGCGACCGCCGGCCGCAAATTTTCATTCAATAGGGCTTGCACGTGCCCTTGACCGTCGTGCGCAACAACAGCCGCCGCTGGTCCGCGGGGAAATCGGTGCGAGCGTGGCTGGAACAGCGATTGTCCCAGACGATCAGGTCGCCCTTGCGCCAAACGTGGGTGTAGACGAATTCCGGCTTCTCCGAATGATCGAAGAGGAAATTGAGAAGCGCTTCGCTCTCCGCCTCCTCCATGCCTTCGATCCGCACCGACATGAGCCGGTTGACATAGAGCGCCTTGCGCTTTGTTTCCTCGTGCGTGCGCACCACCGGATGCACCGCCTGGCTCGATGCATCGACCGCCTGCTTGTCGTTCCGCTTCACCGAATTGTAGACGTAGTAGTTGACCGCGCGCAGGCCTTCCAACTTCTTCTTCATCGCCGGATCGAGCGTCTCATAGGCGGCGGTGCCGCTGGCGAACAGCGTGTCCCCGCCATGGGTCGGAATCTCCACCGAATAGAGCAGCGTCGCCTTGTGCGGGTCCGCCCGATGAATGGTATCGTGATGAAACAGCATCTCGCCGTCGGGCAGCGCGCCGATGGTCTCGCCGTTCTCGCGGATGTTCGAGATCAGCATGATGTTAGGCAGAATCTTGGAGAAGCCGCTCGGCAAGGTGTGCGCCGGCCGCCCCAGCGGCGCGAACTCGCCGAAAATGCCGGTGACGCGGATCAGATCTTCCTGCTCCAATTGCTGATCGCGGAACAGAAGGACCCCATGATCGAGCCACGCCTGGTAGATTGCAGCCGCGGCCGCCGGCGGCACCGGCTCGCGCAAGTCGATGCCCGATACCTCGCAGCCGATATATTTTGTCAGCGGCTTGAACTGCGGCGTCGTTGCGGCTTTGCGGCCGGCCTGGCCGTCGATCGTCGAGGTCATGCTCATCGTGAATCTCTTCGTTTCGGACTGGCTGAACCTTCCGGCAATCTTAGCCGAAACGCGACCATGATCCATCCGCTCTGATTGCCGATCCATGCGCCCGGCGCAGATCGGGCGAACCGAGGCGATGACCCTTGAGTCCCAAAGCAGCGGTTGTAGAATCGCATGAGACTCATTCGACGGTCTAACCACCGGGAGATGCTCATGCGCCGCGCCCAAGCTCCGTCGCCCGTTTCTGTCAAATCGGCGGCCTGGCCCTTGGCCGCCGTCCTGCTGGCGATGTTTGCCATTGCCATCATCGTGCTGAACGCACCACGGCCGGCGCAGGCGACCCCGCAATTTGGCGCACAGACGGGATTGAATTGCGGGCAATGCCACGCCGATCTGAACACGCCCTCAAAGCTTACCGACTTCGGCAATGCGTTCCACGCCAATGGCGACAAGGTGCCGGACAAAAAATAAGATCAACAATGGGCCGCGGATTCCGGCCGGCGAAGCCCTGCGGCAACCGCGCTGATCAAGGGCGCCGCGCTCACCCACCCTGCGGCGGCGTGCGCAGATCGATCTGATCGTACGCGGCTTGTGCGATCGCGTGCAGCTTGTCGCGCTCCGCCGGCCCGCTGAGCACGTACGCAAGGTTGTGGTCCACCCAGTAATACGCGGCGTTGGGATCCTTTGCCGTATAGAGCAGCGCGGTTTCCTGATCGCCGGTGTGCCCGCAATAGAGCGTGAAGCGCTCGCCCGAAGCCGCCTCGTACATGAAGAAAGCCGAGGCTCCGGTCGGACCGGGCAACAGCCGGCCACCGACCAGTTTGAGACCCATGCGTTCCAGTTCCGGCGCACGCAAAGGCGAGCCGAGCCGCTTCGACAGCCACTCCACGAGATGCGGGCGCTGGTCGCCGGGCACTTCCACCGGATGGCGCACTTCGACGACGTAGAGCCGATAGGCCTCGAGCGCATCGGCGGTAAAGCGCCGCTGATCCGACGACGACGCGGCTTCAGCGCCGCGTGCGAACCAGCCAGCGGCGCCACCGGCGATGAAGGCGGCGATGACAGCCGCAGCCGCCATGGCCGCAATATCGCGCCGCTTACGGCGCGCAAGCCGCGCAAGCCGCGCCAGATTGAGCTGCCGCGGCAGCTTCTCGTTGGCGACAGCGCCGTAGCGCGCGCGGATCAGCTCGGCCTGGCTGCGCCAAGCGGCGACACGGGCTGCATCATCGGGATGTGCCGCGATCCACGCCTCGACGATACCTTGCCGCTCCGCCGGCAGCTCGTCGTCCACGTAGGCGTGAAGCTCGTCTTCCGTCACGTTGCGATCTTGGTCAGTCATCGTTGCACTCTTTCAGTCATTTCACGCGGCGCAGCGGCGCGCGCTCGCCGTCGAGATAAGATTTGATTTGCATGCGGGCGCGGGCGAGCCGCGACATCACGGTGCCGATCGGCACGCCCTGCACCTCCGCGACCTCGCGATAGGTGAGCCCCTCGAGCACAACCAACAGCAACGCGGTGCGCGGCTCCTCGGCCAGTTCGTCGAGCGCACGCGCGATATCGCGGCTGCCCGCTTCCGGCCCGCCGGTCGCGGCATCGCTGTCCTTGATCGGCTTCAGCACCGGACGGCGCGACAGGGTCCGCAGCCGGTTGCGATTGAGGTTGGTGAGGATCGTATAAAGCCATGCGCGTACGTCGCCGCCCAGAAATAAGTGCTCGGAGCGCAGCGCCCGCACCAGCGTGTCCTGCACAATGTCGTCAGCCGTCTCGGTGTCACGGGTGAGCGCCCGCGCGTAGCGCCGCAGCGCCGGAATGGCCGCCTCGATCTGCTCGCGGAATTCACTCAATCATGCGCTCCGCCGGTTAACGACGATTTAGGGACACGCGCCGTGCCGAGCGCGGTCTCCACGCTTTCCCGTACTCTGACAACACCACCGGGCGCTGACTATTCCGCGGGCGCCACGGGCGCGGACCCGCCCCTCGCGCTTGCTGGGTCCTACGGGGCTATGCCATAGGTGGGTGGGGGATGGGGCTGGTGTCGCCGAGCGGGGTTGCGGGATAATGCCGGAAATCTCAGGCCTCATGCGCGGAAAGCGCGGCCTGGTCATGGGGGTTGCAAACCAGCGTTCGCTCGCGTGGGGCATCGCCAAGGCTTGCCGCGCGCATGGCGCCGAGCTTGCATTCACATACCAGGGCGATGCGTTGAAGAAACGCGTCGAGCCGCTCGCCCAGGAGGTGAGCGGCATCGTGGTCGGCGATTGCGATGTCTCAGAGGCCGCCAGTATCGACGCTGTGTTCAAAGCGTTGGCGTCCACCTGGGACGGCATCGATTTCCTCGTCCACGCCATTGCGTTTTCCGACAAGGATCAGCTCGACGGCCGTTATGTCGACACGACCGCCGACAACTTCACCAAGACCATGCTGATCAGTTGTTATTCGTTCACCGCGATTGCGCAGCGCGCCGAGAAGATGATGCCGAACGGCGGATCGCTGCTCACCCTCACCTATTACGGCGCCGAGAAGTGGATGCCGCACTATAACGTCATGGGGGTCGCCAAGGCGGCGCTGGAGGCTTCGGTACGCTATCTCGCCGCCGATCTCGGCACCAAGAACATCCGCGTCAACGCCATATCGTCGGGGCCGATCAAGACACTGGCCGCGTCCGCGGTGGGCGATTTCCGCTACATCCTCAAGTGGAACGAGGGCAACGCGCCGCTGCGCCGCAACGTCACCACCGAGGACGTGGGCGAGGCGGCCGCGTACCTGCTCTCCGATATGTCGCGCGCCGTCACCGGCGAAGTGCATCACGTTGACGCCGGCTATCACATCGTCGGCATGAAGCACCCCGACGCCGTGGACATTATCGTCGGCAAGGATAACGGTTCGCCGTCGTCCTGAGCGCGCGCGCGGCCAGCGCTGCGCCCAAGCAGGTCGATGCGATCATGCCCGTCCTCTATTTCGTCCGTCACGGCGAAACCGATTTCAACATCGCGCAGCGCCTGCAAGGGCAATACGAGACCTCGCTCAACGCCCGCGGCCGCGAGCAGGCGAAGGATTGCGGCGGCCTGCTCAAGGATCTGCTCATGCGCGAGCAGCTGCAGACGCTCGATTACGGCCAAGATTATGCCTACGTGTCGAGCCCGCTGCGGCGGGCGCGCGAGACCATGCAGCTCGCCCGCGCCACGCTCGGTCTCGATCCCGGCACTTACGACGTTGACGACCGGCTAATGGAAATTTCCTATGGCGAGTGGGAGGGCTGGACGCTGCCGGAGATTCAAGCCCGCGACCCGCACCTGCTGGCGCGGCGCGAAGAGGACAAGTGGGGCTTCAAACCGCCCGGCGGCGAGTGCTATCGCGACGTCGCCGCGCGCGTCGGCGCCTGGTACGCGACAGTGACACGCGACACCGTGGTGGTGGCCCATGGCGGCGTCGCCCGCGCGCTCATGGCCAATTTCAACATCCTGCCCGGAGAAGAAGCGGCCCACGCCGACATCGCCCACGGCGTCGTCTACGTGTTCGCCGGCGGCACCATGGCGCGGTACGCATAAACATTGCTAAAGATTCATCGCCGCGAAAGCGCCCCGTAGGGAACGGCGGATTATGATGCAGGCTGCGCGGACGGGCCCGCCCATTCGCGGCAAATGGAGTGACGGCGATGAGCTTCCATGCTGGACAACAGGTCGTGTGCGTCAACGACGTGTTCTCGTCGTGCCCCTACTGGCGGCGCGCCGTCAGCACATTGCCGAAACTGCACATGGTCTACGCCATCAGGCACATGCGCGAAGCGCACGGTCTCCTCGGGCTGTGCTTCTACGAGATCGTAAGCCCGCGCGCGCAGTTTTCCGAAGGCTACGTCGAGCCGGCGTTCAACAGCAAAAACTTCCGCCCGGTGAAACACACCAGCATCGAGGTATTCGAAAAACTGCTGCTGCCAGCGCCCGCTGCGCCGCTCAACGTTGGCTGAGACAATCAAGACCCGGCCGTCTTCAGACTGAGACGCATGCTCGGAATTCCTTTGGGTAAACGGCGATGTGGCTTTTCCTCGAAAACGGACATCGCGCTATATCCGCTGAGGACCGCAGGCGTTGATGTCGGCTTTGCCAGCCTGGTCCGGACACTCACGCCCGCCGCGAGGTGTCCTTCGTCTCAATCGCTGTTAGACGATTCGGAGGTCAGATCAAATTACCGCCAAGCGGTCCGCCATGATCTATTAATGTTGATCCAAACTCGGCTGCTTGCGCTTTGTTCGCAATCGGGCGGCGTGTCCCATCCTGCGATCTGCAGTAGGACGGCCTGCGTTTCGTTGGTCACCAGCCGCGGCGGTGGCGAATCGACTGGCCAAGTTCTGGCACGACTGCTCTTCGCCGGGGCAAGTCCGGCGACCAACGAACCGCATGAGAGCAGAAACGATCTACGTCCCAGCATGTGCCGCCTCCCTTTGTCCGTCACCGCCCACCCCAAGGCTCGCCAAACGCTTGATTCGCGCTGGCGCCTATATTGGCGTGCGTCGCCAGCGGTGAATTGCGGAAGGCCGCGGTATCTGCCCAACGTTGACTTGCGTCGGCGGTGAGCTCCGCCGCGAAATGGGACTCGCCAGCGGCGAGCGCCGCTTCCAGCGCCAGCTCAAACGCACGCAGTGTGGGACGATTGGCGAGGTTCAACCGCGCCAGTTCGAAGGCTCTTGCCGGATTGCCGCCGCCGGCCAAATAGAACTCGGTCCCATGGTCGGCGAAAGCGAGCGGATGCCTCGCCAATAGAGATTCGAACCCGGAGCGGGCGGTTTCCATGAGCGTTTGGGCGTAAGCCGCGTTTGCTGCTGCCTCTGACACTTCGGCGAGGCGCCAGTAGACTTCAGGGTCGCCGCTTGCAATCACCGGAAGCAGCAGATTTCCGGCGTCTTTGGTCTCGCCGTGATGAATAAGGATCTCGGCCAAGTGGACGCGCGCTTTCACATAGCACGGCAGATAGTCCAACGCCGTGCGGTACCACTGCGCGGCCAGACCCGCGCGCGGCTTCGAAACGCGCTCACCCCAGAGCACCCCGAGTTCAAAGCACACCCAGGCAAGGGCGAACGGCGAGACGTCCCGATATTCCCGCAGGGCCCGGTGATAGGTCCATTCGGCTTCACCAAACTCGCCCAAATCGGCAAGCAATGCACCAAGCGGCACCAACTCCTCCCAGCGGCCCGGCAGCGCGGCACGTTTGCGGCGCGTCGCGAGAACACGGTCCAAGTCTACTGCGGTGGCCTGATCGAGGCCGAGCGAGAGGCGCTCGGCAGCATCTGACGCTGCTCCGCGCGCCGCTGCTTGTGCCAGACATATTCTCGCCTCCGCAAATCGATGGGTTGCGCACGCGACGTGTGCGGCGATGAGCGAGGTCTGCGCCGCTTCGGGGTTCACGCAGACAAGCTGGTTCACCAAAGTCTCGAGACGGTCGAGCGCACCTTGATCGCCGCAAAACTGCGCCGTCAGTAATTCCTGCTCGACGATGGTCTCCGCGATTCCGGGCTGCATCGGCGTGCGCCAGAACCGGCTCCAGGATTGGACGCGCGCGCTCTCCAGATTGATGACCGCGATGGCGCCGTCCGTTGCCGGCACAAGATCAATGACGAGATCGGGCCGTTCAATCATGGAGCGGTTCAGCCGAAGCGCGTCTTGAGAGAATCCAGGCCCACTTTCTCCAGTGTGGCCACGATGGTTTTCACGACAAGATCGGGTTGGCCGTCGGCCCAGTACTGTACACGCCATTCGACGGAGCTGCCGCTCCCCTTCGGCTTGACGTCCAGTGTCCCGGTGTAATCCGCGGCCGGAACGCCGCTGATCATGGTGTAGCGATAGAACCTCCGGGCGGCCTCGATTGCATCCAGACGTTCGATGATCCGCTTGCCGTCGATCGTCTCGATGGTGCGCAATTGCCCCACGCCCGTTCCGGTGACTTTTATGTTGGCGATCAACGGGTGCCACATGGCCCCGAACGTCCCGATCAGCGCCCATACCCGATCCGGCGGCGCCGCAAGGTCGACACTGGTGACCACGGTCTGCGATAGCGCGTTCGGCGCAGCCAAATAGGGAAAGGCTTTGCTCGCCGGCTTGGTCGCGCCTGCCGCCCCGCCCTGCATGAAGTCTCCCTTGTCGCGGTTCACCAACCAGGTCAGCAAAATGTCGAAGTCGTGCGTATCAAGGGTACGGCCGCCTCCGGTCCGATAGGCGAGACCATTGAGCGTGCTCTTCTCGATCTCAAGAAAGCTCGTGTCGGTGATCGGCTTCGCAACGTCGAACAACAGATAGTCGTCGAGAAAGACCTCGGCGCTGGCGGCCAGCGCAGCGGGCGTCCACTCCGCCTTGCCGTCGCGCATGTCGTAGTTCGCCAGGCTGTCCATCAGGCGCTTGCGGAACATGGGCTTGAATTCCTCGGCGATCGCGAACGGGGTCTGCTGATTCCACAAGTCGCGCAGGTCATCGGCCCCGACCAGACCGGGATTGTTGAGACGCAAGTTGGTCTGCTCCGGCCTGCCGATCCAGTCGAAACGCGCAGGATCATGATCGACCAGACCGGGGGGTTTGGGAACCGGGGTCGTTTCGACGATGGCCGCGAAGAACGAGCCCCTTGCGGGATCGAGGACGCGCTGAGTGTCAAATTCGATGACGATCGACAGCACGTTGTCGTGCTGTAGCAGATTGGGAGCTTTCGTCAGCGATTGCTCGCCGATGATCCAGGCCAGCAGAAATGGGTCGGATCGCAAGCCGACAAAGATGCGGAACGTGCCGTCCGGGCTCGCCGCGCCATGTTCGTCGTTGACGACGAAGCGTAGCTGCTGGCCGCCGGGCAACGTACAGGTGCCACGCTGAACAGGCTTGCCATCGGGCCCCGGCTGAAGGGTGTCAAACCGGCAGCTGAAGCGGAATTCCTCGGCGTCCGTCTTGAACCTCGCGGCGTCGCCCAGCCCCGCGACAGTCGCCCGGCGAAGCGCGATCGCGTAATTGGCCGCGTTCGAGAATACCGCGCTTGCGCCCGCCGAGGGAAACGCATTCGCCGCGAGCACCGTTCGGCCGGCATTCTCCGGGCTCGTGAATGCGAACAGATCGGTGAGATCAATCGACGGATCGCCGATCTGCCTTGGCCCATCGATATGGTCTGACATCGCTTGATTCCGCTGCGGGCCCGTAAGATAAATAAGTGCCATTCCGGTAGGCCCGGCAATGTCATATAATCTATATCACAAAGGCAAACCGCCCGCGCACGAAATCATTTGGCGCGCGAACCGGCGTTCGTTTTCGGATATCATCAACGAAATAGAGCAAGAGAAGCACGGCCTGGACATGCGCCAGCCTTCTTGATCAGCGCAGCGGCTGCGCGGCACAACGCGGAGCGCGTGAGACTTTCGACCGGCACGGCATCGGACCAACAGCCGGACATAACGGAAAACGGAGCGGAGAACGCAAATGAGCGGGACGCTGCAATCTTTCCTTGCCGGCGCGATCGCATTGACCGCAGCAACGGCCGCCTTCGCCGCGAACGACACGCCGGCAAAGTTCGTTACGGTCGACCAGAACATCGATCAGGCGACGCTCCACCGTTATCATTTTACCGATCAGGGCACGCGCCTCATCCCCGCGGCGTGGCTCGACGCGCTCGTCGATGAGAATGGCAAGAGAATCATGGATCCCGAGGTGCTCAGCCGACTGGGATTCCTGTTCGACGACGTCAAGGACGACGTCAGCAATCCTTATGGCTGGCCAATCGGCTTCACCGTCAGCGATCCCAAGACGACCGGCGGAATCCCGATCGCAGGGCTGAGCTGCGCTGCGTGCCATACGGGTCAGATCGAGTACAAGGGCACCGCGGTCCGCATCGAGGGCGGCCAGTCGATGATCGACCTCGCCGGCTGGGCGCAGAATATCCTCGGAGGGATCGCGGCTCTTGCGCGCGATCCCGCCCGGATCGCGCAATTCCGCGCCGACGCGGTCAAAGCGGGATATCCCGCCGAGCGGATCGACCAGGACCTGGAGGCCGCGGTCGAGGCCATCAAGGGTCTCGGCGGCGGACCGTCCTTCTATGAGGTACATACGGTCGCCGCCGGCCGCGGGCGCTACGACGCGGTGCAAGCAATCGGCAATCAGGTGTTCGGCGGTGGCCTCGACGTTCCGTCCAACTCGCACCCGCTCGATGCGCCGGTCAATTACCCGCAGCTTTGGGACATCTGGCGGCTGAGTTGGCTGCAGTTCAACGGCTTCCTGCCGCCGAACTCGACATCGCGGAACATCGGCGAGGCCCTCGGTGTGCGGGCGCAAACCCACATCGTCGATCGGCGTACCGGCCAACTCAATCCGGAGCCGCTGCGCTGGCAGACCTCGGTGCGGCTCGACAATATTGTGTGGATGGAAAAGACGCTCGAGAGTCTGAAGGCGCCGCCGTGGCCGGCGGACGTCCTTGGCCCGATCGACCAGGCAAAGGCGGAGCGAGGCCGGGAGCTTTTCGTCAACAATTGCGCTCACTGCCACCAGATCAGAGAACTGCCGAGCGGACGGTGGGACGTGATCGTCGTTCCTCTGCGCGAGATCGGCACGGATCCCGGCCAGGCGATGCACTGGGCGGGACGCACATATGACGCCACCAAGCTCGGTTTGGGCAAACAGGCGAAGGCCTATCAGCTCGATGTCGCCATCAACGCAATCCGCAGGCAGCTTTACGCCGATTACAAGACTCCGGTGGACGAGCAGGAGCCGGATGTGCATTTCGCGGCGCCGTGCGGCTACAAGGCGCGGCCGCTGATCGGGGTATGGGCGACGTCACCCTTTGTCCACAACGGCTCCGTGCGCACGGTGTTTGATCTGCTCAGCGACACGCGGCCGAGCCGCTTTCGCTTCGGCAGCCGCGAATATGACCCAGTTCACTTGGGCTACACCGAAGACGACGGTCCCGATTCGATGATCCTGGAGACTTCAATTGCCGGCAACCACAACACCGGCCACTGGTGGACGGACGATGCCAAACGTCCGGGCCGGATCGGCCGCAAGCTCAGCGACGACGAGAAATACGCTCTGATCGAATACCTGAAGTCGGCGAACTACGACAACTATCCGAAGGTCAAGGTCGCCAAGGAACAGGCTTTGCCTTGCGCCAACGATAAGGATTGGCCGAAGCGATTTTCTGTTCGCTCTGCTCAGTGAAGCATTTGGGCGGCGCATGAATGGTGCCGTCTCGGCGGCAGCCATTTGGATCGCACTCATCAGGGACGACGCGTTTGTGATTGCGCGGCCTAAATCACGGCCGCCATCGGCCCGCCACGGGCCGCGACCGCATTTGACCCGGTAGGCCTCGCGGGCTACGAAGCCGCACCGCCTCAAGGCTTTGTTCCTACGGGGGCGTTCTGGGCCGGGCCAGAACTCGTAAGCCCAGAACTCGTAAGCCATGTCCTTCAACACCTTCGGCCACATGTTTCGGGTCACGACCTTCGGCGAGAGCCATGGGCCGGCGATCGGCTGTGTGGTCGACGGCTGTCCGCCGCGCATTGCGCTGACCGAGGCGGACATTCAGCCCTACCTCGACCGCCGCCGGCCTGGCCAGTCGCGCTTTACTACCCAGCGCCAAGAGCCAGACGCGGTGAAGATTCTCTCCGGCGTGTTTGTTGATGAAGCGACTGGCCAGCAGGTGACCACCGGAACGCCGATCGCGCTGCTCATCGACAATGTCGACCAGCGCTCGAAAGACTATTCCGACATCAAGGACAAATACCGGCCCGGCCACGCCGACTTCACCTACGACATCAAATATGGGCTGCGCGACTATCGCGGCGGCGGGCGGCAGTCGGCGCGCGAAACGGCGATGCGGGTCGCGGCCGGCGCCATCGCGCGCAAGATCGTACCGGGGCTCAACGTGCGCGGCGCGCTGGTGCAAATGGGACCGCATCGCATCGACCGCGCGCGCTGGGACTGGGCCGAGGTCGAGCGTAATCCGTTCTTTTGTCCCGATGCGAAATCGGCGGCGATGCTCGAAGGTTATTTGGACGGCGTGCGCAAGCGCGGCTCCTCCATCGGCGCGGTCATCGAGATTGTCGCCGAAGGCGTGCCTCCCGGACTTGGCGCACCGATCTACGGCAAGCTCGACGGCGATCTCGCCGCAGCGCTCATGGGCATCAACGCCGTCAAGGGCGTCGAGATTGGCGCCGGCTTCGGCGCCGCCGAACTTTCCGGCGAAGACAACGCCGACGAGATGCGCGTGGGCAACGACGGCAAGCCGGCGTTTCTGTCCAACCATGCCGGCGGCATTCTGGGCGGCATCTCCACCGGGCAACCCGTCGTTGCCCGATTTGCGGTCAAGCCGACCTCGTCGATCCTCACCCCGCGCCGCACCGTCGACCGCTACGGCCGCGACACCGAAATCTCGACGAAGGGCCGCCACGATCCTTGCGTCGGCATCCGCGCCGTGCCCATCGGCGAAGCCATGGTGGCCTGCGTGATCGCCGACCATTACCTGCGCCAGCGCGGGCAGGTGGGCGCCACTCCGGTCTGGCCGTTCACGCAGCCGGAACGGTGAAGATGCCCACAATGCACGGGTCAGCATTGCGAGCCAAAGGGGCGTTCACTCCTGTCTTCGACGGGCTATGGCGATAAAGCAATCCAGGCCTTCAGGCTTGCTGGATTGCTTCGCTTCGCCCGCAATGACGCGTTATAAGAATCCCATGGAAGATAACCACCAGCACGTCAGTACCGCCGTTGCCGCCTTCGCCCGCGGCGAGATCGTCATCGTCGCCGACGACGACGATCGCGAGAACGAAGGCGACTTGTTTGTTGCCGCGGGCCTGTGCACGCCCGAGAAGATGGCATTCATCATCCGCCACACCTCGGGCATCGTCTGCACCCCGCTCGCGCCCGAAGAAGCGCGCCGCCTGCACCTCGATCCGATGGTGGCGCTCAACAATGCGCCGCTGGGCACCGCGTTCACCGTGTCGGTGGACGTGCGCCACGGGCTTACCACCGGAATCTCGGCCGAGGAACGCACCAACACCGTGCGGGCACTCGCCAACGGCAACAGCGGCGCCGCCGATTTCGTGCGGCCGGGCCACGTGTTCCCGCTGATCGCCAAGGAAGGCGGGGTGCTCATGCGCTCGGGCCACACCGAGGCCTGCGTCGATCTTTGCCGGCTCGCCGGATTGCCGCCGGTCGGTGTACTGGCGGAACTGATGAACGACGACGGCACGGTCATGCGCGGGCCCGAGCTGGCCAAATTCGCCGAGCGCCATCACCTGGCGCGCATCACCATCGCCGAGCTGATCGCGTACCGGCAGGCGCGCGACAAGCTGATCGAGCGCACCGGCGAGTTTCCGGTGCAGTCCGAGATCGGCACGCTGACCGGTTACTCTTTTCTGACGCCGTTCGACCCGGTTTATCACATGGCCTTCGTTCACGGCCGCATCGGCGACGGCAAGAACGTGCTGACCCGGCTGCACCGCGCCGACATCATCGCCGACGTGTTCGGCGGCGCCAAAACCATTCACAAGACGCTGGCGCGTTTCAAAGCCGAAGGCCGCGGCGTGCTCGTGCTGTTGCGCGACGGCACCGCCGGCGTGCCCGTCGTCTCAATTCCCAAATCGGGCGAGACGGCTTCCGGCGAGGCGCGTACGCGGCAATGGCGCGAGATCGGCCTCGGCGCGCAGATCCTGAAAGACCTCGGCGTCAACTCGATCCGGCTTCTGACCTCTTCGCGCCACATGACCTATGTGGGCCTCTCCGGCTTCGGCATCGAGATCGTCGGCACTGAGACGGCCGAGGCCTAATTCCCCTCCCTCTAAAGCAAGAGACC
>JBAUYV010000366.1:0-4411 GCA_049584975.1 Xanthobacteraceae bacterium | reverse complement strand
ATTCTGAAGGGCGACGACGTTTTGCTGGCGATTTCGTCGAGCGGCGAAACCGAGGAGTTGGTCGAACTCGTCGAAGCCGTGAAGCGCCTTGGCACCGGGCTCATCACCATGACGGCGAGCCCGCATTCCACTCTCGCTGCTGCCAGCGACGTGATCCTCGACATCGCAGTGAAAGAGGAAGCCTGCTCGCTGAATCTCGCGCCGACGGCTTCGACGACTGCGTCCATGGCAATGGGCGACGCGCTGGCCGTTTCGCTGCTCGACCGCCGCGGATTCAGCCCCGGCGACTTCGCCGCATTGCATCCGGGCGGGCGCCTGGGAAAGAAACTTCTGCGCGTTGAGAATTTGATGCACTCGGGAGACGCCATGCCAAGTGTCCCGGTCACCGCGAAAATGCCGGACGTCATCTACGAAATCAGCAAGAAGGGATTGGGTATGACGACGGTCGTGGACGGCGAGGGCCGCCTGGCGGGGATCCTGACCGATGGCGACTTGCGGCGCTTGATGCAGCAGCGGGGAGCGGCCACGATTGAACTGGTGGTCGGCGAGTGCATGAACCGGGCGCCGCAAACGCTCGCGCCCGCCGAACTTGCCGGCAGCGCACTGCGCATCATGGAGGAGCGGCACATCACCTCGCTCGTCGTGACCGATGAAGCGAAAAAGCCGCTCGGCGTCGTGCATTTACATGATCTCTGGACGCTGGAGCTTTTCTAGCGTCTCCGATTTTCTCCTCTTTTCTCTGTGTTCTCTGTGTTAAAGGTTTTGCCGTGACGCCGGAAAGGCTTTAACACAGAGGACACAGAGAAAACCGAGGGCGCGGAGAGTTATTAGGACAATTCAAGAATTGGCGGGAAACTAATTCCAGTGGCGAAAAAGCGGACTGGCACAAAATCGGCGCCATCACTTATCGCGCGCGCTAAAAAGATTCGCGTGCTGCTGATGGATGTGGACGGCGTGCTGACCGACGGCCGCATCTGGCTGCTCTCGCGCAGCGATGGCTCGGCCAGCGAAATCAAAGGATTCAGCGCGTATGATGGAGCGGGGCTGAAGCTCGCGCGCGCCGCCGGGCTTCGCACCGGACTCATTACCGGCAGGGAATCCAGTGCGGTGGCGCAGCGCGCGAGGGAATGTGAAATCGAGTTTGTGTACCAGCACCGCGCGACGAAACTGGGCGCGCTTGAGGAGATTTTGCAGACGACCGGGGCAAGCGCAAACGAAGTGGCCTACGTCGGCGACGATCTCCCTGATCTTCCCGTGTTGCAGCGCGTCGGCCTCGCAGTCGCCGTTGCAAACGCCGTGCCGGAAGTGAAGCGCGCCGCGCATTTTGTTACTTCCCGTTCAGGCGGCGAAGGCGCTGTGCGCGAGGTGATCGAGTTGATCGTCAAGGCGCAAGGGATGTGGGTGGACGCATCCCGAGACGCCAAAGCGTAATCTCTTTTTGTAGGGCCCGCCTTCAGGCGGGCACTTTGGAGTTGCGCAGATGCCCGCCTGAAGGCGGGCCGTACATGTACGGAGTTCTGGTGCAGCTTGGCTCTGTTGACATCCTCAAAAAAGGCAGCGATGTTTCAACCGGTACACATTGAAACTCAGTCCGAGCAACAGGGCTTGACGCTTCTGCGTGCGCAGCGAGCGGCCGGGCGCACGTGCCGAGAGTTTGCGTTTCACCGAACTGAACAGGCTCTCGATCAGGGATCGGCGCCGGTAGAGCCGTCGCGGAAATGCTCGCCGCATCTCGGCGCGCACTCCATGGATGCGCCAGGTCTTCTTTCCACGCTTGGCGGGGATCACGCTTTGCGCTCCGAGCTGCTGGCGAATGTAGGTATGATTTCGCTCGCTGTCGAACTCGGCGTCGGCCAGCACCAGGCCGATGCGTGTTTGCTGGGAAGCCGCTTCGACTACCGCTGGCAAATTGGCACAATCGTTCCACGGGCCGCGTCGTGCAACCTGCGACAACAAGAACTGTTGATCCAAATCGACCACGACCACCCACTTCAACCAATGTCTCCATGGCAGCGGTTTTTGCCCGTGATGATGCATGCGCCGCACAAAGAACGTGCTGACCGCTCCCTGCGCCAAGCCCGTTGCATCGACCGCCACGCGGGCTCGCCGCCGTCCTTTTCTGCCCGTGCCGCGCAATCGGCGCACCGTCTCGCCGACCGCACGGTCGATGGTCTGGTCGTCCAGACGTTGCAGAAAGCGATACAGAGTCGTGAAATCGGGCACGCTCGCCAGCCCCAGCGCCTGACGCAATTCGCGATGCTCGCTCAGCCGCACTTCGGCTTCGCGAAAAGTCCAGTCCTCGTAACGCATCAGGCAAAGGATCGCCAGCAACTGCGGCTGCGTAAATTGGTGCTTGCTGAATCGGCTTCGGTAACGTGGGAGCACCGCCCGGCAGACTTGCAGGGCGATGCGAGCAAAAGGCAGGAGTCCGACTTCGGCCATCGTCCCTCCTGCCTACGTAGCAAACAACAATTTCAACCGATCCGGTATCTCGAATTTTCATTGTCATGACGAGGATGTCAACAGAGCCAGATGGGTTCATTTCAGATTAGAACCTTAAATTCAAAATCGAGAAGTTTGATTCCAGTGGGATTCTCCGGGTGGTCGGGGCCAGTTGACGATAATCCCGTTTCACAGATGGGATGAGAAGGCCGGTCTCCGGCGGGATGCGATACGCTCCCAATGGTCGACGCGCTCGAAGCGCAACCGAAAGGAGACCGGCTATGAAAAAGACTAGCACTATACAGGTATTCAAGAACGAAATTTTCAAGGAGCGAAAGCTGACGATCGGTTTGGATCTGGGAGATTGCTGGTCGTTCTACTGTGTTTTGGATGAAGCAGGCCAAGTCCTTTTGGAACAGAAACTGCCGACGACACCGGAAGCGATGAAGCAGACCTTTGGAAAGATGCCGCGAAGTCTCATCGCCCTGGAGACAGGAACCCATTCCCCGTGGGTAAGCCGGCTGCTCAGTGAGTTGGGGCACGAAGTGATCGTGGCGCACGCACAAAAGGTGCAGCTGATCACCAAGAGCAATCGAAAAGATGATCGGCACGATGCTCGGACCCTGGCACGGCTGGCGCGAATCGATCCCGCGCTATTGGGACCGGTGCGGCATCGCAGTGCGCAAGCACAGCTCCACTTGACGGTGATCCGGGCGCGGGCAGAACTGGTGAGTGCTCGAACGGCCTTGGTGAACGCCGCACGGGGACTGGTGAAGTCTTATGGCCAACGACTACCCAAGTGTGGGACGTATCAAGTGAGCGAGAAACTGGCCGAGGGATTGAGCGCGGAGTTGCGAGAGGTTCTGGTGCCGCTGTTTAAAGAAATCGAATCCCTGAACGAGCGCATCAAGGAATACGACGAGCGGATGGAGAAACTCGCTAAGGACGTGTATCCGGAAGTGTCCTTGCTCAAGCAGGTGAAGGGCGTGGGAACACAGATCGCTCTGAGCTTTGTCCTGACGATCGAGGATCCGTATCGGTTTCCGAAGAGTCGCGAGGTCGGCTGTTTTCTGGGGTTACGACCTGGCCGGAGGAACTCTGGGGAGAGCGAACCGCAGAAGGGGATCAGCAAAGAAGGAGACCGGTATTTGCGCACGATGATGGTGCAAGGAGCGCACTACATTCTGGGACCGTTTGGAGCAGACAGTGATCTGCGGAGATGGGGACTAAAGCTTGCGGAACGAGGAGGAAAAAATGCCAAGAAGCGAGCGGTGGTTGCGGTGGCGAGGAAGCTGGCGGTCCTGCTGCATCGGCTGTGGGTAGGCGGAGAGGTGTACGAACCCCTGCGCAATAGCCAGAAAGCGATGCGGGAAGTGGCCTAGAGAGTGGCGATCCGAGGAGCCGAGCTCAACCGCCGAGTCCAGGTGACTGCGACTAAGTCCTGGGGCCCAACTCCCGCCGAAGAGGTGGGACGAGAGGTCGATTCACAGGTAGCAGCACCACTGAAACGAGAACACCCACCTAGCACCGAGCGAATATCGCTCACAAACGAGTGCGGATGGAAGGATGGCGACAGGGGCGGCCCGGCTCTGAGGAAGACCACTCGACGAGCAAAGGCAACTACAAAACCGGCTTGACACTAACCGGCCTTCTCATGGAAGGACTTGGCCTCTTGGATTCTTGATTGTGCTACCATTTTCGCACCGATCTCTCGGATTGATTTGAACAAAAATGCCAGACGAAAAGTGGATCAAAACACTTGAAGACGGCAGAAAAGTGATGTTCATTTATCAAGAACTGCCGGACGATGGTGCATTTATCACCGCGCAGCTCGCGGGCAATGAAGTTGTGTATTCGGTCTTGTTAGCTAGAGCAGGAAATCCGCTAAGTCGTGAAGATGTTGAAAGTCGTTTCAAGGGCGAGCTTTCGAAGAAGTAATTCAATTAATCGGGAGGGCTTTGTAATGAGC
>JBAUYV010000365.1:0-86872 GCA_049584975.1 Xanthobacteraceae bacterium | reverse complement strand
CAACCTAGGCAGTGCGCTCCAACTCCTAGGCGCGCGTGCGAGCGGAACAGAGCGCCTGGAGCAAGCGGTCATCGCGTTTCGCAACGCTTTGCTCGAATACAGGCGTGAGTCTACTCCTCTCCAGTGGGCAATGACCCAAAGCAACCTGGGCAATGCACTCCGAAGCTTGGGCGAACGCGAAAGCGGCACCGAACGTCTCGAAGAGGCGGTCACCGCGTTTCGCAGCGCATTGCTTGAATGCACGCACGAGCGTGCGCCGCTCCAATGGGCAGGGACCCAGAACAACCTCGGGAGTGCATTCGCAATCATTGGCGAGCGCGAGAGCGGGACCGCCCGTCTAGAGGAGGCGGTAGCAGCGTTTCGCAATGCGTTACTGGAATACACGCGCGAGCGCGTGCCGCTCGACTGGGCAATGACGCAGAATAACCTCGGCAGCGCGTTGCAAACACTTGGCGTGCGCGATGGCAGCGCCGCACGCCTAGAAGAGGCAGTTACCGCTTTTCGCAACGCATTGCTTGAATACACACGAGAGCGTGCGCCGCTCCAATGGGCAATGACCCAAAGCAACCTCGGCAATGCGCTGAAATCCCTCGGTGAGCACAAGGGCGACACCACGCGCATGGAGGAAGCCATCGCGGCCTATCGCGCGGCAATCGAGGTTTTCGAACAGTCCCAAGCCAGCCACTATCTCCAAGCGACGCAGCGCGCACAATTCACCGCCGAGGCACACCGTCAATCGCTGCTCGCCAACAGCAGCCCATCTGCAGCCGAAGACCAAGCATGGGTTGATTCGATGTCCGACTGGAATTCCGATTGAAGCGCGGCGAGATTTGGACCGGAGCGGACGACGCGCAATATGCGAACAAGCCGCGTCCTGTTATCATCGTTCAAAACGCAAACTTCGACGTGTTGGATTCCGTAACCATTTGCGGCTTCACCAAAGATGCAACCGACCTCCCGCTGTTTCGAATTCTCATCGAACCATCGAAGCTGAATGGCCTTCAGTTTCCGTCTCGTATCATGGTCGACAAAATCATCACCGTCCGGAAGAACAGGCTCGGTTATCGCGTGGGTCGCCTCGAAGACAAAGACATCGTACGGCTTGATCGGGCGATTGCAACCTTTCTCGGTTTGACGGATTGATCAGCATGTCATCCTCGACACAATCGTTGGCTCCGCACCAAAACCGTCTCGCCCACGAGACGAGTCCGTATCTCCTTCAGCACAAGGACAATCCGGTCGCCTGGTGGGCGTGGGGCCCGGAGGCGCTTGCCGAAGCAAAACGTTCCAACAAGCCGATCCTGCTGTCCGTCGGCTATGCGGCGTGCCACTGGTGCCATGTGATGGCGCACGAGAGCTTCGAGGACGACGCCACCGCCAACGTCATGAACGAGCTTTTTGTCAACATCAAAGTCGATCGCGAGGAGCGGCCCGACATCGATCAGATCTACATGGCGGCGCTGCATCACCTCGGCGAGCACGGCGGCTGGCCGCTGACCATGTTTCTCACACCCACGGGCGAACCGATCTGGGGCGGCACGTACTTTCCCAAATCATCGCGCTACGGCAAGCCGGCTTTCGTCGACGTGCTGCGCGAGATCGCGCGGCTGTTCCGCGAGGAACCGCAAAAGATCGAGCACAATCGCTCCGCCCTGATGGAGCGCCTCGCCGCCGCGGCGCGCCCGGCCGGTAGCGCAACAATCGGAGTAGCCGAACTCGACAACGCCGCGCGCCAGCTCGGCGGGCTCATCGATCCGGTGAACGGCGGCACGCGAGGCGCGCCGAAATTTCCGCAAGCCGCGTTATTCGAACTGCTATGGCGCGCCGGGCAGCGCAGCCCCCACCCTAACCCTCCCCCGCCTGCGGGGGAGGGAAGGGAGGGGGCTCGTTATTTCGCCGCCGTCGAAATAACACTCGATCACATCTGCGAGGGTGGCATCTACGACCATCTCGGCGGCGGCTTCTCGCGTTATTCGGTCGATGAGCGCTGGCTGGTGCCGCATTTCGAGAAAATGCTGTACGACAACGCGCAGCTGCTTGAGCTTCTCGCGATCGCCCACAAGCGGAGCGGCAAAGCGCTGTATCGCCAGCGCGCGGACGAAACCGTCGAATGGCTTAAGCGCGAAATGACCACCAGCGACGGCGCGTTTTCGGCGTCGCTCGATGCCGACTCCGAAGGCGAGGAGGGCAAGTTCTACGTCTGGTCATACGACGAAGTGCTGAGCACGCTCGGAACCGAGGACGGCGCGTTTTTCGCCCAGCACTATGACGTGACCCCGGCCGGCAATTTCGAAGGCCACAACATCCTCAATCGGCTCAAGCACCCCCTGCCTAACCCTCCCCCGCCTGCGGGGGAGGGAAGGGAGGGGGATGACGACGCGCGCCTTGCCGCCTTACGCGCAAAGCTTCTGGCGGTGCGTGACACCCGCGTACGCCCCGGCCTTGACGACAAGGTGCTGGCCGATTGGAACGGCTTGATGATCGCGGCGCTGGTCCATGCGGGGCTGATGTTCGGCGAGCCGGAATGGCTCTCGCTGGCCGCGCGGGCATTCGCCTTCATCGCGCGTGCGATGACCCGCGGCGACCGGCTTGGCCATTCCTGGCGGGCGGGCCAGCTCAAATTTCCGGGCCTCGCATCCGACTTCGCCGCCATGATCCGCGCCGCGCTCGCGCTCTATGAGGCAACCGGCGAGCAAAAATATCTGGACCAGGCGCTGGCCTGGCAACGCGCGCTCGATCGCGATTACGCCAATGCGGACACCGGAACCTACTATCTCACCGCCGCCGACGCCGAAGGCCTCGTCATCCGTCCGGCTGCCACTACCGACGAAGCGACGCCAAACCATAACGCGGTCGCGGCCGGCAACCTCATCCGGCTGGCGTTGTTGGCCGGGGATGACGCCTGGCGCGAGAAAGCCGATCGACTAATCGCCGCCATCGCCCCACAGGCGGTCGAGAACCTCTACATGCACATGGCGCTCCTTAATGCCATCGATCTGCGGCTTCGCGCCGCCGAGATCGTAGTAACGGGGGAGGGTACCCGCGCCCAGGCGCTCCTCGCCGCCGCCCGCGCGCTGCCTGCCCTCGACCGCATCGTGCTGCATGCGGCCTCGGCGGCGGCCCTTCCGACCGCTCACCCAGCCCGCGATAAGCTCGCCGCGGGGGGTGAAGGAGCCGCCTTTGTGTGCGTTGGCGAAACGTGTTCGTTACCGGTCACCGATCCGGCTGGCCTCATTGGCGCCATGGATGCGGTGCGACATACTTGATCTCATGCTTCATTGGCCCACGATTCGTGGCTATTGAAGCGCGGCGACGTTGAGCTAAGGGAGACCCAACATGCGAAGCGGGATCGTTCTCGCGGCCGCCTTCATGGCCACAACCTTTACGGCCATGTCGCCGACCGGCGCGCACGCCGAGCAATGGTGCGGGTTTTCCGCGCGCCCAGGCTCGATTGTGCAATGCGGCTATTCTAGCCTGGAGGGTTGCGAGAACTCCATCGGCAAAGGCGCCATGTGCTTCGTCAACCCCTACGTCGCGATCAACGACAGGCGCACCGCGCCGGCTGACGGCGTAAAACCGACTGCGCCAGCAGGCTGATAGCGGCGCGTCTGGCGCCGATTTTCAGGTATTCATCGAGTCGAAGAACTCGCCGTTGTTCTTCGTATTGCGCAGCTTGTCGAGCAGGAAGTCGATGGCATCCATGGTGCCCATCGGATTGAGGATGCGGCGCAGCACGTACATCTTCTTGAGCTGATCCGGTGGCACCAGCAGCTCTTCCTTGCGCGTGCCTGAGCGGGTGATGTCCATGGCCGGGAAGGTGCGCTTGTCGGCTACCTTGCGGTCGAGGATCAATTCCGAATTGCCGGTGCCCTTGAACTCTTCGAAAATCACTTCGTCCATGCGGCTGCCGGTATCGATCAGCGCGGTGGCGATGATAGTGAGCGAACCGCCTTCCTCGATGTTGCGCGCGGCGCCGAAGAACCGCTTCGGGCGCTGCAAGGCGTTGGCGTCGACACCGCCGGTCAGCACCTTGCCGGATGACGGCACCACGGTGTTGTAAGCGCGGCCTAGCCGCGTGATGGAATCGAGCAGGATGACCACGTCACGGCCGTGCTCGACTAGGCGCTTGGCCTTCTCGATCACCATCTCGGCCACCTGGACGTGGCGCACGGCAGGCTCGTCGAAGGTCGAGGAAATCACCTCACCCTTCACCGAGCGCTGCATGTCGGTGACTTCTTCGGGCCGCTCATCGATGAGCAGCACGATCAGGTAGCATTCGGGGTGGTTGTGCGTGATCGAATGGGCGATGTTCTGCAGCAGCACGGTCTTACCGGTGCGCGGCGGCGACACGATCAGGGCGCGCTGGCCCTTGCCGACCGGGGCCACGATATCGATGACGCGGGCGGAGAGATCCTTCTTGGTGGGATCCTCGTATTCCATCTTCAGCCACTCGTCCGGATAGAGCGGCGTCAAGTTGTCAAAGTTGACCTTGTGGCGCGCCTTCTCCGGGTCCTCGAAATTGAGCGAGTTGACCTTGAGCAGCGCGAAGTAACGCTCGCCCTCCTTGGGGCTGCGGATGTGGCCGTCGATGGTGTCGCCGGTGCGCAGGCCGAAGCGGCGGATTTGCGAGGGCGAGACGTAGATGTCATCCGGCCCCGGCAGGTAATTGGCCTCGGGCGAGCGGAGGAAGCCAAAGCCGTCCGGCAGAACCTCGACCACGCCTTCGCCCACGATATCGGTTTCGCGGGCGGAGAGCTGCTTGAGGATGCCGAACATCAGCTCCTGTTTGCGCATGGTCGAGGCGTTTTCGACCTCGAGCTCTTCCGCAAACGACACAAGCTCCGCCGGAGTCTTGGTCTTGAGTTCTTGAAGTTTCATTTCACGCATAGAATGTCCTATGGAAATTGCGCCAGCGGCGGGGGGGATTGGTCGCGGCGTCGCTGACGGGAGAAAGGTCGCAGGTCGTTAGGTTGCGAGGAAGCAAGGCCCCGAAACCCGATGCATCAATCGGCTCCAGTCCACTGGAGCCACACTCAACTGCATCCGCCTACGTTCGGAGGGATTTGCCAAAGATAGGAAAAGAACACTCTTCAGGCAAGAGCCGAGCCACACTTTGCACTGGCAACGCGCCGCCGTCAAAGCGGTTTCAGCACCGCCAGAATACGATGAAAATCATAATGATCGTTGGTATCTCATTGGCAAATCGATAGAATTTTTGTGAATGCCGGTTCTTATCGGCGGCGAAATCCTTTACCCAACGGGCAAATAAACCGTCCAGTGCTGCGATGGGACAAACGAACGTGAACATGGCCTTGAGCCCGCGGCAAGCGAGAATCGGCGCCTCAACGCGAACCAAACGTCGCGAATATTCGATTACACGCTACTTGCTGCCGCCAAATGTCAGGCGCTCAATCAGTAACGTGCTGAAGCCTGCGAACGGCTTGCCATTGAGCCGCGGATCGGAATCAAAGCGGACGGCCGAGATTCCCTGGAACGTCACTGACTCCAGCGTATAGGTCCGCGCCGGAACGGTATCGTCGCCCGGGTCTTTCATTTTCCTAAGCAGCGTTTCACTCTGCGAGGCGAGCTCTTCGCCGTTCGCGGCAAGCGCGGTGGCCTTCCACGCCGGGTGCGTCACGCCGCTGCTGGTTGCCGCATAGAGTGTGGGTCGCGTGAAGCTCATGTGCGCGACCGGTTTGGAAAAAGTCAAAGTGTACGACGCCGGCACGTTGTTGGTCCCGGTCTGCGTCAGAAAGATCTGGCTGGTGCTCGGCAGCACGCCAGCGCCTTCATACAAGCCGCGGTTATTGACCAACACGATTTCCGAACCTTGCGGCACCATATTGTCGACGGAGATGCCGTACCGGCTGAGATAGGGCCGCGCCGCCACTGGGTCTTTGCCGACGGAAATCGAGGAAAACTCGACCACGGTATCGCCCGGAGTCACCGCAGCCGGCGTGGGGTTGATCTTAAAGAGTGCATCTCTGACAACAAAGCCAATGATGCATAAGACAACCAGCGCTGCAGCGCCGATGAACCATGGTAACGATCTCAACAGCTGCGCCGCGCCGCCTATGTTGCTGGGTTTTCGCGCCTTCAAGTTTAGGGTTTCGTCGATCGAGCGGATCAGACGATCCATATGCTGGCGAAAGTCTCGGCCAGAATCGACTTCCGCCGCCTTACGGAATGAAAAGGCCTTCATCGAGTCCGGCAGGTCTTGTGGCTTCGGCATCCGTGCACCGTTCACCAGGACCGGCACCATTGGCATATTCTGCTGTAGCGCCATTTCGATCTCGACCCGTACTGGATCCGTTTCTTCCTGAATGCGCGTGCGGCCACCTTTGCGCTGGCCGAGCCATTTCTGCCCAACCACAGCGATCATCATGTCATGGTCACCGAACGCCTTGCGGATGTGTTCGCGAAAATCCGTACCGAATGGGATGTTGTCGACGTCGATGAAAATCGAGTCATTTCCATAATACGCCGCGAGGTTGTCGCGGATACGGCCAGCCATAGCATCCGAATCCAGCCGACGGTACGAGATTATGAGCTTTGGCATAGCCAAATCCGAGACGGCCGGGCAAACGGCACCCCCCGGTGCAATCTACTGGACGGATGTCCGGTTTCCCACCCCTGCCGCTTAGAACGGCTTGATCACTGCAAGAAGCACAATCCCGATCATCAGGATCGTCGGAACTTCATTGATAATCCGGTAGAACTTCTGGGAATGCCGATTACGATCGGCAGCAAAGTCCTTGCTCCAGCGCGCCAGCAGCCCGTGGAGTACCGACAACGCAAGAACGAGCACGACCTTGGCCTGCAGCCAACCCGAGGCGAACCAGCCGTAGCGGGAATCGGGTCCCATCCAGGCCAGGGTGAGCCCCAGCACCCAGGTTGCCACCATCGCCGGGTTGATGATGGCGCGTAAGAGCCGACGCTCCATCACCTTGAAGGTCTCCGATTGCACCGAGCCCTTTTCGGCCGCGCAGTGATAGACAAACAGCCGCGGCAGATAGAGCATTCCGGCCATCCAGGAGATCACCGCGATGATGTGGAACGCCTTGAGCCAGAGATAGACCGACGTCATCGCCTGCGACCCCAGTCGTTAAAACGCCTCAGTGCCTGACTGCCGCACCGCGCACCCGCCTAACCAATTGCTCCACGTGTTCGATCGGCGTGTCGGGCAGCACGCCGTGACCGAGATTGAAGATGAACGGCCCCTGCGTAAAGGCGTTGAGAATACCGTCAACGGCGCTGTCAAGCGCTGTTCCACCAACGAGCAGTGCAAGAGGATCAAGATTGCCCTGAACTGGGCGCAGGCTTTGGATGTGTTTGCGCGCAAACCCAAGCTCGATCATCCAATCGAGTCCAACAGCATCGACCGGAACTGCCCCCAGGTAATTGCTCAGCTCCGTTCCAGCGCCCCGGGGGAAACCAATGATCTTTGCACCCGGAACGCGCTGGCGCACGGCTGTGACGATGCGTGCCGAGGGCTCGATACACCATCGTTGAAACTCACTGGACGGCAATACTCCGGCCCAGGTATCGAAAATCTGCACCGCATCGACCCCAGCCTCGAACTGCCGCACCAGGTATTCCGCGGAGGCATTGACCAGCAAGTCGATAAGCTCAGCGAAGGCCTGCGGATACCGATAAGCGAAAATACGCGCTGGAAACTGGTCGGGCGTTCCGAAGCCCGCGATCATGTAGGTCGCTACCGTCCACGGCGCACCACAAAAGCCGAGCAAAGCCACGTCGTGCGGCAGATCCTGCTTGACGCGTGCGATTGTTTCGTAGATCGGCGCAAGTCTTTCGTGATCGACATTACACCGCAGCCGCTGCTGAGCTGCGGGCTCGTCGATTGCGTCAAGCCGCGGGCCTTCTCCAGTCTCAAAGGTCACACGCTGACCAAGCGCATGTGGCACAACGAGTATATCCGAAAAAAGAATTGCCGCATCGAATCCAAATCGGCGGATCGGCTGCAGCGTTACCTCTGCGGCGAGTTTCGAGTTGAAGCAGAGATCGAGAAAGCTCCCGGCCTTTTCGCGAATTGCCCGATATTCCGGAAGGTATCGGCCGGCCTGACGCATGAGCCAGATAGGCGGAACACTAAGGTGTTCGCCTGCTAGTACGCGGGGAATCGGTTTGGTCGAAGGAGTGTTAGACACGCACCAGCCTTAAACTAAATATGATCTTAAATAGAGTCTGTTGTAGTGCTTTGACGGTTGATTAGACTCATACATCTGGCCTCACATTCCACCCAAGCTCTACGCAGACTTCCCGTAATTCCTTTGTGGCATAAGCTAGGCATGTGGAAGAATTCGTCTGCATTTCTCGGGTGTTTAGGTGGAGCAGGAAAGTTCTATCCACATTTCAACATTGACCGTCGCTGCAAGCTCTGAGCGACAGCGGCGTGACAGTATTGTGGACGGTCGGGTGGGTGGTCCCGCCATGGTGCTTGCGCTGGGGTCCGAGCCATGGCCTTCTCCCTAGTTATCGACAGCTTTTCCGGTTTTGCCTATGGCGCAGTCAGCACGGTATTTTCATCTACATTTAATTTCTGATGCGACCGGCGAGACGCTACTGACGGTCGCTCGCGCGGCTGCGGCGCAGTACACAAAGGTCATGCCGATCGAGCATATGCATCCGCTGGTACGGACGCAGAAGCAACTCGACCGCATCCTCGTTGATGTCGAAGAATCTCCAGGAATCGTGCTGTACACACTGCTTGAAGAGAATCTCGTCGAGCGGCTGGAGACAAAGTGCCGCGAGCTTGGGCTTCCGTATCTGTCAATCCTCGGCCCGGTCTTGCATTTGTTCCAGGCGTATCTGGGTGCGGAATCGACCCATAAGGTAGGCGCCCAGCATACGCTCAATGCCGATTACTTCCGCCGCATCGATGCACTGAACTATACGATGCTGCACGACGACGGCCAGCTGACCGATGATCTCGAAGAGGCCGATGTAGTGCTGGTCGGAGTTTCGCGGACCTCGAAAACGCCAACTTCGATCTATCTTGCCAATCGCGGGGTCAAGACTGCGAATGTGCCGCTTGTGCCGGGCGTGGCGCTGCCGTCCGCGGTGGAGCAGCTGCAGCACCCTTTGATCGTGGGCCTCTTCGCCACCCCGGAACGGATCGTGCAGATCCGGCAAAACCGGCTGCTTGGGCTGAAGGTTCATAGCGATGACGACCAATATATCGACCGCCAAGCGGTCGCGGAAGAAATCGCAGCCTCGCGGCGGCTTTGTGCGCGGCACAACTGGCCGCTGATCGATGTCACCCGGCGCTCGATCGAAGAGACGGCGGCGGCCGTTATGGCCCACCTTGGGGAGCGACGCCGGCGCAAGGCGTCGTGAGCGATGCCGCTTTGGCTATCCCCCGATCCGCTCGTGCTCGCCTCGCGCAGCAAGGTGCGGCAGAGATTGCTCGCCGCCGCCGGCATACCCATCGAGGTACGCCCGGCCGATCTCGATGAGCGGGAGCTCGAGGCGCTCTCGCCATCGCAGCAGTCAGGTGCGGTGGCCACATTTCTGGCGAGCGAAAAGGCTTTGTCGGTCGAGCTGAGCAATCCGGGCCGTCTTGTACTCGGCGCCGATCAGCTGTTGGTGCTCGACGGCAAGCGTTTTTCCAAGCCGGGCGATCGTGCGACAGCCCGCGCCCAATTGCTTGAGCTTTCGGGCCGAACGCACACGCTGTATTCGGCGATCGTGTTCGTGCAAAACGCAAGCGTGCTGTTCGAACATGTCAGCACGGCGCGGATGACCATGCGTTCGCTCTCTGATCGGTTCCTCGAACATTACCTCGATGTGGTCGGAGACGCCGCGACCGAAAGCGTCGGCGCTTATCAGCTGGAAGGCCTTGGTATTCAGTTGTTTGAGCGTGTGGATGGTCACTATTTTACCATTTTGGGCCTGCCGCTCATGCAGGTGTTGGGTTTCCTGCGGCAACACGGATATCTGCTGCCATGAGCCCGGCAAAGACCGGCGAGCGGCCGTTTGTTCTGTGCCTGACCGGTTCGCTGGGCATGGGAAAATCGACGGCATCGCGGTTTTTTGCCGAAGCCGGCGTTCCGGTGCACGATTCCGATGCTGTCGTGCACGCCCTCTACGAAGGCGAAGCCGTTGCGTCCATCGAAGCCGCGTTTCCCGGATCGACGGTGGGCGGAAAGGTGGACCGCACGAAGCTCGCCGCCATGGTGCTGAACGACAGCGCAGCGCTCGCCAAGCTTGAGGCCATTGTGCATCCGCTTGTCAGCGTCTCCACGGACAAATTCCTAGCCGACGCGCAGGCCCGCGGCGCCGAAGTGGTCGTGCTCGATGTGCCGTTGCTGTTCGAGGCGGGTTTGGAGTGCCGGTGCGACGCCGTGGTGGTGGTCTCGGCGCCAGCGGAGATCCAGCGCCGCCGCGCTTTCGAGCGGCCGGGCATGACCGAGGAGAAATTCGCCGCAATCGTTGCCAAACAGCTGCCGGATGCGGAAAAGCGCCGCCGTGCCGATTTTATCTTGGATAGTTCACGGGATTTCGACCACGCTCGCGCCCAGGTGCGCGACATTCTGCGCGCGGTCAGTAAAATGCCGCGCCGGCGCTTGTGATTCGCCAAGCGACCGCGGGAACCGGCCGGAACCAGGCGCCAAAGCATTCATGCGCGAAATTGTGCTCGATACGGAGACGACGGGTCTCGATCCATTTCGGGGCGATCGCCTGGTCGAGATCGGTTGCATCGAATTGGTCAACCGGATTCCCTCCGGTCAGACATTCCACCAATACTTCTATCCAGAGCGCGGCATGCCAGCCGAGGCGCTGGCGATCCACGGCCTGACCGACGAGTTTCTCAAGGACAAGCCGTTGTTCGCCGATGTGGTGGACGAGCTCACGGGCTTTCTGGGAGACGCTCCGCTCGTCATCCACAACGCGGCCTTCGATCTGGGCTTCCTCAACGCCGAACTGGAACGTGCAGGCCGCCCGCTCATTGGCCGGGAGCAGACGGTCGACACTTTGCTCATCGCCCGCCGCAAACACCCCGGCGGCGCCAACCGGCTCGACGATCTCTGCGTCCGTTACGGGATCGACAATTCCCACCGCACCAAACACGGCGCGCTGCTCGACGCCGAGCTGTTGGCCGAGGTCTATGTTGAATTGATTGGCGCCCGTCAGGCGCAACTCGTTCTGTCGCAAACCGCAACGCCTGTTCCGGCCGCGGGCGACGCCATCATCATCCGCGCGCGCTCGCAACCGCTCGCTCCGCGATTGTCGGCAGAGGAACGCGCCGCCCACCGGGCGTTTGTCGCAACGCTGGGCGATGACGCGATCTGGCGCGAGTATCTCAGCTCGGATTAACCGGCACCGATCCCGGCACTGTCGGCGCGGCAGCCATGCGTTGGCGATAGAGCGCGACGAAATCGATCGGGTTGAGCAGGAGCGGTGCGAAGCCGCCGTTACGTGTTGCCGTGGCGATGATCTCGCGCGCGAATGGAAACAGCAGCCGCGGGCACTCGATAAGTATTACCGGTTGAAGGCTGTCTGGTGGGACGTTTTGGATGCGGAATACGCCGGCAAAGATCAGTTCGACGGCGAACAGCAGCATACCTTGAGATTCAGCCTTGCCCTCCAGCTTGAGCGTGACCTCAAAGTCGGTCTCGGTCATCTGCGCGGCATCGACGTTGACCTGCACGTTGATGGCCGGCTGTTGCGCGCTCGGCGCCATCGAACGCGGCGCATTCGGATTTTCGAAGGAAAAATCCTTCACGTACTGTGCGAGGACGCCGATCTGGGGCATCGCCACCTGAGCTTGGGGACCCCCATTGGTCATAGACATACGCGCCTCCGGCCAGCCGTTGTGTGACTTGCGGCTTGGCTAACATATGGGCGAAGAGCGAACAATGGCGCTCACTCGGCTGCGGGACACACGCAGTGGCGCTGGTGGCGCCAATCGGAGCGGTCTGGCCCGCAGCGTTGGTGGTCGTAGTTTTCCGGGCCCGAAGGCCGCCTCGGGGCGATGCGGGCGGTACTCGACCGGAACAAACCCATCATTCCATCACAATCGGTCAGCATTCCGATGCTGACAATATTGGCCTAGGGGCCGCAATCGTTTAAGCTTTGGTCCAGCTAGGGTCATACTGACGGCCTCTGGAGGGTTTCCCGAGGGTGCTTACATAAGACCGGGAACCGGGCTTGATCTTGCGGTTCTGCTCATGCAAGGCGCCGCAGATTAGCCGCACAGCGCTTCGCGCGACAGCGAAAGACCTGAGACGTGTTTGAAGATAATATTTACACTATCATCTTTCTGGTACTCGCGGTGTTCATATTTCTGCGGCTTCGCAGCGTGCTGGGCCGCCGCACCGGCCGTGAGCGGCCGCCTTACGATCCCTATTCGGCACGTGATGCCGTGCGCAGTCCGGCAGGCGAGAAAGTCGTAACGTTACCTCCGCGCCCGGCCGAAGCGGCGCCCCCCCGGACGGTGGAACGCACGCAGCCTTCGACGGACCGTTGGAAAGGCATCGCCGAGAGCGGCTCGGCGGCTGCTTCCGGCCTCGATGCGATCGCGACCGCCGATCCGAGCTTCGATGCCAAGCACTTTATCGCCGGCGCCCGCGCGGCCTACGAGATGGTTGTCACGGCTTTCGCCGGCGGCGATCGCCGGCAACTGCGCAACCTGCTTTCGCGCGACGTCTATGACGGCTTTGACACTCATATCGGCGAGCGCGAGTCGCGCGGTGAAACCGTCGAGACGAAATTCGTTTCCATCGATTCATCGGCTATCACCGCCGCCGAACTGCGCAACCGCACGGCTCAGATAACCCTTCGCTTCGTTTCAAAGCTGGTTTCGGCCACGCGCGACCGATCGGGCAACGTGATCGACGGCAACGCCGAAAAGGTCACCGATGTGACCGACGTGTGGACATTCGCGCGCGACATTTCTTCGCGCGACCCAAACTGGAAAGTAGTTGCGACCGAAACCGGACAGTGAGGCCGATGACGCCGCATTGCCGGAATTGTTGTGCGTTCATCGTTATCGGCAGCCTCGTCGGCGTCACCAGCGTTGCGCTCGGCGAGACTGCCGGGCCGCTGAAGTTCTCCAACGCGCAATACGAGCCGGTCGAGTGGGCAAACCTCGACGGCTGGGCCGGCGACGATCACGCCGCGGCGTTTGCGACGTTTCTCGACAGTTGCCGCGCGCTCGAGGGCAAGCGGCGGCCCTCGCAGGAGATGATGGAGATCACGGCGGCGCTGAAGGAGGTCTGCGCCCGTGCGCAGGCCGCCGTTCCGCTCGATGAAAATGGCGCGCGCAAGTTCTTCGAGGACAATTTCCGCCCGGTGCAGATCTCCAAGCTCGGCGAAACCGAGGGTTTTCTGACCGGCTATTACGAGCCGATCATCGATGGTTCGCGGGTCCCGACCGGTGAGTTTACGGCGCCGCTCTATCGGCGGCCGCCAAATCTTGTTGCCTCCGGCTGGCGCAAGCTCGGCGATTCATTCCCCTCCAAGGGCGTCAAGGTTGGCCGGCGTGTCGGCCGGCGCAAGATCGTCCCTTATTACACGCGCGCGGAAATCGAAAACGGTGCGCTCGACGGCTGGCATCTGGAAATCTGCTGGCTGCGCAGCGAGATCGACGTGCTGTTTGCGCAGATCCAGGGCTCTGCCCGCATCAGACTGGAAGACGGGTCCATTCTGCGCGTGAACTACGATTCTTATAATGGCTGGCCATATACGCCCGTCGGCCGCGTGCTCATTGATCGCGGAATGATGACCAAGGACGAAGTATCGATGCAGCGCATCCGCGAATGGATGGAGGCCAATCCGGACCAGGCCAAAGAGATCGAGCAGGAGAACAAGTCCTACGTGTTCTTCACCATCACCAATCTGTCCAACGAGGACGAGGCGGTCGGCGGTGAGGGCGTACCGCTGGTGCCCGGCCGTTCGATTGCCATCGATCGCGCGCTGCACGTCTACGGCACGCCGTTCTTCATCCAGGCGGATCTGCCCATCGCCAACGAGAAGGCGGCGACCAAATTCCGCCGGCTCGTGGTGGCGCAGGATACCGGTTCGGCCATCGTCGGAACGGCACGCGCCGACATCTATTTCGGCGCCGGCGACGAGGCGGCCCGCATCGCCGGGCGCATCAAAAATCCGGGCCGGTTCGTCATGCTGCTGCCGCGGGCGCTCGATCCGGTCGAGGCCGGCCGCAGCATGCCGTTGCCTCTCGTGCGGCCGAAACCGGTGGAAGTTGCGCAGCCCGATGGCAGCACCGCGAGCGTTCCGACCGCGGCCGCTCCAGCCGCAGAGGACATCCCGCTGCCGGAAGAAAAGCCGGCAGCCGTGCAAGGACCCCCGATGGCACTTGCACCCGCACTTGTGCCGGCGGATGCGCCTTTGCCTGAACCGGTTCCCACGGCGAGACCGAAGAAACGGCGAAGACAATGAGCCGCCGGCGGGAGTTGAGCGACGAAGAGCGTGAGTTGTGGACTGGAGTGGCGCGCTCGGTTGCTCCACTGCGCCGATCGGGAAAAATCGCCAAGCGCGAAGAATCCGGCAAGCCGGCCGTCAAGAAGACGCCAGCGCCCGCAGCCGGCCGGCCGCGTGCATTGGCGCCGCCAGCCCCGGCGCCCGTAAAGGCGCCGGCGCTGGTGCCGCTGGGCCGCCGGCTCAAACAGTGCGTGGCCCGCGGCCGCGACCCGATCGATGCCCGGATCGATCTGCACGGACACACGCAAAAACAGGCTCATACGGCGCTTTTTTACTTTCTGCAGCGCGCCCAGGCCGACGGGGCCAGGATGGTGCTGGTGGTCACCGGTAAAGGGGCGGCACGGGGCCAACGCGACCCCGGCGCCGAGCGGGGCGTGCTCAAGCGGCAGGTGCCGATGTGGCTTTCGCTGCCGGAATTTCGCTCATTTATCGTCGGATTTGAGGACGCCCACGTCGGTCACGGCGGGGAAGGCGCGCTTTACGTGCGGTTACGGCGTCCCGGGAGAACGGATCGTTAACGTTAACGGTCGTAGTATGGCCTCGCCGTTCAAGCAATCGTCCAATTTTTTCGGCAGAATGGGGCTGTCGATTGCGATTGCCAGTCGAAGAGTGGGTGGGTCATGTCCGATAGCGATACCGTCACCGCGCCGCCGAAGCCAAAGGCTAAGCCGGCGCAAAGCCCTTCCGACAAGCGAGCGTTCGCGCACGTTGAGAAGTGGATGCAGGTCGTCCGCGAACTCAACGAGGAGTCCAAGCGCTAGATTCTTCGTTGGAGCATGATCTTTTCGGAAAACCGGTATCCAGCCCGGATCAAGTCCGGGGCAGGCTTTTTCCGGATCATGCTCTAATTGATCTTAAGGTCGGCCGCTTTGATGATGGCGGTCCATTTCTGCGTGTCCGCCTGCAGGAACTTCCCGAGTTCCTCAGGGGAACTAGGTGTCGTCGTGTAGGCTGTCTTGGCGAGTTTGCTGATGAGGGCTGGATCGGCGAGTGCCTTGATGACGCCCGCGTTCATTTTTTGCACGATATCGCTTGGCGTCTTCGCCGGCGCAAACACGCCTTGCCACGATTCGACTTCGTAACCGGGAACGGTCTCTGCGATAGTCGGCACATCCGGCGCGGCCGGCGATCTTTTTACCCCGCTCGATCCGAGAACACGCACTTGGCCGGACCGCGAATAGGTCAGGAGTTCGCCGCTGCCGAAATAGCAATCGATGCGGCCGGGAATGAGGTCGATGAAGGCCGGCGCCGCACCCCGGTAGGGCGCGTGGGTCATCTGGATCTGCGCCATCTGCATGAACAGCAATTCGGTCAGATGCGGCCCGCTTCCGGTCCCTGGCGAGCCCATGATCAGCTTGCCCGGCTTTTCCTTCGCTAGCGCAATGAACTCCGCGACTGTTTTTGCCGGCGACGAATTCGGCACGAACATGAAGAATGGAAACTTGGCGACAAGAGAAACCGGCGCGAGATCGATGATGGGATTGTAGTCGAGCGCGCGGTAAAGCGCGCCGTTCGCCGAAAGCGATGAGGTCCCGTACAGGATGGTGTAGCCGTCGGGCTCGGAATGGGCGACGAAGGCGTTGCCGATATTGGTGCCGGCGCCGCTCTTGTTGTCGACCACCACTTGCTGGCCTAAAACCTTGGACGTTTGGTCGGCAACGATGCGCGCGTTGGTGTCTGTCGGCCCTCCGGCCGCGATCGGCACGATCATGTGGATGGACCGATCCGGCCACGCCTGCGCGCGCGCTGCCCGCACCGCGATGGCTGGCGCAAAGATCGATGCGGCTGACAGTCTTATGAGGCGGCGACGAGTGATCACGGCCCGCGCTCCGGCTTGTTGGTCGGGATCATAACGGCAATTGGCCGCCGGGGCCAAGCACCCCGGGGTGCGTCATGCTGACCGGCCGGCACAACTCTAGAGAATGAACCGGCTCAGATCGGCGTTCTTGGCGAGATCGCCGATGTGTTTTTGCACATAGGCGGCGTCGATCTTCACCGTGTCGCCGCTGCGGTCGGAGGCCGAGAAGGAGATCTCGTCCAGCACGCGTTCCATCACGGTCTGCAGTCGCCGCGCGCCGATATTTTCCACGCTTGAATTGACCGCCACCGCCACATCGGCCACCGCATCGATGGCGTCTTCGGAAAACTCGAGGGTGACGCCTTCGGTCGCAAGCAGCGCGACATATTGTTTGATCAGCGAAGCCTCCGGCTCGGTGAGGATGCGGCGGAGGTCGTCGCGTGTGAGCGCCCTCAGCTCGACACGGATCGGCAAGCGGCCTTGCAGCTCGGGCAGCAGGTCCGATGGCTTGGAAATGTGAAACGCGCCCGACGCGATGAACAGGATATGGTCGGTCTTCACCGACCCGTGCTTGGTGGCGACGGTCGTGCCTTCGATCAGCGGCAAGAGATCGCGCTGGACGCCTTCGCGCGACACATCGGCGCCGACGCGGCCGTCGCGGGCGCAGATCTTGTCGAGTTCGTCGAGAAAGACGATGCCGTTCTGCTCCACCGCCTTGATGGCCTCTTGGGTGAGCTGATCGGTATCGAGAAGCTTGTCGGACTCCTCGTTGACCAGAATATCGTAGGATTCGTGCACGGTGACGCGGCGTGTTTTGGTGCGCCCGCCGCCGAGCTTGCCGAAAATGTCGCCGATGGAGATTGCACCCATCTGCGCGCCCGGCATGCCCGGAATGTCGAACAACGGCATGCCGCCGCCGCCACCCGATTGCACCTCGATCTCGATCTCCTTGTCGTTGAGCTCGCCGGCGCGCAGCCTTTTCCGGAACGCTTCCTTGGTCGAGGCGCTGGCGCTGGCGCCGACCAGCGCGTCGAGCACGCGGTCTTCGGCGGCCTGCTGGGCTTTCGCCTGGACGTCCTTGCGCTTCTTCTCGCGCATTTGCGTAATGGCGATTTCAACAAGATCGCGCACGATCTGCTCAACATCGCGGCCCACGTAGCCGACTTCGGTGAATTTGGTGGCCTCGATCTTGAGGAACGGGGCGCCCGCCAGTTTGGCGAGCCGGCGGGAAATTTCCGTTTTGCCGACGCCCGTGGGTCCAATCATCAAGATGTTCTTCGGCAGCACCTCTTCGCGCAGCTGCTCGTCGAGCTGCAGCCGCCGCCAGCGGTTGCGCAGCGCGATCGCTACCGCTCGCTTGGCGTCGGCTTGGCCGACGATGAAGCGGTCGAGCTCGGATACAATCTCGCGGGGAGAGAAATCACTCATGCGGGGGACGCTGCGGGCGGGAGGCGGTTGACGAGGGCAAGCGGGAATAGCCGCAGGAACACGCGGCGTAGCGGCTGCCAGCCGGCCCCCAATATCAGGACCGTGGCGCCAAGGATGACGAGCGTTGCAAAGAATACCGACGCGTCGTTGTTGGTGCCGGCCCGGATAGCGCTCGTGAGAGCGTAACCGATCGCGACCCCCAGGTAGATCAGCGCCGATACGAGCAACGCCCGGCGGTCGATCAGAATCGCGACGGCGGTCAGCAGGGCCACAATGACGAAGATCGTCACCGCGCTGGCGGTCGTCATGGTGAGCCCGAACGGTGTCGGGCCGGCACGCGTGGCGACAGGCGCCGGCAGGACCAGGCGGATCAGCGAGTGGACGATCAGCGGCGCTGCCAACAGGTGCAGCCAAAAGGCACAGTCTGCAAAGCGCGTGGTTCGAGAGCGGTCGGAAAGGTCATAGTGCATGGCGGCCGTGAACACCGCGATCCCGCAAGCCAGCAGAATCAAGGAGAATGCCGGGGTATTGGGAAACAGGACGGGACCAAGAAGCATCGATGCAAATAACACCAGGCAACCGGCGATCACGAGCAGTGCAAATGGCAGTCGGAACCGCAGGTAAAAAAGGACTGCGGCCAGCGCCGCGGCTAAGGCTTTCACCGCAATCGCGATCGGTTCGAAACTATCAAGCATTGGATTAGGTCGCGTTGGGAATCCAGGCGTAAGCCGCAGTGGCAACCCGGTAAAATGGGCGACAGCGGCCCAATTGAGTTGAGCCAGCCGGAATACGAAAAAGGAAAAAAGCGATACCAGCAGAATGCCGGGCAGCACCAGGCGCATGCGCCGCACCAGAAATTCGGCGAGTGCCCAGATGACACCAGCCGCAAGGACGTTCCTAATCGGGCCAGTGCCAGCAAAGAATGCAATGCCGGCACCGAACAGCACGATGCCCACGGCGAAAAAGAAATCGTTGAAACCGCGCATGAAGCGGAAGCGCTCGTCGTCGGCGCGGTCGGCGGAAAGCCGCCGGCTGCCGGCGAACTTGCGCAGCGCTTCGACCTGCGCGGGCGTGATGACGCCGGCTACGACCGCCGCTTCGAGGTCGTCGTCGTCAAGCATCACAGCTTCTCCACCGTGACGTTGCGGTTGGTGTAGACGCAGATGTCGGCGGCGATATCGAGCGCGCGGCGTACGATCGCTTCGGCATCGAGCGGCCCGTCGATCAGCGCCCGCGCGGCCGCAAGCGCGTAATTGCCGCCGGAGCCGATGCCGGCAACGCCGGCTTCCGGCTCCAGCACATCGCCGGTGCCGGTGAGCACCAAAGAAACGTCCTTGTCGGCGACGATCATCATGGCTTCGAGTCGCCGCAGATAGCGGTCGGTGCGCCAATCCTTGGCGAGCTCCACGGCGGCGCGCGTGAGCTGTCCGGGATATTGCTCGAGCTTGGCTTCAAGCCGTTCGAACAGCGTGAAGGCGTCGGCGGTGGCGCCGGCGAAGCCGCCGATCACGTCGCCTTTGCCGAGCCGGCGAACCTTCTTGGCGTTGGCCTTGACGATGGTCTGGCCGATCGAGACCTGCCCGTCGCCGCCCACCGCCACGGCGCCGCCCTTGCGGACGGTCAGAATGGTAGTGCCGTGCCAGGGGCCGGATTCGCCGGATTGGGAAAGGTGCATACGCCGGAAGGCCTTTGTTTAGGGGAGATTTAGGAGTTGACTGCCGGCAATGCAAATACACGGCGCGCGGCGCCCCGAAGGGGATGAGCGCAATGGCGGAATAGGTAAAGCCCTGATAAAAGGCACGCGGTTTTAAGCTGCGGAGCACAGCATGCGCAAGGCGTCCGTCAAGCGCACCACCAAGGAAACCGACGTCGAAGTCGCGGTCGATCTCGACGGCACGGGCGCGTCCTCAATCGCGACCGGTATCGGTTTTCTTGACCATATGCTCGACCTGTTGGCGCGGCATTCGCGTATCGATCTCGATGTCAAAGCTAAGGGCGATCTGCACATCGATCAGCATCACACCACCGAAGATATCGGGATCGCACTCGGTCAGGCGATCAAAAAGGCGCTCGGCGACATGAAGGGCATAACCCGCTACGCCGACGTTCATGTCCCCATGGACGAGGCCCTGACGCGGGTGGCGATCGACATTTCCGGCCGGCCGTTTCTGGTGTTCAAGGTCGATTTCGTGCGCGCCAAGATCGGCGCGTTCGATACGGCGCTGGTGCAGGAATGGTTTCAGGCCTTTGCGGTGAATTCCGCCATGACGCTGCATGTGGCGACGCTGTGCGGCGCCAACGATCACCACGTCGCCGAGTCGTGCTTCAAGGGTCTGGCGCGGGCGCTGCGGGCAGCGGTCGCCATCGATCAGCGCGCCGTAAATGAGATACCGTCGACGAAAGGCACGCTGGGCGGGTGATGTCATGTCATCTGCAATCGCCCGTCCGCGCGGACGATGCAGCAATCGCGACCGCCGACGCCTATATTTCAGATGTGTGATTGCTGGTGCCAGCGGCAGCGGGCCTGACAGGATAGAAAAGGCGGCCGGACCCCGGCTGACAGACGAGAATGCGGGTCTATAGCGTCCATGAGCCACCGGTGTGGGGTCTCGATCCGCTGCCCGATGCGGAGCGCTTTGTCTTTGTGCGTGACGGCTTTTATTTCCGCGCGTTCGTGTTTGCGCCGTTGTGGATGTTATGGCACCGGATGTGGCTGGTGCTGGCGGGCTATGTGATTGTTTCCGCTGTGCTGGAAACGGCGCTTGTGGTGGTGGGGGCGACCCCAACGGATGTTCTGGTTGTCGCGCTGCTGATTTCGCTTTTGGTCGGTCTTGAGGCGAGCACGCTGCGCCGTTTCACCTTGAACCGCCGCGGCTGGAGAAATGTCGGGATCGTCAGCGGCGACGACCTTGAAGACGCCGAACGGCGTTTTTTCGAGGCGTGGGTGCAAGAGCTGCCCTCACAGCTTCCGGCCACGACTGCTCCGCTACCTGCGCCTGCGCCCGGGGCACCGCCGGCCATGCCGCGCCCGCCGCAGGGACCCAATGTGGTGGGGCTCTTCCCCGAACCGGGGGCGAATCGATGAGCGTGGCCATCGTCGATTACGGCTCCGGCAACCTGCATTCGGCCGCCAAGGCGTTCGAGCGCGCCGCGAAGGATTTAAATCTCGGCGAGCCGATCGTCGTAACGCGCGATCCGGCTGTGGTGGCAGGTGCCGATCGGGTCGTGCTGCCAGGCGTCGGCGCCTTTGCGGATTGCCTCCGCGGGCTTGATGCGGTCGACGGCATGACGGCGGCGCTGGACGAAGCAGTGCGGCAAAAAGGCCGGCCATTCTTCGGCATCTGTGTGGGTATGCAGCTCTTGGCCGAGCGCGGGCGGGAATATGAGGTTACGGAAGGCCTGGGCTGGATCGCTGGCGAGGTCGATCGCATTACGCCGTCCGACCCGACCTTGAAAATTCCGCACATGGGCTGGAACACCCTCAACGTGGTCCGCCCGCACCCGCTGCTCGACGGCCTGCCGCTCGGACCCGAGGGGCGACATGCTTATTTCGTGCACTCCTATGAGCTCAAGCCGGCGCAACGTGCCGATCTCGTGGCCGATGCGGATTACGGCGGCGCTGTTACAGCGGTCGTCGCGCGCGATAATATTTTTGGCACCCAGTTTCACCCCGAGAAGAGCCAAAAGTTCGGCCTCGCGCTGATCGCGAACTTCTTGCAGTGGAAGCCCTGACATGGCGCGGTGGGAGGCATTCTTCGCCGCGCAATTGGCTGCGGCGGCCACCTTGGCTGGCCTGTTGTTCGTCGGCGTGTCGCTCAATCTGGCGAAGATTTTGAGTAATCCCTCGCTGCCAGGGCGGGCGCTGTCCGGTTTCTATCTCCTGTTGGCAAATTTGATCGTCGCATCGCTGATGCTGGTGCCGGATCAACCGCCGAGGGCAAGCGGTCTGGAGGTTCTTCTCATCGGGCTCGCACTCTGGGGCATGGTCAGCCGCCTCGATGTCGGCGCCATCCGCCGCAGCACGGCCGAATACCGGCAGTACTTCGTGCGCCATTTCTTCATGTTCCAGCTGGCGGTGATTCCGTATCTGGTCGGCGGCGTGATGGTGCTGGCGGGCGTGCACGGCGGGTTGTACTGGGTCGCAGCCGCCATGGTGATTTCATTATTCGTGGCTTCCACGGAGGCGTGGGTGCTGTTGGTCGAGATCAACCGGTGATCGGGCTAATGCGCGTGTTATGATCTTGTTTCCCGCCATCGACCTGAAGAATGGCGAGGCCGTGCGCCTGCAACAGGGTGACATGGCGCGCGCGACCACGTTCAACCGCGATCCGGCCGCGCAGGCGAAGGCGTTCGAGCAGCAAGGTTTCGAATATCTCCACATCGTCGATCTCGACGGCGCCTTCGCGGGTAAGCCGATGAATGTCGCAGCGGTCGAGCGCATCCTCGCCGCCGTGGGAATCCCGGCACAGCTTGGCGGCGGCATCCGCGACCGCGCCACCATCGAAGCCTGGCTCACCAAGGGCGTCGCGCGGGTCATCATCGGCACCGCTGCGGTACGCAACCCACCGCTGGTGAAGGAGGCGGTGCGGGCCTATCCGGGCCATGTCGCTGTCGGACTTGACGCGCGCGACGGCAAAGTGGCGGTCGAAGGTTGGGCGGAGACCTCGGAGCTTTCCGCGCTCGACGTCGCCAAACGCTTCGAGGACGCCGGTGTTGCCGCCATCATCTATACGGACGTGGCGCGCGACGGCATGCTCCAGGGCCTCAATCTCGAGGCCACCATTGCACTCGCCAATGAAATCTCGATTCCCGTGGTTGCCTCGGGTGGTCTGGCCTCGCTCGATGACGTGCGTGTGTTGCTCGGGGATTACAAAGTAAATGTCGTCGGGCATTACACGGGAAAAATCGCGGGCGCGATTGCTGGCCGCGCGCTCTACGACGGCAGGCTCGATGCCGCCGAGGCTCTCAAGCTTATTGAAGACGGCCGGACCGATGCGCTCACCGGTCTTCTGACGCGTCGCGGCTTTTCGGCGCAGAAGCAACTGATCGGCGCGAAGCTGACGAGCGACGAGCCGTTGTCGGTCATTGTGTTTGATATCGATGGCTTCAACTGGGTCAGTTATCATCACGGCCACGCTGTGGCCGATACAGTGTTGCAGCGCATCAGCGCGGCACTCAGGGCTGAGAAGGGCGTTGCTGTGCGTCTCGGCGGCGACGATTTCGCGCTGTTGCTGCGCGGTCCCGCGGCAGCGGACGCCAAGGCGATCGCGGAGCGTTACCTGCGCGATTTTGCCGCCATGCCTGTGGGCGAACCGCCGATGAAAATTAGATGCAGTTTCGGCGTCGCGGTGTTGCAATCTGGCGAAACGATCGAGCGCATGATGGCGCGCGCCGCGAAGGCGCTTGAAGGCGCCAAACGAGAAGGTGGCGGCCGCGTCGTTGTCGCCGACAGCGTGATGGTTTCCTGAGCCATGTTCAAGGTCCGCGTCATTCCCTGCCTCGACGTGAAAGACGGCCGCGTCGTCAAGGGTGTCAACTTCGTCAATCTGCGCGATGCCGGCGATCCGGTCGAAGCAGCGATCGCTTACGATGAAGCGGGCGCGGATGAACTGACGTTCCTCGACATCACCGCAAGCCACGAGAACCGCGGTATCATGCTCGACGTGGTGCGGCGCACCGCCGAGGCCTGTTTCATGCCGCTCACGGTCGGCGGCGGCGTGCGCACCATCGAGGACATCCGGGCGCTGCTGACCTCGGGCGCCGACAAGGTGTCGATCAACACCGCCGCTGTGGCGCGCCGCGCTTTCGTCAAGGAGGCGGCGGAAAAATTCGGCGATCAATGCATCGTGGTGGCGATCGACGCCAAGAAGGTTTCGAAGCCGGGCGAGGCCGATCGCTGGGAGATTTTCACCCACGGCGGCCGCAACCCGACCGGCATCGACGCGCTGGCCTATGCGCACGAAGTAGTCGAGCTCGGCGCCGGCGAGATTTTGCTTACCTCGATGGATCGCGACGGCACGCGGCAAGGCTTTGACATTGCGCTGACGCGCACTATCTCGGACGGCGTCCCGGTGCCGGTCATCGCCTCGGGTGGCGTCGGCAATCTCGACCACCTGGTGGAGGGCGTCCGCAACGGTCATGCCAACGCCGTACTGGCGGCCTCGATCTTTCACTTCGGCGAATACTCGGTGCGCCAGGCGAAGCAATACATGGCCGCCGCCGGTCTGCCGATGCGGCTTGATCCCTGAACTGCCAGTCCGGGTCTGCGTGGGGTCTACGCCAGAATAACTAGAGAATATTTTGTTCAAGAATGCTAGGAAACACCCATGTCACCGTTCACCCTTCATGACCTGGAAAAGCGTGTTCAGGACCGCGCCAAAGAGAGCGCGGATGTGTCCTACACGCGTAAGCTGATTGACCGCGGCGTGGCCCAGTGCGCCAAAAAGCTCGGCGAGGAGGCGGTCGAGGCGGCCATCGCGGCCATAGCGGAGGACCGCCAACGAACGATCGCGGAGGCTGCCGACGTGCTCTATCACCTGCTGGTGGTGCTGCATGTCCGCGGCATCACCCTCGATGAGGTCGAAGCTGAGCTTGGCGCGCGCTCCCGGCAGTCCGGCCTCGACGAGAAGGCGGCGCGCAAGGGTGGGTGAGGGCATCCCCATGGAACAGCGTGCCGAGGAGGAGGTGTCGCCCTATCGGGTGTTTTCGCGCGCCGAGTGGGCGACCCGCCGCGAAGATACGCCGATGACGCTGGCGCGCGAGGAGATCGCGCGGCTGCGCTCCATGCACGATCGGCTCGATATTTCGGAGGTCGAGGAAATCTACCTGCCGCTGTCGCGGCTTCTGTCGCTTTACGTGGCTGCGACCCAGGGTCTGTTCAAAGCGCAGCAGGGCTTTCTCGGCACCGAAGACACCAAGATGCCCTACATCATCGGGGTCGGCGGATCGGTGGCGGCCGGCAAATCCACCACGGCGCGCGTGCTGGAAGCTTTGCTCGCCCGCTGGCCGAATGTGCCCAAGGTCGATCTCATCACCACCGACGGCTTCCTCTTTCCCAACGCCGTGCTCGACCGCGAACGGCTGATGGAGAAAAAGGGCTTTCCGGAGAGCTACGACCTGCCGGCACTGTTGCGCTTTCTCTCGGACATCAAGGCCGGCCGCCGCCCGGTGCGCGCGCCGGTCTATTCGCATCTCGTCTATGACGTGATCCCGAACCAATGGATCGAGATCGACCGGCCCGACATTCTCATCGTCGAGGGCCTCAACGTGCTGCAGGCCGGACGGCTGCCCAAGGACGGCAAAGCCGTTCCCTTCGTGTCGGACTTTTTCGATTTCTCGATCTATCTCGACGCCGACGAGGACGTGCTGTTGACGTGGTACGTCAACCGCTTTTTGGCGCTACGCGACACGGCCTTCGTCGATCCCAAATCGTATTTTCATCGCTATGCCAAATTGACCGACAAGGAAGCGGTTGCCACCGCCACGTCGATCTGGAACCGCATCAATCTGGTCAATCTGCACGAAAATATTTTGCCGACGCGCCCGCGCGCCGATCTCATTCTCAAAAAGGGCGTGAGCCACGAGGTCGAGGAAGTGGCGTTGCGCCGGCTGTAAAGTTCAGGCGGCGAGGGCGGATTTATCGGTGGCGCTGAGCGCGGCGGCGAGGCGTTCGCGGTCGAGCGGCTTGATCAGAAACGCGTCCATGCCGGCGGCCAGACAGGCCTCGCGATCCTCGGCCGATGCGTTGGCGGTGAGCGCGATGATCGGCGTGCGCGCGCCTTCCTGCTCGGCCTCGATGGCGCGGATGCGGCGCACGGCCTCGACGCCGTCCATGCCCGGCATATGCAGGTCCATGAGCACGCGATCGTAGGGCGTGCCGGCCGTGCGCGCGGCGAGCCAGCTATCGATGGCGGTGGCGCCATCCGCCGCCATGGTTGGGCGATGGCCCAGCTTGGTCAGCAGCGCCCGCGTGAGCAGCGCGTTGATTTCGTTGTCCTCGGCCACAAGGATCGAGAGTCCGTTGCCGGGGCGGATTTCATGCGTTTTTTCGGGCGCTTCATGGCCGGCGCCGGAATCGAACGCATCGCCGGCGGAAAAGCGGGCGGCCAGCGAGGCGGCGCGTACCGGTTTGATCAGATAGCCGGAGAAACCCGCACCCTTGAGCGCCGCGAGATTGCCGCGCATGGCCGGTGTCACCAGCACGATGCGGCGTTGCACCGTCGACGCCAAGCGCGCGACGGCTTCGCTTGCCGCCGTGCCCAGCGCATGATCGACCAGCACCGCGGTCCATGCCTGTTCGGGCAGCAGCGCCGCCGCCACCATTTCGTCGGGCACGATCTTGGTGCGTGCGCCCCAGCGCTGCAGATGCCGCGCAATCAGCGACGCCTCGATCGCCCCCGGCGCGACGATAAGAATATCCTCGCCGGTTAAATTGGGCGCCGTGAGCGCCGGCGCGTCGGTTTCGCCCGAGCGGGGCAGCGGAATGGTGACGCGGAACGTCGAGCCCTCGCCGGGCGCGCTTTCGAGGCCGATTGCGCCGCCCATGCTCTCGACAATGCGCTTGGAAATGGTCAGCCCGAGACCGGTGCCGCCGTATTTTCGCGTAGACCCGCTGTCGGCCTGCTCGAACTCGAGAAAGACGCGCGACCGGTCTTCGGCCGAGATGCCGATGCCGGTGTCGCGCACCGAGATTGCGATCTCGTCGGCGCGCTCAGCCGGCTCGACGATGATCGACACGCCGCCGTGCTCGGTGAACTTGATGGCGTTGCCGGCGAGATTGAACAGCACCTGACGCAGCCTTGCGGCGTCGCCGACCACGTGCGCGGGCAGGCGCTCATCCACGTAGCAGCAGATTTCCAAGCCTTTGGCCTGGGCGCGTGGACCCAACAGCTCGATCGCTTCCTCGACAAACGGCTCGAGCGCAAACGGCCGCGCGGTGAAATCGAGCCGTCCCGCTTCGATCTTGAAGAAATCGAGAATCTCGTCGATCAGCGTCAGCAGCGTGTCTCCCGAGGTCTTGACGGCTTTCAGATAGGCGGCCTGCTCCGCCGAGAGCGTAGTGTCGTGCAGCAGATCGGCCATGCCAAGAATTCCGTTGAGCGGCGTGCGGATCTCGTGGGACACCATGGCGAGGAACCGCGACTTGGCGCGGTTTGCCGCCTCCGCCAGATCGCGCGCCTCGGCCAGCGCCCGCTCGGCCTCCACCCGGTCGGTAATGTCGCGCCCGACGCTTTGGGTCTCGCTGCCGCTTTCGCTGCGCAGGGTCACCTCGCGCCACGCGATCCAGCGCGCACCGTTGGGCGAGGCGATTTTCTGGTCGTAGGCGCGGGTGCCGTCGGCGAGCAGTTTCGGCTCGCCGCGTTCCAATACCGTCAGCGCAAACGGGGTCGTCAGCAAGCCGGCGCGGTCGCGCCCGGCGAGCGTGCAGTAGGGGTCATTGACGTAGGTAATCGCGCCGTCGCTATCGCGACGGACGATGAGGTCGTCCTGCGCCTCGAAAAATGTCTTCGCGCGCTCTTCCGCCTCCTTGATTTCCCAGTGGCGATCTGCTGCCTCGTCGAGCCGCATCTCCAGATTGCGCAGCTCGCGTTTCATCTGCTTGACGCGGGACATGAGCAACCCGATGGCGCCGCAGGCGGCGCCGAACAGGGCTGATATGCCTATCGCGAACGAGTTGGGGTCATAGTGCGCGCCCGGGCCCATGGTTCCGGAGAGGAAACCGAACGTGATGCCGAATGACATCGAGGTGATGGCCAAGCAGCGGACGATGAGCGTAAGGAAACGGCGGGTGAAAATCGCGGGTTTCTTGAGGGTGGCGCGAGGGCGCATGGTCCCGGTCCCGCTCGGCACGTTATCCATGGCGCCAGACCGCGGGCCACGTCCGTGCTTGGTTTCATCGACGCTCGGTGCGAATTTGGCCTATGAACCTTGCGCATCCCTTGCATCTGGTAAGCGTGATTGGAGGGAGGGTTGCTGGTTTGTTAACATCGCGTCACCATATCGGGCGGGCAGCTCTTCATTGTCCGAGAGGTTTGGCGCGGCCGGAGAAATCGAATGGATAAAGTTGTAAATAACAAGCGCTCGCGCGCGAACTCGGAGGGGCCCGCCAAGCTGGTCAAGCCGTCGCGCGCCGAGGCGGAGGCGGCCGTGCGCACGCTCATTCGCTGGGCCGGCGACGATCCGGACCGTGAGGGGCTTCGCGCCACGCCGGCCCGCGTCGTGCGCGCCTACGAGGAATGGTTCTCCGGCTACAACGACGAGCCGCGCGACTATCTCAAGCGTACGTTCCAGGAGACCGGCGGCTACGACGAAGTCGTGGTGCTGCGCGACATTCGCTTCGAGTCGTTTTGCGAGCATCACATGGCGCCGATCATTGGCCGCGTGCACATCGGCTATATCCCGCGCAACCGCGTGGTCGGCATTTCCAAGCTGGCGCGGCTGGTCGAAGTCTATGCGCGCCGTCTGCAGATTCAGGAAAAGATGACGGCCGAAATCGCGGCCTGTCTCGACGCCGTGCTCAAGCCGCACGGCGTCGCCGTGGTCACCGAAGCCACGCACCAGTGCATGACCACCCGCGGCGTGCACAAGACCGGCGTCAGCATGGTGACGAGCCGGATGCTTGGCGTGTTCCGCGATCATGCCGAAACCCGCCAGGAATTTTTGTCGGCGATCGGGATGCGCGGCATGGTCGCGTCGTCAAACGGGACGGCGTGATTTTTTAGGCTGCGCGGCGCACTTCTTCTGCCAACGCGCGGTACGACAACGCTTCTGCGAGGTGCACGCGGCCCACCTTATCGGCGCCGTCGAGGTCGGCAAGCGTGCGCGCAACGCGCAACGCGCAACGCGCAGCACGCGGTGGTAACCGCGCGCGGACAGCCGCATGGCGTCGGCGGCTTCGCGCAGGAGCGAGAGTCCGCTGCCGTCCGGCTTCGCCACGTCCTCCAATACCGTCGGCGAGACCGCCGCGTTGCTGCGCACGTGCGGCAGTCCGATCGCCGCATAGCGTGCCGCCTGCCGCTCGCGCGCCAGGGCGACGCGCTCGGCGACCTCGCGGCTGCCTTCGGTGGGCGGCGGCAGGATGAGGTCGGCGGCGGTCACCGCCGGCACTTCGATGTGCAGGTCGATGCGGTCGAGCAGCGGACCGGAAATGCGCGCCTGATAATCCGCGGTGCAACGCACGTTGGGTTTGCGGTTGCAGGTATAGCCCGGCTCATTGGCGCGCCCGCAGCGGCACGGATTCATGGCGGCGACCAGCATGAAGCGCGCCGGATAGGTAACGCGATGATTGGCGCGGGCGATCGAAACCTCGCCGGCCTCGAGCGGCTGGCGCAGCGAGTCGAGCGCCTGCGGCTGGAACTCCGGCAGCTCGTCGAGAAACAACACGCCGTGATGGGCGAGCGACACTTCTCCCGGCCGCGCATGCAGTCCGCCGCCCACCAGCGCCGGCATGCTGGCGGAGTGATGCGGTGCGCGGAACGGGCGCCGGTTGGTCAGCGCGCCGCCTTCGATCTGGCCGGCCACGGACGCAACCATGGAGACCTCGAGGAGTTCGGCAGGCGCCAGCGGCGGCAGGATCGAAGGCAGCCGCGCCGCCAGCATGGATTTGCCGGCGCCGGGCGGTCCGACCATGAGCAGATTATGTCCGCCGGCCGCTGCCACTTCGAGCGCGCGCTTGGCGCTTTCCTGGCCTTTGATGTCGGCGAGGTCGAGGGCCACGCCCGCGGTTTCGAGAATCTTCGGCTGCGGGCGCGAGAGCACCTGCGTGCCCTTGAAATGATTGGCAAGCTGGATCAGCGAAGACGCAGCGACGATTTCCATGTCGGGGCTTGCCCATGCGGCCTCCGGCCCGCATTTGGCCGGGCACATGAGGCCCTCGCCGCGGGTATTGGCGCCGATGGCGGCGGGCGGCACGCCCGCCACCGCGGCGATCGAGCCGTCGAGGCCGAGTTCGCCCAGCACCGTAAAGCCCGCGACCGCATCGTGCGGGATGGCGCCGATCGCCGCCATCAGCCCGAGTGCGATCGGCAGGTCGTAATGGCTGCCTTCCTTGGGCAGGTCGGCCGGTGCCAGGTTGATGGTGATGCGGCGGGCCGGCAGCGCCAGGCCCGATGCGATCAACGCCGAGCGGACCCGCTCGCGCGCCTCGGAGACCGCCTTGTCGGGCAGGCCGACGACATGGAAGGCCGGCAATCCGGGCGCTATCTGCACCTGGACATCGACGGGCCGGACCTCAATGCCCTCGAACGCCACCGTTGACACGCGCTGGACCATCTGGACCCTGCCCCTGCCGTCGCAGCCCAGAGTAGCGCAGCGCGCCATTGGCCTGCAAGAACAATTCATGAACATAGGTCGAGTCCCCAGGGGATTACGTGGGAAATCCCCGATCACCGCGGTCGAGTAGATGCCGACAGTGCGCGCCAAACGGTAAATGCAAATTCAATTGGAGTTCGATCGTGCACGCGGCATTACCTGCGAAGTTTTTACTAACCGAACGCCTGAACGAAATGGTCCAGACGAAGGAACATGAAAAACTCAAACCGCCCGAAGACGACTCCAGCACGTTTGGACAAGGATCGTCGTCAAGTGGCTGAGTTTAGAAAGGCCGCCCGCGATCTCGGCTGCGACGACAACGAGGAACGGTTCAAAGACGCATTGCGAACGGTAGCGAAAGCTAAACTGGCGCCCGCAGCATCAAAAAAGGACAAAGGCAATTAGGTCCACCACCGCTTCCATATGGACAATATTCGAAGCCATGGATGGCCGTAAGCGGCTTCAAGAGTCGTGAATTGATTGATCAAATTTTCCAACGCAGCAAGTTCATCAGCCGTCAACTCTGGGACGGTGTAACTATCGAACGGCAACGCATTTTCGACTTCCGCGAATGTTGCGACGCGTGATGGATTAAAGGCGTTTTCGAACGCTCCGAGATAATCGGCTAAGCAAGGTAATTCGATCCGATCCAGCACTGAAGCATACAGGCGCCTTAGAAAATCACCATCTATTCGTTCCAAATCGAGGCCGAGGAGTCCTTGCGCTGCTCGCATCGCGCATTGTTGATTGGAAAAGGCGACTTGCATTGACGCAACAACACGATAGCTGTTCACTCGAATTGGCCTGACTGCCATGATTGTCGCCGCTGTGAGCGCGGCTACTTTGTATTTATGAGTACGGCCATCCTCCATTCCGCGGCGACGCTTGTAGGCGTCCGATAGGAGAAAATAACAATTCGAGATAGCAATTCCGGCAGCCGAATGCCCGATTGTGACTGCCTCAGGAGATCGACTGTTGATGAAGTCCACAGACTCGTTCACGCACAGAGCAATAATCCTCGCCCTGTCTTCCTATCTCCCCGTCGGGATGGATCTTCTGGCGCCATGCGTACAACGCATTCAGGCGCCGTGCGACTGCTTCAGTCTTTGATCAGGCGCGAGTGAATTAGATTGAACCGTTTACAGTTTTTGATGATAGCGTCATACCACTTTGCGTTGTCAATCTTCGCCGCCACATTAGTATCGTGTGCTTCCGCAATACGCTTAATGGCGGGCCCACATAGATTATCTTGCCGTCCAAAGCTCATCGACCTGTATCCGATACTAGGCTTCTCAGCCATTGGCGATTACCCGAATCGCGAATCACTTCATTTGGCAGCTAAGCGATGTTTGCCATACTACAAGTAGTAGCTATCAAGCTCGCCTAAGGCATACTCTGGCTGAGGATCACTAAATATTTGAAAAGACAAGACTATGCAACCCCAACGCGGGATAACAAGTCCGCGAGGTGTTAGTCATACCGCGAAAAAGGCAGGACGACCGCGCCGCGAAGCGTCTCGCCCAAGAGGGTTACGAACAAGGCGCCGTGCCAGCGCTTGGCTCCGGTCCGCCGTATTCGGGGCTTTGCTCGTAACCGGTCATGTGTGATGAAAATTCAGCGCGACATTCATAAGCTCTTCGACTTTGAACATGGGGACCTCGACGACGATCTTATGCTCATTGTCGAAAAAAATAGTCGTACGGTTGTTGTCGTAAGCCCTCAAGTAGCGGACCAAAACAGGGTTCACACTGATTTCCGTCTCTTCTCCTGGAATGGGAAACCTGCAGATTTTGGGCATTAACGTCCTCCCGCATCAGTAGCGGAGGACAAGAGTACCATCGCTAGTCATTTGCAAGAGACATAATCGCCTTGGTCCGAGCTCGTCGGGGATTACGTGGGAAATCCCCTGATCAGCATCGGCATCAGCCCTCCGGCATCGGCACGGCGTCGAGCAAGCCATCGACGATGCCGTGGAATTTGTCCCACGGCGCCTCGCGGTCGCTTTGATTGCGCACGATGATCGAGTTGCCGGCGTAGAAGCGCTCATAGAGCATATGGCGGCCGGCGAATTCCGAGCCGATCAGGTCCCAGACCAGCTTGTAGAGCTTGTAGCGCTCGCTCGCCTGCATGCTGGCCGTGCCCCACCAGCGCTCGAAGCGATCCTTCAGCTCGCGGTCGGCAAATAGATCGACGCTCGCCGGCATCTGCAGCGGTGCGGCGCCGGCGAGGGTGCGCAGGATGTCGATGATTTCGGTGTGGTGCTCCTGGCACCAGTTGAGCGTGGCGTAGACGATGCGCCGGTTCGGCGTGACGAAACCTTCCGGCCAGTTCTCGCAGGCCTCGATTTGGCCGGCGACGAGGCCCCCGATGGTGGCTTCGAGGGCGGCGAGACGGCCGAGCGTCTCGCGCACCGCCGGCACTTTGTCGACGCCGTTGGCCTGGCACATGCGGCTCGCCAATCCGACGATCAATCCCATCTTGGCCCAGAAACGAATGTTGGACTGTTGGTTCTGGTAAACGTTCGCGGGCGTCTCGATGTAGATGCGGCGCGACCACGCGCCATTGTTGTGCAGGAACACGCGCTCCCAGGGAATTTTCACGCGGTCGCATACCAGCACGGCGTCGTTCTCGTCGAAGCGGTAGCTCAACGGATAATCGGCGGCCTCGCGCACGTGGCGTTCGTAGGGCTCGCGGGCCCAGAACGAGACGCCTGGCGCATTGTTGGGGATGGCCGCGGTGATGCTCTCGCTCTTGCGGCTGTCATCGATGGCGGTGAGGTTGCCGATATAGACCTCGTCGCCGAAGATCGCCCCGGTGGCGAGCATCTTCATGCCCGACACGATGACGCCGGAATCGTCTTCGTCCACCACCTGGAGCGTCGGGTCGTCGCGCACCATGCCGGTGTAGATTTCGCGGTCGCGGATGCCGGACGGCGGCGTCACCGCGAACGACAGATAAAGATCGTTGTTGCGCGCGTGGTCGTAGAACCGGATCAAATTGTCGCCGAAGCCTTTGGTGAGCCCGTTGAGCAATTCCGGGCGCGTCGCCAAGCCGGTGATAAGGCCGGCGACGTGGTCGGGCGAGCGGCCGATCAGCCCATAGGAGGCGTCGGCGATCGCCTTCATGGCGCGCATGCGCCGCGCCAGATCCTCGCGCGTGCGGCAGCGCAGCCATTGCAGGCCGATGTGTTCGCCGTTTTCTTCGAACGTGAACAGCTCGCGCTTTGCCGGATCGGCCTTCAGGTCGTAGAGCGCCGCGATGGTGCGCGCGGCGTTGCGGAAAGCCGGATGCGCCGTAACATCATCGACGCGCTCGACGCCGATATAGACGACGCGGCCGTCGCGCATGCGCTCGAGTCGTTCGCTGCCGGTCGCCAGCATGGCGGAGTCCTTTCACTTGCTCTTTTTGCGCCCCAGAGGTGGGACGTCCGGTCGTCACCGGTGGCGGATAATGCACTGCAGTTTGTCAGCCGTCGCGTGATTGATTGCTGTATCGTCGCGCGCGGACGATGACAAAATGCAATAGAAGCGTGGAACAAGGACCTCAGTGACCCATGGCGGCCAGCAATTCGCGGCCCGCGGCATCGAGGATTTCATCGGACAGCGGCGTGCCTTCGGTGGCGCGCGCCAGCCCCAGGGCGCCGACCAGTGCGGCCATGGCGGCCACGGCCTTGCGCCGGCGCGACGCCTTCGTCCGCTCGGGAATCGCATCGGCGAGGATGTCGAGAAGTGGCTCCAGGCCTTCCGCGAAAGCGTTGCGCACCATCTTGCCGCTGCGCGCCGCATCGGCCGCGAGCGCTGCAAACACGCAACCCCTGCCCGGATCGTCCCGATGCCGCGGCGACAGATAATGTTTGAGCAGCGCCGCAAACGGCGCGTCCGGTGCTGCCGTAACCACCGCTTGCCAGTTCCCGGCCGCGCGCGCCATGGCGCGCTTGCTGGCGCGGGCCACCAGATCATCCTTGGAATCGAAATGACCGTAAAAGCCGCCATGGGTGAGGTCGGCGGCCTTCATGATGTCGGCCACGCCGACGCCGCCGAAGCCTTTGGCGCGAAACAGCGCGCCCGCCGCATCGATGATGCGGTCGCGATTCAGGGCAGCTTGTTCGCGGCTTACTCTCATTGCGCACCTCAGCCATGCGCTGGCCAATGCTACTTGACAAATTATATGACGATCATCATCAATAGACAAATCAAAAATGATGGTCGTCATTTAAAAGATTAGTCGATGGCATCGGAAATTTCGGCGTCTTCTGCGTTTGCCGCGGCGTTGGCCCGCCGCAAGATCCATTACGGCTGGGTCGTGGTCGGCGCCACCATGCTCACCACCGTGGTGACGGCGGCCGCCATGAGCACGCCGGGCGTGCTGATCGTGCCGCTCGAAACCGAATTCGGCTGGAATACCGAGCAAATCTCCTCGGCGTTGGCGCTGCGCCTCATGTTGTTCGGATTGTTCGGTCCGTTCGCAGCCGCGTTCATGAATCGCTACGGCGTGCGCGCAGTGATGGTCAGCGCCGTCATTCTCATCTCGGCGGGCTTTCTGGCCTCGATGGTCATGACCCAGGTGTGGCAGCTCGTTCTGCTGTGGGGGATCGTGGTCGGTATCGGCACCGGGCTAACCGCGATGGTTCTCGCCGTGACGGTGGCGACGCGCTGGTTCAATGTGCATCGCGGCCTGGTGATGGGCATTTTTGCCGCCAGCAATGCCACCGGGCAGTTGGTGTTTCTGCCGCTGATCGCCCAATTGGCCACCAGTTACGGCTGGCGCATGGCGCTGGTTTTTGTCTGCTGCATGCTGGCGTTTGCCGGCGTGGTCGCGCTCGTCATGATGCGTGACCGGCCGAGCGACATCGGTCTGCCGCTCTATGGCGAGACCGTGGTCGCGCCGCCGCCCGCCACCGGTGTTGGCCTCGTCTCGTTGCTGTTGTCGCCGCTCGTCGTGCTCAGAGACGTCGCACGCGTGCCGATCTTTTGGGTGCTGTTCGGCACGTTCTTTGTCTGCGGCTGCAGCACCAACGGGCTCATCCAGACCCATTTTGTAACGCTGTGCCACGACTATGGCTTGGCGGCGGTCACCGCGGCGAGCGTGCTCGCCATGATGGGTTTTTTCGATTTCTTCGGCACCATCGGGTCGGGCTGGCTGTCCGACCGCTTCGATCCGCGCTGGCTGTTGTTCTGGTATTACGGCTTGCGCGGGCTGTCGCTGCTCTATCTGCCGTTCACCGACTTCACGTTCTACGGGCTGTCGCTGTTCGCGGTGTTCTATGGCCTCGACTGGATCGCAACCGTACCGCCGACCGTGAAGCTCACCGCCGACCGCTTCGGGCGCGAAAAGGCCGGCATCGTGTTCGGCTGGGTTTTCGCCGGCCACCAGATCGGCGCCGCCAGCGCGGCCTTTGGCGCCGGCCTGGTGCGAACGCAGTTTTCGACCTATCTGCCGGCGTTCTTTGCCGCGGGAGCGCTCTGCCTCATCGCTGCGATTGCCGTCGTAACCATCCGCAAATCCCCGGCGTCGGGCTTCGGCGCCGCTGCCGCTGCCGCGGCGCGGGGGTGATAGCCGGCGCTTGGCCACCGCCGTTTGCGTTCGGTCAAATTTAGCTTCGACCGCCCACACGGCTTGCTTGATATTCATAAATGCGCCAATATTTGCGCATTGAAGAGTGCTAGCCGTGACCAAGCCCGAAACGAATCAGACGAAGGTGGCGGCAAGACTCAAACGCGAGGGCTGGGTCGAGCGCCACGGTGGCGACCACGACGTGTTCAAGCACCCGAGCAGACCTGGCCGTATCGTCGTTCCGCGTCACCGAACGCTCTCCCCTGGCGTGGCTCGCGCGATCGCGCGCCAAGCCGGATGGCAATGACAGAGGTTTTCATGGCCCGCTATGTTGCACTCGTGGACGGAAAAGCGGGCGCATTCGGCGTCGTCGTGCCCGATCTTCCGGGCTGCACCTCGGGTGGAGCGACCGTCGATATGGCTTTACGCAACGCGGTCGAGGCGGTCATGTTGTGGGTTGAAGACGCTCGCGCGGATGGCGAGAAAATTCCAAAACCGCGTCCGGCTGAAAAACTGCGTCAGGATCCCGAGGTCGCTGCCGCGCTCGCGCACGGCGCTATCCTCGCTTACGTGCCGCTCGTGTTCGATGCCGGACGGCCGGTCAAAGCCAATCTCTCGCTCGATGCCGGTCTGTTGAACGCCATCGACGAAGCCGCCGAGCGCCACGGTCTTTCCCGTTCTGCCTTCCTCGCCAGCGCCGCGCGGCAGAAGATCGAGAGCGAGGGGTAGGCAACCTTCGAACTTACCCGCGCCGCTTCGCTTCGATCTTGTCCCAGATCAGCGCCGCGATGTCGGCGCCGCCGAGATTTTTCACCGAGCGGATGCCGGTGGGCGAGGTGACGTTGATCTCGGTCAAATAGCCGCCGATCACGTCGATGCCGACGAACAGCAAACCGCGCTCGCGTAGCGCCGGCCCGAGCCGCGCGCAGATTTCGCGTTCGCGGTCGGTGAGTTCGGTCGCCCCCGGCACGCCGCCGCGCACCATGTTGGAGCGCAGATCGTCGGGCGCGGGCACGCGATTGACCGCGCCGGCGAATTCGCCGTCGACCAGGATGACGCGCTTGTCGCCTTCCTTCACGGCAGGCAGGAACTTTTGCACCACCCATTGCTCGCGGAACATGGTGGCGAATAGATCGTAGAGCGAGCCGAAGTTGAGATCTTCCTTCGCCAGCAGAAACACCGCCTCGCCGCCTTTGCCGTAAAGCGGCTTCATGACGATGTCGCCATGCTCGACACGGAACGCCTTGATGACGTCGAGGTCGCGGGTGATGACTGTCGGCGGCATCAGGTCGGGAAATTCGGTGACGAAAACCTTTTCCGGCGCATTGCGCACATGCGCCGGATCGTTGACGACTAACGTCTGCGGCTGCACGCGCTCGAGCATGTGCGTGGTCGAGATGTAGGCGAGATCGAACGGCGGGTCCTGGCGCAGCAGCACAACATCGAATGACGTGAGATCGGCGTGGCGCGCCGCCCCAAGGGTGAAATGGTCGCCGACGACGTCGCGCACCACGAGCGGCCATACCGAAGCCGAGACTTTACCGTCGCGCATGGAGAGCTGGGCGGGCGTGTAATAGGACAGCGAATACGCGCGGTTCTGCGCTTCCAGCAGCAGCGCGAACGTTGAATCGCCGCGGATGTTGATCCGTTCGATCGGATCCATTTGGACGGCGATATTCAGGCGCATGGGATATTCCGGCAGGGGAGGCCCGTATCGTCTACGCAATTTTTGCCCGCGCCGCTACGGCGGTGCGGTGCCGGGCGGCGGTCAGCGCGTGGCATCGAAGGCGTTGACGATGTGGCGCGGCATCTTTCCGGGCGCGATCAGGATTACGTCAAAGCGGATGAAGCATTGGGCGTCGGCGGGGTGGTGGGCGAGCCAGAGTTCGGCGGCGGTGACGATGCGGTGCTTGCTGCGTTCGGTCACGGCCTCGGCCGCGTCGTCGAGGTTCGCGCGTGCCTTGACCTCGACGAAGACCAGATCGCGGCGGCGGCGCGCCACGATGTCGACCTCGCCGAACGGCGTTTTCCAGCGCCGCGCCAGGATGCGATAGGCCTTGGCGATGAGCAGCATGGCGGCGCGGCTTTCCGCCGAAAGGCCGAGCCGAAACGCCGCCACGCGCTCCTGACTGGGCGCGGGTTTGAGGGGTTTGCTCGGTTCAGTCTTGCGCCGTTCAGCTTTGCGCGGTTCAGCTTTACGCGCCATGGCCGACTTCTTTCGCCAGCGCGAGCGCGCGCTGGTAGAGGTCGCGGCGCGGCAAGCCGGTGGCGGCGGCGACTTCGGCCACCGCATCCTTGAGCGAGACGCGGGAAAGCGCCTGGCGCAACAGCGTCTCGGTGTCCTCCGCACTTGGCATCGCGGCGGCCGGCGGCGGCGCAATGACGAGAACGAACTCGCCGCGGATTTCTTCCGCCGCGCAGTTTTGCACCAGCGTTCCAAGGTCGCCGCGGCGGACCTCCTCGTGCAGTTTGGTCAGCTCGCGACAGATGGCGGCCTCGCGCTGGCCCAGTCCGGCCGCCAGGTCGGCGAGGGCGGCGGCAATCCGCGGCCCGGTCTCGAACAGCACGATGGTGGAAGGAACGCGCGCGAGTTCGGCGATGCGCGTGCGGCGGGCCGACTGTTTGGGTGGCAGAAAGCCGGCGAACAAAAATTGATCCGTGGGCAGGCCCGCGATGGTCAGGGCCGCAAGCACGGACGAAGGCCCCGGCAGCGCCGTGACCGTGTGGCCGGCGTCCTGGGCGGCGCGCACCAGCTTATATCCCGGGTCGGAGATAAGCGGCGTCCCGGCGTCCGATACGAGCGCAACCGCGGCGCCTTCGGCCAGCCGCCGTAACAGCGCCGGCCGCGCCTCCACGGCGTTGTGGTCGTGATAGGGCGTGAGCGGCGTTGTGATCCCGTAGCGGTCGAGCAGCTTGCGAGTTACCCGCGTGTCTTCACAGGCAATGAGGTCGGCGCCGGCCAGTGCCGCTAGCGCACGGATGGTAATATCGGCTAGATTACCGATGGGCGTGGCGACGATGTGCAGTCCGGGAGCCAGTCGCTCAACGTCGACCGGGTGGGTGCCGACGAAATAGCGCCGCTGGGCGTGATCGTTCGAGCGTTGCGGGCCAGTGAATGACGGGCGCATTGCGGCAGTTTAGCGTTATTGCCGCCCCGCCGTCATAGCGTGGTCCAATTTGTTATCCTTTTCATTTAGTTAACTATTCGCCTTGAATATGGTGAATCGATAGTTGGCCTGCCCGTTGGCGGGGAGAGGGTAAGGGGAGCCGTTATGTCTGCGGAGTCGCAGGTACGGGTGACGCTGTCGCGGCGTCGCACGCTCGCCGGCTTGTTGGCCACGACGGCTGTTTTCGTTGCCGGGTGTTCCAACAGTTCCAGCATTTTCTCCAGCAATCCCAGCCTCTTCTCTAATGCCCCGGCGACCGCGGCCGCAGGCGCGCCCGAGCCGGCGGCTGAGGCCACAATAGGCACCGGCCAGGTCAAGGTCGCGCTCATCCTGCCGCTGTCGGCCGGGGGCAATGCGGGCCTCGCCGGCCAAGCCATGCGCAACGCGGCCGATATGGCCCTTGCCGAGTTCAACGCGCCCAACGTTCAGCTTCTGGTCAAGGATGACGCCGGCAATGCCGATGCGGCGCACGCCGGCGCCCAGCAGGCCCTCGACGAGGGCGCTGAGATCATTCTCGGACCGCTGTTTGCCCAGTCGGTCAGCGTAGTTGGGCAGATAGCGCGGTCGCGCAATATCCCGGTGATTGCGTTTTCCACGGACGCGAACGTGGCCTCGTCCGGCATCTACCTGTTGAGCTTCCTGCCCGAGACTGACGTGTGGCGCATCGTTCAATATGCGTCCTCGAACGGGAAACGCTCATACGCGGCTCTGGTTCCGGATAACCCATACGGCTCGGTGGTCGAAGCGGCGTTCAGGCAGGACGTCGCCCGCCACAACGGTCAGATTGTTGCGCTCGAGCACTATCCGCACGACAAGGCCGCCATGGCGGCTCCCATCAAGGCGGTCGCCCAGGCCGCGGTTCGCGCTGACGCGCTGTTCATTCCCGATGGCGGCGACGCGGTGCCGGATGTGATTCAGATGCTCGCCGGCAACGGCCTCAACACCAAAAAAATACAGCTGCTCGGCACTGGACTTTGGGACGATCCGCGCATCTATTCCACGCCGGCCCTCGACGGCGGCTGGTACGCGGCGCCCGATTCCGCGGGCTACCGCTCCTTCACCAGCCGCTACCGCTCCCGCTACAACCAGGATCCGGTGCGCACGGCAACGCTGGCCTATGATGCGGTCGCGCTGGTCGCGGCGCTGGTGAAGACGCAAGCAAATCCGCAGCAGAGATTTTCTCAGCAGGTGCTGACCAACCCCTCGGGCTTTACCGGCATCGACGGGCTGTTCCGCTTCCGCCCCGATGGCACCAACGAGCGCGGGCTCGCCGTGCTGCGCGTATCGCAGGCCGGTGCCCAGATCATTTCGCCGCCGCCGCGCAGCTTCGGCACGTCGGGCATCTAAGCCCATTTCGGTATACCTGACGCCGACATCGGTGCGGCGAAGCTCGAAGAATTACGCCGCCAGATCGGCGACGACTGCGTCGAGCACCGGAAAGCCTGGCAAGGTGACGCGGAGGCGGCCGCCGGGCGCGGTCTCCACCAATCCATGCCCACGTAGCGCCGCGATGCGTTCCGGATCGAGCGGACGCCCCGACACCTCGGTGTAGCGCGCGATGTCGATGCCTTCGGCAAGCCGCAGCCCCATGAGCAGAAACTCGTCGGACATTTCTTCGCGCGTAAGGGTGTCGTCGGTGACGACGCCGTGGCCGCGGGATTCCACCAGCGTTAGCCATTTCTCCGGCCGCTTTTCAGTTGCGGTGGCGTGGCGGTCGCCCTCGATATCGAGCCGGCCATGAGCGCCCGGCCCGATGCCCGCATACTCGTGCGCGCGCCAATAGATCAGATTGTGCCGGGATTCGCCGCCGGGCCGCGCGTGATTGGAGATTTCGTAGGCCGGCAATCCGTGCGCCGCGCAGATCTCCTGGGTGGTGTCGTAGAGCGCGCGCGCCATGTCGCCATCGGGAGTTTTCAGCTTTCCGGCAGCATGCAGCGCGGCGAACGGCGTCTCCGGCTCAATGGTCAGTTGATAGAGCGAAAGGTGCTCGCCGGCTTCCGCAAGCGCGCGCTTGAGCTCGCTTGCCCAGTCGGCCGGCGTTTGCCCCGGCCGCGCGTAGATGAGATCGAACGAGTAGCGATCAAACACCGCGCGCGCTACGGCGACGGCATCGAGCGCTTCGCGCGCCGTATGCATGCGTCCAAGCTCGGCCAGCGCACGGTCGTCGAGCGCCTGCACGCCGAGCGATACGCGATTGACGCCGGCGGCGCGGTAGCCGCGAAAGCGCGTCGCCTCGACGCTGGTCGGATTGGCTTCAAGGGTTATCTCGGCGTCGGGCGCGACGCGCCACTGCCGCGAGATCGAGTTCAGCACGCCGGCGATGGTTGCCGGCTGCATCAGCGACGGCGTGCCGCCGCCGAAGAAGATCGAGGACACCGTCCGCCCGCGTGTCCGTTCGCCGGTGGCGCTGATCTCTTTATGAAAGGCGCGCAGAAATCGCCGCTCGTCGATCGGTTCACGCCGCACGTGGCTGTTGAAGTCGCAATAGGGGCATTTGGACAGGCAGAACGGCCAATGAATGTAGACGCCGAACTGTTTGTCTTCCTCGCGCGCTTGCGCGGGCGGGTCGGGCAGGGTGTCACTCTCGCTCAAGGCACGCCTCCGCGAGCTTGAGGAAAGCGCGGGCACGATGCGACAGGCCTTTGCCTCGCGGCGGCAGGCTGTGTTTTTCCTCGCTCGGCATTTCGCCGAATGTGCGGCTTTGGCCGTCGGGCAGAAACATCGGATCGTATCCAAATCCCTGGTTGCCGCGTGGCGGCCAAACCAGCGTGCCGTCGACGCGCGCTTCGAATTCCTCGAGGTGGCCGTCCGGCCAGGCGACACAAAGCGCCGAGACAAAGTGCGCGTGTCGTTGCTCCGCCGTCATAGCGCCGCGCTCATGAATTTTTTGTTCAATCATCGCCATGGCGCGGCGGAAGTCTTTGTCCGGCCCGGCCCAGCGCGCCGAGTGAATCCCCGGCTCGCCGCCGAGCGCGTCGACCGCCAGCCCGGAATCGTCGGCGAAAGCCGGCAGTCCGGTGCCCTTTGCGGCCGCTTCGGCCTTGATGCGCGCGTTGTCGCGAAAACTTATGCCGGTTTCTTCCGGTTCTGGAAGACCCAATTCACCCGCTGAGATGGCGTCGATCCCGTACGGCATCAACAGCTCGCGCATCTCGGCGAGCTTGCCCGGATTGTGCGTGGCGATGACCAGCCGGCCCGTGATCGGGCGATGGGCGGCGGCGACCTTCACATGCACGCCATCTTTTGCAAGTCGATCAGCTTGGTCACGCCCTTGCGGGCGAGCGCCAGCAGCGTAGTCAATTGCTCCTCGGAAAACGGGACCTTTTCGGCGGTCGCCTGCACTTCGACGATGTGACCGGAACCGGTGAGGACGAAATTGGCATCGGTCTCGGCTTGCGAATCCTCGGCGTAATCGAGGTCGAGCACCGCAACGCCGCCGCACACTCCGCATGAGATGGCCGCGATGTGATCGCGCAGCACACTCATCTCCACCATCTCGCGCGTCTTCATCCAGCTGAGGCAGTCGTAGAGCGCGATCCAGGCAGCGGTGATCGAGGCGGTGCGGGTGCCGCCGTCGGCCTGGATCACGTCGCAGTCTACGGTGATCTGCCGCTCGCCGAGCGCTTTCAGATCGACCACCGCGCGCAGGCTGCGGCCGATCAGCCGCTGGATCTCCACCGTGCGTCCGCTCTGCTTGCCGGCGGACGCTTCGCGCCGCGTGCGCTCCAGCGTCGCGCGTGGCAGCATGCCGTATTCGGCGGTGATCCAGCCGCGCGCCTGGCCCTTCAGCCAGGGCGGCAGGCGATCTTCCAGCGTCGCCGTGACCAGCACGTGGGTGTCGCCGAATTTCACAAAGCAGGAGCCTTCTGCGAATTTCACCACACCGCGCTCCAGTGAGACCGGGCGCAATTCGTCGGGTTGCCGGCGGCTGGGCCGCATCCTTGAGACTCCCTGCTGGAGGGCGCGAGGCCCCGCTGCGTCACGCTTTTAGGCGTTTCGGCATGGTTGCCACAAGGGCAGGTGAAGCACAAAGACCGCCACACGGGCCCCATCGCGCCGCGGTTGCCCACCGCGCGGAGCGATTGCCACTGCCCGCGCCTTTTCGCTACGGTTCGGCGGTAACGGCCAAAGAAGATGGCCGAAGGAGAGCGACATGGCGAGTGACGTGGCGAGCGATGTGGCGGAAGCGACGCAAACGCTGGCGAAATTTGCCGCGACATTGCGTTATGAGGACATTCCGCAGCGGGCTCGCGATCATTGCAAGAACTTGCTGCTCGATGCGCTTGCCTGCGCGGTCGCCGGCCGCCTCGGCGAGGAGACTGGGCAGGTGGCGGCATTCGCGGCGGCTTTGGCGCAGGGGCGCGAATCGAGCGTGATCGGCGCCGAGCCGTTGTCGCTCGCCGGCGCCACATTGCTCAACGCTTATCTCGTCACCGCGGTCACCATGTGCGACGTGTATCGCCCAACGCTCACGCACATCACGCCCGAAGTGGTGCCGCCGGCCCTCGCCATCGCCGAGCGCGATGGGCTCTCGGGCCGCGCTCTGCTCACCGCCCTTGCGGCCGGATGCGAAGTGACAACGCGGATCGGGCTCGGTCTCGACTATCCGAAGTTCCGCGCGCGCGGCTGGCATGGGCCTGGCGTGATCGGTCCGTTCGGCGCCGCGGCCGCAATTGGCTCGCTGCTCAAATTCGATCCCGACACCATGGCACGGGCGTTCGGCCTCGCCGGCAGCCAGGCCGCCGGTACGTTCGCCGCCTGGGGTACGCCGACGGTAAAATTTCATCAGTGCCGCGGCGCGCTGTCGGGGCTCATGGCGGCTTTGCTGGCGCAACAGCAATTCGTGGCGACGCGAGAATTCCTCACCGCCAAGGACGGCGGCCTCTACAATGCCTACACGGACGGCGGCAAAGCCGACGCCGCGGTTGCGGGTCTTGGTACCCACTGGGAGCTTGAGCAGATCGCCATGCGGCTGTGGCCGTCGGCGTCTCTGATCCAGGGCATGGTCACCGCGCTGTTCGATCTCATCGGCAAACACAAGGTCGAGTTCGCGCGCGTACGCAAAGTGCGCATCGCGCTGAGCCAGGGCGCCTTCGACATGCATGGCGGATTTGGCACCTACAAGGCCAGATTCGAAGCGTTGCTCTCGGCGCATTACACCGCCGCCGTGATCCTGCACGACCGCGCGCTGACCTTGGCGCAGTTCGAACCCAGCCGTTACGACGATCCGAAGCTGCGGCGCTTCGCCGCCGAGCAGGTGGAAGCCCGCGCCGATGCTTCGATCAGCGGCTCGCAGGCGATCGTCGATGTCGAGACCGCCGACGGCGCCACCTTCTCACAGCGCTGCGAGCATCCGCTCGGCTCCTACGAGAATCCGCTGTCGCGGGCGCAGATCGAACAAAAATTCCGCACCTACGCCAAGGGAGCGTTGCCCGATGCGGCGATCTCGGAGGTGATCGGCGCCGTCGACCGGCTGGAGGATATCGGCTCGGCCGGCAAGCTGATGGAATTGCTGAGCCCCATGCCGCGCGCCATGGCGGCCGCTGAGTGATATATTGGCTTCGGGTGAAGCGTGAGGCAGTGATCCTTGGCCAGTCATGACGTCCCCATCGGCGTGAACCAGCTGGGACTTGCCCAACTGAACGAGCGTTCGCGCGAGATCTTTCGCCAGATCGTGGAGAGCTATCTGGCGACCGGCGAACCCGTCGGCTCACGTAATCTGTCGCGCATCTTGCCGATGACGTTGTCGCCCGCCTCGGTGCGCAACGTCATGTCCGATCTTGAGCAACTCGGTCTGATTTATGCGCCGCATACTTCAGCGGGCCGGCTGCCGACCGAGATTGGCTTGCGCTTCTTCGTCGATGCGCTGATGCAGATTGGCGACCTCACTGAACAAGACCGCAAGGCGATCGAGGCGCAGGTGGCGGCCTCGGGTCAAGCGAAGTCGGTCGAAGGGGTGTTGACCGAAGCGTCGGGCCTGCTCTCGGGCCTGAGCCGCGCCGCCGGCGTGGTGCTCACCGCAAAGTCGAACCCGCGATTAAAGCACATCGAATTCGTGCAGCTCGAGCCTGAGCGCGCGCTGGTGGTCCTCGTCGCCGAGGATGGTCAGGTTGAAAACCGCGTCCTGAATATTCCCATCGGCATGCCGCTGTCGGCGCTGACCGAGGCGGGCAATTTTGTCAACGCACGCATCCGCGGCCGCACGCTGGACGAAGTCAGGGCCGAGATCGCGACCAAGCTGAAGGAAGGTGAGGCGGAGCTCGATCAGCTCACGCAGAAGATCGTGGCTGCTGGACTGGCAAGCTGGTCGGGCGGCGAGCGCGACGAACGCAAGCTGATCGTGCGCGGGCAGGCGCATTTGCTCGACGACCTCAAGGCGCTCGAAGACCTGGAGCGCGTGCGGCTGTTGTTCGACGATCTGGAAACCCGCCGCGAGGTCATTGACCTCCTCGGCCGCGCCGAACTGGCGGAGGGCGTACGGGTCTTCATCGGTTCGGAGAACAAGCTGTTCTCGCTGTCGGGTTCCTCGACCATCGTGGCGCCCTACCATGACGCGTCCGGCCACATTGTGGGCGTCCTGGGCGTCATCGGCCCGACGCGGCTCAATTATGCCCGTATCGTCCCCATGGTGGATTATACGGCCAAGGTGGTGAGCAAGTTGCTCGGCGGTTAATCGTTCCGTCACCTTGAGGCGCAACCGGCGGTGCTGTCTTCGCCGGGGCCCCTTTTCAAGCCGCTCCGCGCTCGCCTTCGGGTGCCGCGATGCGGTCACGACGCTTGATTTTTCTCGCTTTAGCCCTGATATGCGGGGCGCACGACGACGATGGGAAGACACCATGACGAAACAGTCCGCTCACGCTGAGGACGAAGCCGCCCCCGCCGGGGGTGCTGCGCCGGGTGCCGAACAGACGGTGCCCGCGGGGGCCGCGAAGGCTGCGCCGGAAGGCGATCAGGCGGCGCTCGCCGCCGAGTTCAAGGACCGGCTCCTGCGCACGCTCGCCGAGATGGAAAATCTGCGTAAGCGCACCGCGCGCGAAGTGGCCGACGCGGAGCTTCGCGGCGTTACATCGTTCGCCCGCGACATGCTCAGTGTTGCCGACAATATCCGGCGCGCCCTCGATGCGGTGACGCCGGAAGTGCGCGCTAGCGCGCAAGCCGCCGCCAAGGCGCTCATCGATGGGGTCGAGCTGACGGAGCGCGATCTGCTCAAGGCGCTGGAGAAAAACGGCGTGCGCCAGTTCACGCCGCATCGGGAGAAATTCGACCCCAATCTCCATCAGGCCATCTTCGAAGTTCCCGACGCCTCGGTGCCGGCCGGCTCCGTCGTGCAAGTGGTGCAGCCCGGCTACATGCTGGGCGAGCGCGTGCTGCGGCCCGCCTTGGTCGGAGTGTCCAAGGGCGGTCCGAAGCTGCCGGCCTCGCTGGCCAACAACGATAACGCCAAGAAGTCGGCTTGAAATTTTAATTCCACTGGCACTCCAGCGTGATTTGAACCGCTACAGCGGCGCGAGCGCTTCTGGCGCGGACGCCGGCTCTCCGTGTTTCAAGCTTTTATTTAAACGCGACGCCGTCGCGCATGGTGCGCAGGCGCGGCAACTCCGTGCTCCAAACGTCGGTGCGGGAAATGCCGACCATTTGCAGGAAACCACCGTTCCCGAAGCGCAGCCACTGCACCACCATGACATCCACATTGGTGTTTGCATCCTTGGCCTGCGCGACGGTCTCAAATCCCTGTTGATTGTCCATTCGGATTGGCTCGGACATGGTGAGATGGATGTCCTTGATGCCCGCAATGGAGTTGAAGGCAAAGCGCGCCAGGTCCGCCCGCTCTTCGTTGCTCGCAGGAGGATTTGGCACCGCCGCAATGATAAAACGCGCATTGAACTCAAATTCGGGCAGACCCTGGGTCACCACCAGATGCGGGTCCTTGGGGGCGTCGATCAACATGAGCGCTCGCCCGGCGACGACGTTGGCGACCTTAAAACCGGCGAGATCCCCGACCGTGAACGGAAGCAGCGTGAGCAGCTCCGCATCCGGAACGGTTTCGCGTTCTGCAAGCGTTGCCAGCGAAGCGCGCACCACGGAATCCGAATAGGCGTTACTTGCCGCCGGCTCTTGCACCGTGACCAGAGCGGTGAGATCGGCGGTCTTCGCAATCAGCATCCACTTGCGGTACTTGGTCTTGTCGGGGTCGACTTCCGTACCGACGACGAGCAGGCCTTTACCGATGCTGAGCTGCAGCGTGTCGCGCTTCTCAGGCGTGAAGCCTTGCTTTTTCAGTGCATCGTCCGCAAGCGTCTTTTCGATGTTGGGGTAGGCGGCAAGCGGCAGCATGCCAATGAGGATGCCGGCGTTCTTGCCCGCATCGATGAAACCCGGGAATGTCTGGGCGAGCGTCATACCGGCCGGCGGCACCAGGCCGATGTGAGCGCCCGTGGGAAACACCGGCCCGTCGGCCCGCGCCGGTGTCATCGGGATTGTGCACGCGAGAACGCCGAAAAGACCGAAAGCGGCCGCGGCCGATCCGATTCTGCCGTTGATCATGCAGAGCCTCCGACGTCGCCCGCCAGATGTAAGCCCCCGTCGTTCGCGCGCGTCACCCGCCGCATCGTCAAATTGATCCGTCCGCCGCCGGTGAGCAAGGTCGATGTGCCTGAATAGATGCGGTCGACGCCGTGGAAAGCAAGCCGTGAGCCGCCGCCGAGCACAAGCGTATCGCCGGAATTGAGGCGGAACGAGCGGGTGGGCTGGTTCCGCTTGTGCCCTCCGACACGGAACAGGCAGGAATCGCCTAGCGATAGCGACACCACGGGAGCCGTGAAGTCTTCCTCGTCGCGATCCTGGTGCAGGCCCATTTTCGCCGCCGGCCCGTAGAAATTAATCAGACATGCTTCCGGCCCGTGCGGGTAATCGGCGAGATCGCGCCAGGTGGCGATGAGCGCTTCCGGCATCGGCGGCCAGGGCCGGCCGGTCACCGGGTGCACGGACGCATAACGGTAGCCGGTCTCATCGGAGATCCAGCCCAGCGGCCCGCAATTGGACATGCGTACCGTAAAAGGCCGGCCGGATTTCGGCATGCGCGGCGTGAACAGCGGAGCGGCGGCGAACACCTGTTCGAGCGCGGCCAGCAACGCCGCCTGACCGTCGCGGTCGAGATAGCCGGGATAGTAACGAAGTCCGGCGTGCTCACAGAGCAGGTTCATCGGCAAACTTCAGATCCAACAAGAGCGGGCGCATTTGCGCAATGCTGTTGACAAACCATTCGCCATAAAGTCGCTGACGTCGCTCAATTCATTAAACCAATATCAAAGCTAGCGCTTCACAATGCACCGGCACAATCGATCCAGCGCGCATGTCAACCCTCGACCCTTCCGTACGCGTCGACGTGATGTCGTCATTCGAAGCGACGGGGCCGCTCGACACGGCGTCGCGCTTGCCGTTGTTCATGCTTCGCTTAGGCGTGGCGCTGGCGTTGGTCGCCTTTCTCAGTTTCTGCATCATGTGGGTACGCTGGCAGACGGCGCCGGGATTCCCTGGTGTATCGGCCGATTTCATCAGCTTCTGGACTGCCGGGCAGTTAGCGCTAGAAGGCCACGCCGTCGATGCGTACCGGCAGATACCGCACTATCTCAAACAGCTCGCCCTGCATCACGATCCCTTCCGAGGATATCTGGCGTTCTTCTATCCGCCCTTCTTTCTTTTGCCTTGCGCCGCACTCGCGCTGCTCGGCTTTCTTCCCGCCGTCTGCGTATGGGTTGGGGCCACCTGCCTGGGTTATGCGGTGGCGCTGCGCGGGATCCTGTCGAAGTGTGTGCGTCAAGGCGAGCATGTCTGGGTGCTGTTCCTCGGCTATCCCGCCGTCATGGTCAATGCGGGGTTTGGTCAAAATGGCTTCCTGAGCGCGGCGTTGTTTGGCGGCGCTGCCGTGTGGCTGGAGCGGCGGCCGGAACTGGCGGGCCTTTGCCTCGGCTGTCTCGCCTACAAACCGCAGTTGGGCATCATCGTGCCGTTGGGGCTGGCAGTGGCGGGGCGCTGGCGATGCTTTGCCGCGGCCGCCGCGACCGTGCTGGCGCTGACGGTGGTGACGACGTTGGCGTTTGGAGCCGATGTCTGGCCCGCGTTTTTTGCCGATATGGCGGTGGCCAGGCAGAGGTGGATGGAGGCGCCTGATCCAGCCTACCTTAGATTCTCGATCACGGTTTTCGGTGCGCTCCGCCTGCACAACGCCTCGCTGCCAATTGCGTATGCGGTGCAAGCTTTGGCGACCGTCGGGGCCGCGTCCATGCTGGTGCGCGCGCTGTTGCTGCGGCCGCCCGGCGCGCGGTCGGGCAGCGCAGAGATCGCCGCCATCGCGGCCTGTGTGCCGTTCTGCTCGCCTTTCATGTTGGAATACGATCTCGTTATCTTGGCCGTGCCGATGGCGTGGCTGTTAGGTGAAGCCTTGCGTGACGGCTTCCGCCGTGGAGAAGGCGTCGCGCTCGTGGGCGTGTATCTGGCGCCCGTGCTGTTCAAAATCACGGTATTCGACAATGTGTTGAAACTCGTTGTCATCGTTGGCGCCGGCTTACTGTTCGCTTTGATTTTGCGGCGGATGACGGAGGCGCCCACGCAGCTTTCACTTGGGGCTGCGCCGTCGCGCTGACGGGAAATTGGCATGCGCCCACACGGTGCCGTCTATTTCCGACTTCGTGGGCAAAACCTTTATCGAGCCTTTACCGCGATCAGACATTGTACGGCCATGGCAACGTCCGTCCAAGCGCCCGCGCCGATCGTCGAGAACGCGTACGTTGTGTTTACCGTTGCGGCCGGCGCCATCCTGCTTGCTCTGGTGGGCTTCGATTTTCAGCTTGCAGCCGCACAGTCGTTTCCGAGCTTCATCTTCGACCCAGGTGGATTTCCGGTCGGCCGCGATTTTCTCAACACCTGGATGGGCGGCCGCTCGGTCTTTTCCGGTGGACCGGCGGCATGGTTCGAGTTTAATGTCTATACGGCCGAAGTACAAAAGGTCATCGGCGATCCCGATCTGCAGCCACTGTTCTGGTCCTATCCGCCGCATATTCTTCCTTTTATTTGGCCGTTCGGCTTGCTCGGCTTTCTGCCAAGCTACGTGCTTTGGTGCATTGTTGGGCTTGCGCTCTACATGTGGGCCTCACTCGCCGGCGGGGTGGAGCGCAGGTACTGGATGTTTCTGGCAGTCGCACCGGCCGTTGCCATAAATGTATTCTTTGGCCAAAATGGATTTTTGACGGCTGCGTTGTTGATCGGCGGCCTCGCCAATCTCGACCGGCGGCCGATTGTTGCCGGAATGCTGTTCGGCATTCTGACCATCAAGCCACAATTCGGATTGCTGCTGCCGGTGATGCTGGTGATGACCGGTCGTTGGCGCACCATCGCGGCGGCCGTCGTCACGACCGCCGCGCTGGTCACTCTGACTACGCTCTGGTTCGGCGTCGATATCTGGACCGAATATTTGCAAAAGGTGGTGCCGCAACAGCACTGGTTGCTGATAGCCGCCGGCGACCACGCCTGGCCGATTGTGTCCTCAGCCTTCGTCAATGCGCGGATTATCGGCTTACCGGAGGATTGGGCATGGGCCGTGCAGGCGGTTACCTCATGTTGCGCGCTTGCGGCGGTTGTTTGGACCTTCTGGCGCCGGCGCGATCCGATGCTCTCGCAAGCGCTGTTCGTCACGGCGACGTTTTTGTTTTCACCCTGGATGCTCAATTACGACATGGTTGTGTTCGGCTGGGTCATTGCACTTCTGCGCGGACGAGACGACGACACCCCCGTCGATCATGGTCTCGCGCTGGCGCTCTGGGCGCTGCCAGTCTTGATGTACCCGCTCGGCTTCTCGCGCATAGCCGGCGCGTTGCTGGTGCTGTCGCTGTTTGCGGCGCGGCTTGTCTGGCGGTTGGCCCGCGGTGAGCGGCGTGGCTTGGCCGCTCCGGCTCAGGTCGCCGCGGCGGAAGCGTAGTGTCCGTTAAGTCCAATTGGCCGTCGCCGGGCTGGCCGCACGCCCGGGTGCTGCCCGCATGAGATCGCGGTCGTCGTGGTTGCCGGGGAGCGCCCGATAAGCGACCTCCAATGGCGCCAACAGCTCCAGGAGGTGGCCGCAGGCTGCGATACTCGGGTTGTCCGCGAGATCGCCGGAGATCACCACGAGGTCGGACGGGGTGCGGTCCGCACCAGCGCGCCGGGATGCCGGAAATGGGCCGCGCATCGGCCCTTCCTGCCTTGCGGCCCGATACCGCTCTCCTATATGAGCCAAGGGTCGCCCGGGGAAATCATGCCGGGCGATGTGAGGCTGTACGGGGGTCGGACTTAAGGGCGCCAATTGGGCCGGCCCGACCTGCCGAAGAAAGAGAGGATTAACAACCATGGCCAAGGTCATCGGTATCGATCTCGGTACCACGAATTCGTGCGTCGCCGTGATGGAAGGCAAGACGCCGAAGGTTATCGAGAACGCAGAGGGGATGCGCACCACGCCGTCCATCGTCGCTTTCACGGACGACGGCGAGCGGCTCGTCGGCCAGCCGGCCAAGCGGCAGGCGGTCACCAACCCGGAGCGCACGATTTTCGCCGTCAAGCGCCTTATCGGCCGCCGCTACGACGACCCGATGGTGGAGAAGGACAAGAAGCTCGTCCCCTACAAGATCTCGCGCGCCTCTAACGGCGACGCCTGGGTCGAGGTCGAGGGCAAGTCTTATTCGCCGTCGCAGATTTCGGCGTTCATTCTGCAAAAAATGAAGGAAACGGCCGAGGCCTATCTGGGCTCGAAGGTGGAGCAGGCGGTCATCACCGTTCCGGCGTACTTCAACGACGCCCAGCGCCAGGCCACCAAGGACGCCGGCAAGATCGCCGGCCTCGAAGTGCTGCGCATCATCAACGAGCCGACGGCGGCGGCGCTCGCCTACGGGCTCGATAAACAGAAGACGGGCACCATCGCAGTCTATGACCTCGGCGGCGGCACGTTCGACATCTCCATTCTCGAAATCGGCGACGGCGTGTTCGAGGTGAAGTCGACCAACGGCGACACCTTCCTGGGCGGCGAAGATTTCGATATGCGGCTGGTTAATTATCTGGCCGACGAATTCCAGAAAGAGCAGGGCATCGATCTGCGCCGCGACAAGCTCGCGCTGCAGCGGCTCAAAGAGTCCGCCGAAAAGGCCAAGATCGAGCTGTCGTCCACGGCGCAGACCGAAATCAACCTGCCGTTCATCACGGCGGACGCATCGGGACCGAAGCATCTGACCATGAAGCTCACCCGCGCGAAATTCGAGGCGCTGGTGGACGACTTGGTGCGCAAGACCATCGATCCCTGCAAGCAGGCACTCAAGGATGCCGGACTTTCGGCGGCCGAGATCAACGAGGTCGTCCTGGTCGGCGGCATGACGCGCATGCCGAAGGTGCAGGAAGTCGTCAAGCAATTGTTCGGCAAGGAGCCGCATAAGGGCGTCAACCCCGACGAAGTCGTTGCGGTCGGTGCGGCCATTCAGGCCGGTGTGCTGCAAGGCGACGTCAAGGACGTGCTGTTGCTTGACGTCACGCCGCTGTCGCTCGGCATCGAGACGCTGGGCGGCGTGTTCACGCGGCTGATCGATCGCAACACCACCATTCCGACCAAGAAGAGCCAGGTGTTCTCCACGGCCGAGGATGGACAGACCGCGGTGACCATTCGGGTCTTCCAAGGCGAGCGCGAGATGGCGGCCGACAACAAGATGCTCGGCCAGTTCGATCTCATCGGCATTCCGCCGGCGCCGCGCGGCGTGCCGCAGATCGAAGTGACCTTCGACATCGACGCCAACGGCATCGTCAATGTTTCGGCCAAGGACAAGGGCACCGGCAAGGAGCAGCAGATCCGCATCCAGGCGTCGGGTGGCTTGAGCGAGGCCGACATCCAAAAGATGGTCCGGGACGCCGAGGCGCACGCCGAGGAAGACAAGAAGCGCAAGTCGCAGGTCGAAGCGAAGAACCACGCCGAGGCTCTTGTCCACACCACCGAGAAGGCGGTGGCCGAGCACGGCTCCAAGCTTGGCGACGGGGAGCGGCGCGCGATCGAAAACGCCATAGCGGACCTCAAGGAAGCTCTGAAGGGCGACGATGCGGCTGCGATCACGGCCAAAACCGGCACGCTGCAGCAGGCTGCGATGAAGCTCGGCGAGGCGATGTACAAACAGACCGGCGAGCCGCCGTCCGGCGAGCCCGGGGCCGAGCCCAAGAAGGATGACGTGGTCGATGCCGAGTTCACCGAAGTCGACGACGACAAGAAGAACAAGAAATCGGCTTGATCCGGAGGGGCACGCGATGACCGCTGTAGACTGTCAGACAAGCACCCCCGCGTCCAAAGCGGGGGTGCGTGCATCTGGCGCGCAATGATTGGACGTCATTAGGCGGGGAATGATGGCCAAGCGCTGCTACTACGACGTTCTCTCCGTCGAGCGCACTGCGAGCGATGCCGAGATCAAATCTGCCTTCCGCAAACAGGCGATGCAGTGTCATCCGGACCGCAACCCCGCCGACAAGCAGGCCGAGCACAAGTTTAAGGAAGTCAACGAGGCCTACGAGGTTCTGAAGGACCCCGACAAGCGCGCGGCCTACGATCGCTTCGGCCACGCCGCGTTCGAGCACGGCGGCCCCGGCACGGCGGCCGGCTTCGGCGCCGACTTTGCCACCACCTTCTCGGACATTTTCGACGATCTATTCGGCATGGGCGGCCGGCGTGGCCGCAGCTCTGGCCGCGAGCGCGGCGCCGATCTGCGCTACAACATGGAAGTTGCCCTGCAGGAAGCTTTTGTCGGCAAGACCGCGCAGATCCGCATCCCCACCTCGGTCACCTGCGAAGCCTGCTCGGGCTCCGGCGCCAAGACCGGCACCAAGCCGAAAGCGTGCCCGACATGCGGCGGCCAGGGCAGGGTTCGCCATGCGCAGGGGTTCTTTACGCTCGAGCGCACTTGTCCGAACTGCCAGGGTCGCGGCCAGGTGATCGACAGCCCGTGCGCGTCATGTTCCGGCTCCGGCCGTGTCACCCGCGAGCGCACGCTGTCGGTGAACATTCCGGCCGGCGTCGAGGACGGCACGCGCATCCGCCTCGCCGGCGAAGGCGAAGCGGGCGTGCGCGGCGGTCCTGCGGGCGATCTCTACATTTTCCTGTCCATCGGCTCGCATCCATTCTTTCAGCGCGAAGGCGCCGACCTGCACTGCCGTGTGCCCGTCAGCATGGTGACGGCGGCGGTTGGCGGCGAGTTCGAAGTTCCCACCATCGACGGCGGCAAGACGCGGGTCAAAGTGCCGGAAGGCACGCAATCCGGTCAGCGCTTCCGGCTGCAAGGCAAGGGTATGCCCGTGCTGCGTGCGCGGCAGAGCGGCGACATGTACGTGCAGATTGTCGTCGAAACGCCGCAGAATCTCACCAAGAAGCAGCGCGACCTGTTGGCCGAATTCGACCGGCTGTCATCGACCGCAACGCAACCGGAATCCTCCGGCTTCTTCGGCAAGGTCAAGGACTTCCTCGACGGACTGGGCCGCGCGACTTCCGCCTGAACTGCGGCTGGTCTTTATCCGACAAATGTTCTAAAAGCGGCAAGACTTTGTTGTGTGGGAACTATGTCTCTGCCGGCACTGCATAAATTCGAACAGAGGATCGGGCGGCAACTTCGCCGTCTGGAAGTCAAAAAGCATATTATCGAGCGCAAGATCGAACGGCAGATCCGGCTGTTCGAGGTGCGGCGCGACAGCATCGGCAAAAAAATCGAAGAGCAAATACGCCAGTTCGAGCAGAAGAAGGGAATTCGTCTCGACGACGAAGTTCGCTTCATTCGCTCCTGGATCGAACGGCCTTTGTCGATCGGCGCGGTGACGCCGTCCGGAAAGCTTCTTGCCCGCACCATGGCCCGCTACGTGGACCCGGCCAGCGATGGTCCGGTGGTCGAGTTGGGACCGGGGACAGGTCCGGTGACCGAAGCGCTGGTGGAAGCCGGCGTTTCGCCCTCGCGCCTGGTGCTGGTCGAGTTCAATCCGTCGTTTTGCCGGATCCTGCACTCGCGCTATCCCGACGCGACTTTGGTGCAGGGCGACGCCTACAGCCTGCGCCGGCTCCTGGAGACGCTGTTGCTGCAGCCGGCCGCCGCGGTCGTATCCGGCCTGCCGCTCGTCACCAAGCCGATCAAAGAACGGCTGCGATTGATCCGCGACGCGTTCGATCTCATGGTGCCGGGTGCGCCATTTGTGCAGTTCACCTATTCGGTGGCGGCGCCGCTGCCCAAGCAGCAGATCGGCGGATTTTCAGTGGAGGCCTCCGAGCGCATCTGGATGAACCTCCCGCCAGCGCGGGTGTGGGTGTACCGGAAGACGTGATGTCTTCGATCCGCTCGTCCCCGCGCAAGCGGGGACCCAGTCCTGGCTTCCCGCTTTCGCGGGAATGAGCGGAGAGTGCCGCCTAGCCTTCAACAACCATGCTCACGCCCAAGATACTCGTCATTCCCGGCTCGCTGCGCATCGGCTCCCACAATGGGCGGCTCGCCGCGCTTGCCGCCAAGGAGCTGGCGCTGGCCGATGCCGAGGTGACGCGTATTTCGCTTCAGGATTATCCGCTGCCGCTGTTCGACACCGAGATGACCGGCGAGGTTGCCACCCCGCAGAACGCCGTGCAGCTGCGGCGCATGGTGGAGGCCCATCATGGTGTGTTCATGACCAGTCCTGAATACAGTGCGTCGGTGACGCCGCTCCTGAAAAACACCATTGATTGGCTGTCGCGTCCGCGCGCCCGCGGCGAGCCGCCCTACGAGATCTTCAAAGACCGGGTGTTTGCCATCGGCGCGGCATCGCCCGGAGCGGACGGGGGCGTGCGTTCGCTGATGGCGCTGCGGCAGATCCTCGAACTGGGCTGCGGCGCGCTGGTCATTCCCGAACAGATCACCGTCGCCAACGCCGGCGACGCGTTCGACGAGATGGAGGATTTGAAGGACGACAGCCTCGCGGCTTCTCTGAAAGCGATGGTGTGCCGGCTGGTCGAGCTGGCGCGCGCAATGGGATGACGGCGATGCAGCTTGAGCCCCGTGAACGCCTGATCGTCGCGCTTGATGTGCCGTCGGTGGAGGCGGCACAGGCCATGGTGGCGCGTCTCGGCGAAACGGTCTCGTTCTACAAGATCGGCTATCAGCTCGCTTTCGCCGGCGGCCTCGCCTATGCGCCGACTCTGGTCGCTGCCGGCAAGCGGGTGTTTCTCGATCTGAAACTCCACGACATCGGCAATACGGTCGCGGAAGGGGTACGCAGTGCGTCGCGGTTCGGCGCCACCTTTCTCACTGTGCACGCCTATCCGCAGACCATGAAGGCCGCCGTCGAGGCGCGCGAAGCCGGCTTGCACATTCTCGCCGTCACGGTGCTTACGTCCTACAACGACGCCGATCTCGCGGCGGCCGGCTACGATTTCACCGTGCCCGAACTGGTGGCCGAGCGCGCCGCGCAGGCGCGCGACATCGGCGTCGATGGCCTGGTCTGCGCGGCCGAGGAGGTGCACAACGTACGCGCCATCGTCGGCGATAAGGTTCGGCTGGTGACGCCGGGCATCCGGCCCGCCGGCGCCGACGCCGGCGACCAGAAGCGCATCATGACGCCGTCCTCGGCGATCGCCGCCGGCGCCGACTATCTGGTGGTGGGCCGGCCGATCATTGCGGCAGCCGATCCGAAAGCAGCGGCGGCCGCCATCGTGGAAGAAATTACAAGAGCGAGCCGATGACAGAGGGAGAATGCAAATGGCCAAAGGCTATTGGATCGGGCGCGTCGACGTGAACAACGAAGACGGCTACAAGGCTTACGCTGCGGCCAATCCGGGGATCTTCAAGAAATTCGGCGGACGGTTTGTGGTCCGCGCCGGCAAATACGAGGCGCCGGAAGGCACCTCCCGCTCCCGCAATGTGGTGATCGAATTTCCCGATTATGCCACGGCGCTCGCCTGCTATCGTTCGCTGGAATATCAGGCCAACATCAAGGTGCGGCAGCCGCACTCGGTCGTCGATCTGCTCATCATCGAAGGCTATGACGGGCCGCAGCCGTAACAAAACAGGAGCGCGTCATGCCCAAGGGTTATTGGCTGCCGCAGATCGATGTCAGCAACATGGAAGGCTACAAGGCCTACATGGCGGCGACCCCGCCGGCGCACGAGAAATACAAAGGCGTCGCATTGGTGCGTGGCGGCAGGAGTGAAATCGTTGAGGGCTACGCCCGCTCCCGCTGTGTCATCCGCGAGTTTCCCGACTACGCCACCGCGCTCGCCTGCTATCGGTCGGACGAATACCAGCGGGCGCGGACGCTGCGCCTGCCGCACTCACAATGCGATTTTGTTATCGCCGAGGGCTTTGACGATCCGCAGCCGGCTCAGTCGGCCACGCCTGGCGCGAAAAAGGGCTATTGGATTGTGCATCTCGATGTGACCGACGCCGAGGCCTACAAACCCTATCCGCCTGCGCTGCTTTCGCATCTCGCCAAATTCGGCACGCGCTTTCTGGTGCGCGGCGGGGCCCGCGAAGTGCCGGAGGGCAAAGTGCGCGGCCGCACCGCCGTCGTGGAATTTCCGAGTTACGAGGCGGCGCTGGCCTGCTTTCGCTCAGCGGACTACGTGCCGGTGAAAAAATTGCGTCAGGGTAATGCCGAAGTCGATCTCGTGATCGTCGAGGGCTACGACGGCCCGAAGTTCTGAAATCTCCCTCTCCCCACATACGGGAGAGGCGAAAGTTGTCTGCATTGCTGCAGTCAGACGGCCTCGCTATACCGACCGTAAATCGGAGAGAACCCATGGCCGAGATGCGAGTCGTCATTGCGGGCGCCGGCGGACGTATGGGCCGAACGTTGATCCATGCCGTCGCGGCGAGCAAAGGTCTGACGCTGGTGGGCGCCGTCGAGACACCGGGTGCGGCAGTGATCGGCCGCGACGCGGGCGAACTCGCGGGTCTGGGGCCGAACGGCATCAAGGTGACAAGCGATGTTGCGCCGTTGCTGAAGCAGGCCGATGGGCTGATCGAATTCGTCATTCCGGCGGCCACGCTTGCCCTTACCGAAATGACCGCGGCTGCAGGGCTCGTGCATATCATCGGCACCACCGGTCACTCGGCCGAGGAGGACGCGGTGATCGCCAAGGCCGCCAGCCGCGCCAAGATCGTCAAGTCCGGCAACTTCAGCATGGGCGTCAACCTGCTCGCCGCCCTCACCAAGCGCGTGGCCAAGACGCTGAACGACGACTACGACATCGAAATTCTGGAAATGCACCACAACAAGAAGATCGATGCGCCCTCCGGCACGGCGCTGATGTTGGGCCGCGCCGCGGCCGCGGGGCGCGGCATCGACCTCGCCCAGCACTCGGAGCGCGGACGCGACGGCATGACCGGCGCGCGTACTCCCGGCGACATCGGCTTTGCGTCATTGCGCGGCGGCACCGTGGTGGGCGAACACACGGTGACATTCGCCGGCCCCGCCGAGCGCGTGGAGCTGACACACCGCGCCGAGGACCGCATGATCTTCGCCCGCGGCGCACTGCACGCCGCGCTGTGGGCGCGCGGCCAAAAGCCCGGGCTCTATTCCATGGCCGATGTGCTGGGGCTTGCGGATTTTTAGGGCGCGGACTGTAACGTCTTACGCCACGCGCGGCACGTCCGAAGCGGCGATGTCCAGAGATTTCTCGCCGGCACGTCCCACGCGGTTGCGTCCTTCGGTCTTGGCTCGATAGAGCGCGGCGTCGGCTTCTTCCAGAAGCGCGTCCAATGTCTGCTCGGCCTTCATGCTTATGGACACGCCGCTGCTGACCGTGGCGTTGATCCGATGCCCGCGGATGAATTCGCAATCGTCGGCGAAGGTGAGCCGGATGCGTTCGGCGCGCAGCAAAACCACTTCGATGCTTGCTGCCGGCAGCACCGCCGCAAACTCTTCGCCGCCCATGCGGCCGAACAGGTCGGTGTCGCGCAACGCGGCAATGACGGCATCGCAAAACTTTTTCAGCACCGCGTCGCCGACCGAATGGCCGTATTTGTCGTTGATGTCTTTGAAGCAGTCCAGGTCGAACATGATCGCCGAAACGGGCGTTTGGTTCCGCTGGCAGCATTCCAACAGGCGCTTGGCAGCTTCCAGGAAAGCGGCGCGATTGGCGATGCCCGTCAGCGGGTCCTTGCTCGCGGCCGCCCTGGTGGCGGCCTGGTTACGTTCGTTGACCAGCGCGAATACGAAGACCGAGGTGCCGAGTGCGAAAATAAGGCTCTCGAAGTAGATAAAGCCAAACAGGCTCATGATCGCCGGCACCGCGTCCTGCCCGGTCGAGCCCGTGAAGGTGCTGTAGGTGCCGATCACCAAGGCTGTACCGTGCACGCCGCTCAGGATGACGAGCGGCCAGCGCGCGGCTAGACGCTCTTCGCGCCCGGCCCATAGCACCGCCGTCGTGGCGAGAGTGTAGGCAGCGCCGGTCGCAAGCGGAAAGGACGCGGCAAAGCCTGGCAGGAGGGGACCGCACAGGCCGGCCGCCAGCGGACCCGCCAGCGCGTACCTAAGCGGTGCGCGCTTCCATTCGAGCATGCGCGCCGCCTTCCATATCAGGCTTGACTGAGTTGGCATCAGGAAGCCGCCGATTGCAGTGAAGACGATCAAATGAAAAGTCGCGCCGAGCATCAGCGAGATGATGCCCGCGCCCGCAATGATGTTGGCGATGCCCCATAGTCCCCATGCGGTGGCGGTTCGATTTTGCATCCACGCAAAGCACAGCAGCGCCCCGGAGCACGCCATGGCGAAGCTCTGCATGATCATCAGTGTCGGAAGATCGAGGGACATCGATACCTGTGCCGCTAGGACCCTGTCGGCGTGGCAATTGCTTTTGTTGGCGCCGGTTCCGATCAACGCGCGAAAGAGCGCGGGAATCCAGGAAATTCTATTCTGCGCTTCTAAACGGCACGTGAACCCGTTGAACAACAAATTAGAAAAGAGCATCCGTATTTTTACTCAGACTGATCTTGCTTCATCGCGGCGCCCCCTGTGTTCCATGCGCCGTGTGAGTTCCTGCTTTCGGCTGATGGCGCGGCTGGAACCAATCGGCAAGCAAAGGTCTCTTGAGGATGGAACTTCCATCAACCCGTGCAGAGATTTAGCGGTGCAACTTGGCTATAGAGATTGCCCCGGACGGGGGATAAGATGGGCACCTTGAGAAAGCGGAGGTCGCCGACATGTTCACCCGTCGCCGCTTAATTGCGCATGCAGCCGCCCAAGCCTTTGCGTCAAGTCTTTTCGTCGGCGCGGGGCACGCGCAAACGTCCTACCCAACCAAGCCGGTGCGCATCGTCGTGCCGGTCGCCGCCGGAGGCCCGACGGATATTGTCGCGCGTACAGTCGCCGATAGGCTTTCGGCCATGTGGGGCCAGCAGGTCTTCATCGAAAACCGGTCGGGCGCCGGCAACAACATCGGCATCGAATTCGTGGCGCGGTCCGATCCCGATGGCTACACGCTCCTGTTCGATCCCGGATCCATTGCGGCGAACACCAGCCTGTACAGCAAGCTCTCCTACGACGCGATGACGGATTTCGCACCGGTCTCGCTCGTTACGCTCGTTGACTATTTCATGTTCGTGCCGAACTCCTCGCCGGCCCATTCGGTCAAGGAATTCATCGACTACGTGAAGTCGAAACCCGGCCAGCTCACCATGGGATCGCCCGGCACCGGCAGCGCGCCGTATCTGGCCGAGATGCTGTTTTTGCAGATGGCCGGCCTGAAAATGACGCACGTGCCTTATCGCGGCGCCGCGCCCGCCTTCACGGACCTCATCCCGGGCCGTATCGATTGCTATTTCGGTAGCGGTACACTGCTGTCCTACTCGCGATCAGGGCAGGTGCGCGTGGTGGGGGTTACCGGGCCGAAGCGGAATTCCGCCGCGCCCGATGTCCCCACTATCGGCGAGACGGTGCCGGGTTACGAGGTGACGTCGTCGCAGGCTTTGTTTGCTCCGGCGAAGACGCCGCCCGACGTTGTCGGCAAGATCAGCGCCGACACCAACACGGTGCTGGCCGATCCGGCGATCAAAACCAAGCTGGCGGCAACCGGTTACGTCGCGCGCGGCTCTTCGCCCGACGATCTGGAAAAGCTGCTCAAGGCGGACATCGCCAAATGGACCGCGCTGGCCAAGTCGGCCAATCTCAAGATCGATTAGCGGCATTACGTCGACGCACTCACTTCGTCATGGCCGGACTTGTTCCGGCCATCCACGTCTTTGGCTCGCCCAGGCTGTAAAGACGTGGATGCCCGCGACAAGCGCGGGCATGACGAGCGGATATTCATTGCGGTTTGTATGAATAGGTATGGGCGTCGCTGTTGGGCGGCAGCCGAGCCAATTCAGCCGCGGTTAGGCTTGCCCACAAAGCCGCTTCCGCGCCCCGCCTCGTGGGCGGCCCAGCCGCCGGCGACGCGGCCGCTGAAAACCGACGGACCCAGCATGGTGCCTTCGAGGCCGGCGCGCCCGTTGATGTGGCCGCCGGCCATGCCGCAAAGCTCGCCGGCCGCATAAAGCCCGGGGATCGGCTCGAAGTGTTTGTCGAGCACGCGACATTGCAGGTCGGTCTTGACGCCGCCGAAATTCTTGCGCGCCAGCGGAAACATCTGCACGGCAAAATAGGGCGGCGTATCGAACGCCTTCGATGACCGCAGCGGCTTGCCGAACTCCGGCTCCTTGTCCAAGCCTTGCGCGCACGCCTTGTTGTAGCGCTCGACCGTGCTGAGGAAGGTCGCCTGGTCCACGTCCATTTTCTTCGCCAGCTCCGCGAGCGTGTCGGCTTTGCGGATGAAAGGCGAAGTGTTGAGAAGCTCGACCACCTTGGGGCGCGCGACCTTGTCGCCGTCGCGGTAGTAAGGATCGGCGATCTCCATGGTTGCGGTCATCGCCGTATCCATGATGGCCCAGGCATGGCGTGGCGACTGCGCCATCAGCGCCGGCGTCGCCGAGTTGCCGCCCGAGCTGTCTTCATTGTGAAACCGGCGGCCTTGCTGGTTGACCCAGATGTTGCCCGGCACCAGCCGGAACACGAGGCCGCGGCGTTGCGCAGGGTCGCGATAATCGGGCGTCGCGTACACGTAGAACCAGATGTGGTCCATGTGGGTGAGATAGCCGCCGGCCTGCCGGACCATCTTGTGGCCGCTGCCGGTCGAGCCGCGCCCGGAGCCTTCCAGGATTCGATCGTTTCCCAGCGTCGGGTTGAATTCGAGCACCATGTCGAGGCTCGAATTGAAACCGCCGGTGGTCATCACCACGGCTTTGCTGCGCACCGACACCGGCTCGCCGGTCTTGGCGTTGCGCCCTTCGAAGCCGGCGATACGGCCATTCTCGCGGGTGAGCGCCGTGACCTCGATGTCGGCAACGATCTCGCCGCCCTTCTGGCGGAAGCCTTCGATGAGATGCGTCATCAACCCAAGACCGTTGCGCTCGGTCCGCGTCCACCGCAGCACCGAATTGCCTTCCTGGAATTTCAGGTCCGACCATTTGGCGCCGAGGCTTTCGGCCCAGAAGTAGAGATCGTGCAGACTGTGCTCGATGTAGTAGCGGGCCCACACTTCGTCCGCAGAGTCACCGCCCCACGCGATCCAGTCCTTGAACGCGAGATCGGGCGTATCGTGAATACCGTTCTGTTTCTGCAACGGCGAGCCGACGATGAGGCAGCCGCCGCCTGAGATGATCGCGGCGCCGCCGGGTGCAGCGTCTTTCTCGAACGCGATGGCGCGCGCGCCCGCATCGCGCGCCTCAATGCCGGCGGCCATGCCGGCGCCGCCGCCGCCGACGATCGCAATGTCGGTCTCGTAGTGTCTCGCGCCTGCCATCGATGAAAGATCCTTCGCTCTGCGAAAGTGATTTCGCACGCGGCCGCGCCGCGCCGCAAGACCGCCCCACTCGTCTTCCGCTGGGAAGACATGCCTTACTTAGAGGGGCCTTGGCCTCGATCTTGCACCGATTCCCAAGAGATTTGCCTCCAGCAGGAGCGAGACTGAAATGAAAATCGGACGGAGAAGGTTTCTCCAGGGAACAACGGCAGGGCTGGTCAGCCTTGCCGCGCCGCGGGTGGCCCGATCTCAGGCGGAAGCCGAGACGCTGAGCCTCATATCCGAATCCGGAGCTAACAGCGTGGACCCGCACGTGCCGGGATCCAATCGCGGCGCCTATGAGGTCGCGTGGAACTGCTACGACCGGTTGGTCTCGCTCAAGATCGAAAAGGATGAGAACGGCGTCGACCATGCCAATGCCACCAAGCCGGTGCCCGAACTCGCCGAAGAATGGGACGATAACGGTCACTCTGTCACATTCAAGTTGCGCAAGGACGCAACATTCCATGACGGCGCGCCGGTTACGGCCAAAGACGTCAAATGGTCGCTCGACCGCGCCATAGCGGCCGGCGGCAATCCCAAATTTCAGCTCAGCACCGGATCGCTCACCAATCCGGAGCAGAACGTCGTCGTCGACGATCGCACCTTCCGCATCGACTACGCCCGCTTTGATCGTCAGTTGCTGCCAAATCTGGCGTTCTGCATCCCCAACATGCTCAATTCCGAACTCATCAAAAAGAATGCGAAGCCGGACGACCCCTGGGGGTTTGAATGGTCGAAGAACAATCTTGCGGGCGGCGGAGCTTATAAGATCGAGCATCGAACGCCGGACGCGATCAGCTACGTGCGCTTCGACGAGTGGAAGTCCGGCCCGCTGCCGAAGGTGAAACACGTGGTCTGGCGCGTTGTGCCGTCCGCGGCGACACGGCGCGCGCTGCTCGAACGCGGCGACGTGGATGTCTCGAACGAGTTTCCGCCCGCCGACATCGTCGAGATGAAGCGCGAAGGCAAGGTCAAGGTTTACGTCACGCCGATCGACAACGCTGTGCAGTTCATCGTCATGAACGAGAAAATGCCGCCGTTCGATAACGTCAAGGTGCGGCGCGCCATAGCGTATGCGATTCCCTACCAGAAAATCATGGACGTGGCCCTTTACGGCCAGGCCCGGCCGCTGTTTGGCGGATCGGGAGCGATCACGGCAGCGAAATGGCCGCAGCCCTCGCCATTCGATACAGATCTCGCCAAGGCGAAGGCGCTCCTTGCCGAAGCCGGCCTGCCGGACGGCTTTGAAACGACGTTCTCGTATGATGCCGGCGCGGCCGGTACGGTCGAACCGATGAGCGTGCTGGTGCAGGAGAGCCTGGGCAAGATCGGCGTCAAGGTGACGCTCGACAAGATCGCGGGCGCCAATTGGCGCTCAAGCTTCGCGAGCAAGAAGCTGCCTCTCCTCACCAACCTTTTTGCCGGGTGGCTCAACTATCCGAATTATTATTTCGAGATGGCGCTCGGCGAGAAGTCGATTTTCAACTCCGGCAACTACGATGACGCGGCCATGATGGCGCTGGTGCGCGAGTCGCGCTTCGAGCGCGATCCCGGAAAGTACGACGAGATGGTCAAGACCTACATCAAGACCACATTTGACGAAGTCGCGAGCATCCCGGTGTATCAACCGTCAGCCTACGTCGCCACGCAGAAGAACGTCGACGGCTATGTCTACTGGTTCCATCGGCAGATGGATTACCGGCCTATGGTGAAGACCTAAGCGTGGCACGCCGATACGCGTCTCCGCAGGACTTGGATTCGTTGGTGGTTCCGGATGAGTAGATTTGGTTGATGCGAGCGGCATGGAGATCTGCGCTACCGATGCCGTACGGGCTGCCGCCGTAGGCTTATAAAGTAAGCTAATTCTCCTTGACTCCCTATTTACCTACCTATAGATAGGTCTAATAGTGACAATAGGAGTTTCACCAATGCGAGCGATCCAGGTTTCCCCCGACGTGTTCCAAGCGATTTGGTCCGTGCGTAAGCCTGGCCAGGACAGCGAAGACGCGATCTTGCGGGGCGTGTTTAAGTTGCCGGAGGCATCGCGGCAGCCTGAGCGCGATCTCAGTACCAGTATAGGGTTCCACGATCCGCGCTACGGCGTGAAGCTGGAGCCTGACTTTGAGATTTTGCGCACATACAAGGGCAAAGAGTACCGTGCGCGGGCCATCCAAGGATTTTGGAATTTCAACGGCACCAGCTATCCGACGCTCAACGAGCTTAATAAGGCCATCGGTATCGCGGGTCCTGAGAACGCATGGAAGGCTTGGTACTACATGGACGGCAAGCGGCGCCGACCGCTCTCCGATCTTCGCGACCAAAGCACAATCGTTAGGCGCAGCGCGTGAACGCTCCGCGATGAGTTTCACAACTCGTATATGCGGGTAATGTGCCGAGCAGCTACCCCCGGATGTCGCTTTGCTCATCCGGGCCACATGCTGCTAGCGCCGGGCTACTCCGCCGCCACCGCCACGTCGGCGATGTACTGCGAGACCCAGGCTTTCCGCCGTTTCACGTTGGTCCGGTAGAGCGCCTCGAATTCGCTCTCCGGGAATGAATGGGTTGACGGCCGCTTCATCAGCGTCTCGGCCCAGGCCTTCAGCCGCGGAAATTTTTCGATCACGCCGAGCGGCTTGATCCGGTCGAGAAAATAATAGCGTTGCAGGAACGGCGCGTAGCCCGCGTCCACCAGCGAATATTTGGCGCCGTTGAAGAACGGTCCCGCCGGGCTCTGCTTTTCCAGCGCCCGCTCAAGCTGCGCAAACGCCGGCGCGATTTTTTCCGCCGCGGCCTTGTAGGCGGCTTCGTCGGCCGCGTAGGCCACGCCGGTCACCGAGCTGGTAAAGGTCGGCAAATAATCGGTCCAGGCGCGGTTGATGGCGCGCTCGACCGGATCCTCGGGATGCAGTCGCGGCGCGATCGTTTCATCCAGATATTCGGCGATGGCGTTCGACTCGAACAGCGATACCTTTTCGTCGATGCGCAGCACCGGCACCTTCTTGTGCGGCGAAATGGCGAGAAACCACTCGGGCCGGTTGTCAGGCTCGATGTGGCGGAACTCGAAGCCGATGTTTTTCTCGCGCAACACGATCGCTGCGCGCTGCACCCACGGGCAGGTCTTGAAGCTCACCAGAAGATATTTTGCCATGATGTCCTCGCCGGCATGTTCGCTGCGCTGGCGAAAATCTAGTGCACTTCGGGGCCTGAGGAAATGGCCTCCCGGGGCTTAGGGAATGGGCCGCGCCCGCACAATATATGCGCAGCCATTCGCTAATATCCGCGTGGTTTTTGTCGTAGGTTTTGTGCGCCGGGATGTTCAACTCGCGGAACCATTCCATGAAATTTGCACGCCGGCAGTTTCTGCATCTGGCGGCCGGCGCGGTGGCGCTGCCGGCCCTCGCGCGCGGCGCCGCGGCGCTCGACTATCCGACGCAGCCGGTGCGCATTCTCGTCGGCTTCGCGCCGGGCGGCACAACCGACATGGTCGCGCGCCTGATTGGCCAATATTTGTCGCAACACCTGGGCCAGCCGTTTGTCGTCGAGAACCGGCCGGGCGCCGGCACCAACATCGCGACCGAGGAGGTAGTTCGGGCGCGGCCCGACGGCTACACGCTGCTTCTGGTCACGGTATCGAACGCGATCAACGCCTCGCTGTTCAAGGATATCAGCTTCAATTTTCTCCGCGATGCCGCGCCGGTCGCCGGCATCATGCAGGTGCCCAACGTCGTGGTCGTGAACCCCGCGGTTCCGGTCAAGACGCTGCCGGAATTCATCGCCTACGCGAAGGCCAACCCCGCCAAGATCAACATGGCGTCGGGCGGAGTCGGATCGAGCTCGCACGTGTCGGGCGAGCTGTTCTGCATGATGGCCGGCATCAATCTGGTCCACGTGCCCTATCGCGGCGAAGCGCCAGCATTGACCGACATGGTGAGCGGACAGACGCAGGTGATGTTCGATCTGCTCTCCGCGTCGATCGGGTTCATCCGTAACAGCAAGCTGCGGCCGCTGGCGGTCACGTCGAAGACGCGCTCGGACGCGCTGCCGGATCTGCCGACGGTCGCCGATTTCCTGCCCGGCTACGAGGCAACCTCATTCGAAGGCTTGGCCGCACCCAAGGGCACGCCGCAGGACATCGTCGATCTGCTCAACAAGGAGGTCAACGCCGCGCTCGCCGACGCAACATTCAAGGCGCGCATGGTCGATCTTGGCGGCCAGACGCTTCCCGGCCCGCCAGGCGATTTCGGCAAACTGGTCGCCCACGACACCGAAAAATGGGCGCAAGTGATCAAATTCGCTAACATCAAGCCGGAATAGCGTTTTTTGCGCCCAAGCCTAATGCCGCGGCAGTTTCCGGCTGCGCGCTGCCTCTTTAGAAACTGTGATTAGCGGGGAAACAGGTACGGGGGTCCGATTGACCATTCGCTCCCAAAGGTTGCCTCTCAACCCCGGCGCGCGCGCGCCTTAAGGGGCGAGTGCCTTGGGTCATTTGTTCCAGTGGTGGCGCAGGATTGGCTATTGGGCCGGCGACAGCAGGGCCCAACTTGCGAATGTCTTCCGCGGCCGATGGAGCTTCGCAAATGCGGGCAGAGTGCTGCTCCTCGTCCTGTCCGCCTTGCCGCTGGTCTTGGCTTTAGGGCTCCTGCCTATACCGCCCGGTTCATCGCCGGCGCGTCTCGGCGAACGGGCCGCCTGGCAATGGACCCTGCTGCAAAACACGCCCGAGAGTTACCGATGGTTTTACAGCAACTGGGCTTCTGAGGAAGCGCGGCCTGTCGTCGCCCAGCTTATTGACGACGCCGCTTGGGCGCGCGCCGCCCGTGCGAACAAGTACGACGATTATGCGGCTTACATCTCTGCGTATTCGCCGGGCGGGCGGCACATTGAGGACGCCGTCAATGCCGCTGACGGGTTGTTCTGGACTCAGGTCGATTCGATCGGGACGACCGCCGCGTACAACGCCTACCTGGAACAATTTCCGCAAGGCCGGCACGCCCGGGAGGCGCAGGATGATCTTGAGGAGATCGCGTGGCGGCAGATTGCCGGCAATCTGACCATCGATAACTTGAGCGAATTCATCAGCGAGTTCCCGGCCGGCCGGCATCTTGCAGACGCGCAGAATGCGCTCGCGGCGTTGCGGCAGAAAGAGGCCGACGCGGAGCAGCCCTCCCAGCAGCCCGCGCAGGCGCCGTCGCCTTTTGGGCCGCCGCCCGCTCCGCCAGGGGCGGTGACCGGGAGCCTCGGCGGGAGCACGGACGGAGTGCCGGCAGCAACAAATGTCTTTGTGGTTGGGGCGCCGGTCCCGCTGCCGCGGCCGCGGCCTCGCTTCCTGGCCACAGCGGAGGCGGGCGGGGACGTGCCGCTGCCGCGGCCGCGACCGAAGTCATTGGCGCCGGAGACCGCGCCCAATCCGCTCGGCTGGCTGCAGAATCTGCTTCAGCCGCATTAGAGCATGCAGGAAGGCAGCAGATGTTGAACGCGATGGCCTGGCTCCTGTTTGGAAGCCCTTTGATCATCACTGCGGCGCTGATGATTCGCGGCGCCTTCAATCGGCGAGCGGAAGCAAAGCGTTTGTTTGAACAACAGCGCTTCGCGTCATTTACGCCCGGGCCCTATTTTTCCAGCAGCCAGAACCGCGATCGCGCGATGACATCGCGATGACGCCCGCCCGCCGCGCGTTCGGTAGCTAGCGCACGATCATTTCAGGTCGAGGCGCTATCGCCGTCACGGCGCACTCCCTCTCCCCGTTGGGGAGAGGGTTGGGGTGAGGGGGTTCGGAAGTTCGAGAACAATCTTCAGCATCCGAACCCCCTCACCCTCGCTTCGCTCGACCTCTCCCCTCCGGGGAGAGGTGATGGGAGCAACCTGCGCCTTGTTTCACCTAAAGTCATCCGCTCTAGCCTCGGCGTGATGCTATGGCCGCGAAGGGCTGGCTCTTGCGCCGCTCCAGCGCCGACAAAATTCGCGCCAGGTTTTGCCTGACAATCTCGTGATGCTCCGGGGTTCTCTCTTGGGTCAGTTCCCGCGCGGCCTCGCCGAAAGCCGCGACCGCCTCTTCAAAGTGCGCCGTGCCGGTCTCGCGCTCGCCGATCGCGCGTAGCGCATTGCCGAGATTGTTCTGGGTCATGGCCCAGGCGAGCGGCGCGTGCTCGCGGGTTCTTTCCTTGAGCGCCTCACGGTAGGCGGCGACCGCCTTTTCGAAGTACGCCGTGCCGCTGTCGCGCTCGCCTAAACCGCACAAAGCATTGCCGAGATTATTCTGGGTCATGGCCCAGTCGAGCGGCACGCGAGCGCGCGCTCTTTCCTTGAGCGCCTCGCGGTACACGGCGGCTGCCTGCTGGAGGCGCGCCATATCGTTCCCGCTCTCGCCAAGTGCTTGTAGTGCAGTGCCGAGATTGTTCTGGGTCATGGCCCACTCGAGCGGCACGCGGTCGCGGGTTCTTTCCTTGAGCGCCTCGCGGTAGGCGGCGATTGCCTGTTCGATGCGCGCAGTGTTGTGCGCCTGCTCACCGAGTGTTTGCAGCACCGTGCCGAGATTGTTCTGGGTTCCTGCCCAGTCGAGCGGCGCGCGCTCGCGCGTGCACTCTTTCATCGCCTCGCGATAGGCTGCAGCAGCCTCTTCGAGGCGCGCCGTGCCGCTCTCGCGCTCGCCGAGGGCGCGCAGCGCGTTGCCGAGATTGTTCTGCGTTGCGGCCCATTCGAGCGGAGTGCGCGCTTGGGTCCGCTCCTTGAGCGCTTCGTGATAGGCGGCGACCGCCTCTTCGAGCTGAGCCGGTGCGCTCGCGCGCTCGCCAAGCGCGCGGAGTGCGGCGCCCAGATAGTGCTGGGTCGTGGCCCAATCGAGCGGCACGTTCTCGCGGGTTCTTTCCTTGAGCGCCTCGCGGAAGGCAGCGACTGCTTGTTCGAGCCGTGCAGTGGTGCTCTCGCGCTCGCCCAGCCGCCACAGCGCCCGGCCGAGCTCGTTCTGCGTTGCGGCCCAGTCGAGCGGCGCGCGCTCGCGCGTCCTTTCCTTCAGGGCCTCGCGCAAAGCGGCAATGGCCTCATCGAAGCGCGCCGCACCACTCTCGCGCTCGCCAAGCGTGCGCAGGGCCACACCGAGAGAATGCTGGGTCGCGGCCCATTCGATTGGTGCGCGCTCGCGCGACCAGTCGTCACGCGCGAGCTTGCAATAGCCCTCGATGGCGACCAGCAAGTTGCCGGATTCCGCACGCGGCTCCGCGTAGGAGACGAGACCATTGGCGGCGGAGAACCGGGCAATGGCGGCGAACCTTAGCTTACCTTCCCGCACCTCGGTGACGATTTGTTCCAGCAACTCGGCCGCCGCCCGGCGCCCCCGCGTCGCGAAGCTGGCGAGTTTGCCAACCGCCTGCTCGGCGGCAGCTTGGTCCGCATCCGGATCGTCCAAGACGGCCAAGATCGGCCGCAGATCAAGGCCCTCGGCCACACGACGCGCGATGTCTATGAAGCGCTTGAGCCCGGCGAGGATAATGAGGTCGAGCGCCGCGCGAAATGCCAGCACGGCCGACTTCGCCGAGATCGAAGCAGCCGTGACGCCGCCGAGTTTGTGGAAGTGAAGGTTGTCGGCAAACAGATCGTAGTAGCTGACAAGTGGCGCGACTTTCAGCCCCTCGACCAGCGCGTAGCGGATGAAAGTGAAGGGGCCGGCATCGGGCAGCATCTGAAAGCCCTGGCGGGCCGCCTCGATCTGCGCAAAGGCCGTCGTCGCATAAACCAGCACGAACGCGAAGGCGCCGGCCATTTCTGCCGACAGATCGCCATCGATCCTGATCTGCTTGCTCTCGGGGTCGACGTGGCTTTTGGCCTCGTCCTCATCGTGCGACCAGTGGCGAAAGACAATGAACACATTGAGGAGCCCGAAGGACAGCACCCAGAGGCACCAGGGCCAGGGAAGCAAGGCTCCGCAGAGGGCGACAATAACGAACATGCCGAATGTCACCCCGCGGCGGGGCCAAGGCTGGGACACACGGGTGCCGACCCACCATGAGCCGTAGCGCACGAGGGTACGATCCATGCGGCGCAGGAAAGCGACGAGACCCTCGACGATCCCGCTCCTCTTTTCACCGCGCTCACGCCACCAGCGGAAAAGCGCATAAAGGCCGGCCGCAATGGCGACGGTGAAAAGGCTTGAGATCAGTGTCGCGACTGGCGATGCCGATTCGAGGTTCGGCGAAACTAGCGGAAACATTTGCCGGCCCTCGAAGCGCAGGAAAGCGGAGTAAGCCCCTAGACAGTAACGCGTCGGCGCGCGCGGCTTTGCGATGCGACGCGGTTTTCCCCGTTTTTCAAAGGATGAACGCAAGGGTGAATCGCAGCGCTGGTCATTTCGGCCAGCTTCGGCCATGCCATCGGCGCAAACGCCGCCGCAAATTGCTTCAGTTCCCAGCGATGGCGTTTTTCTACACGTCGCTTCGAAGCTGTGATAGGCTCCCTTCAGAGCTGCTAGCGGAAGCTGCCGGCGTTCCGCGAATTCAACTGCAGCGCTGATGCCCGCGGCAGGCAGCATTCACATCCAAGGTATCGTTCTGCGGCGGTTCGCTGATGAGACAACCGCGCATGAGCGTGCGGTTGAGATCGGCGGCCACCCGGACGATCGACGATTCTGGGGGCACGCGATGCTGATAGACGCTGCGCTATGGGCTATTCTCTTCGCCGTGATCGCGCTCATACCGCTGGGCTGCATGATGACGCGACCAAAGAAAAAGAGATTGCCTCCCGCTGCTCACTAGAGCTGGCGGATTAACGCACCGGCTCGCATGCGGTGCAGTTGTGGCAGCACTCCAGTCTTTGCAAAATACGGTGAGCAAGGATGGAGGCTTCGGTCATGCTGTTTCTTGTTGTCTCAACGCCGCGGCCGGAGCGGCCTTCCGACGTGGCGAAGACGCGGCAGTCGTTCTGGCCTTGGATTTCAGACTACGAGGAGCGCGGCGTATGCCGGCACATCTACGCGCGCGCCGGACGAGGCGCGGTCGCCATATTCGATGTTGAGGACAACGATGCGCTGCATCGCATCCTCAACGAGTGGGCGGATATAATCCCGGCGCATTTTGACACCTATCCGCTTATCGATTCCGGCGCCGCAAAGCGGATGCTCGCGGCGCAGGTTGCGACGAAACCGTGAGGCGGCATTCGTCGGCGGTGCACTTCAATCCGCGCGCAACAGCGACGTGCCGGTCATTTCCACGGGCTTCGGCAATTCCATCAGCTCGAGGAGCGTCGGCGCGATGTCGGCGAGGCGGCCTTCGGCATTGAGCGCGCGGTTGCGTGCGCCGACGAGAAGCAGCGGCACCGGGTTGGTGGTGTGGGCGGTGTGCGGGCCGCCGGTTTGCGGATCGCGCATCATCTCGCAATTGCCGTGGTCGGCGGTGACGAGCAGCGCGCCGCCGGATTTCTGGATCGCGTCGGCGATGCGGCCCAAGCCCGTATCGACCGTCTCCACCGCCTTGATGGCCGCCGGCAGGCTGCCGGTGTGGCCCACCATGTCGGGATTGGCGTAGTTGAGCACGATCAGATCGTATTTGCCGGAGTCGATGGCGCCGACCGCCTTGTCGGTGAGTTCGGGCGCCGACATTTCGGGCTGCAGATCGTAGGTCGCCACCTTCGGCGACGGCACCATGATGCGATCTTCGCCGGCGTAGGGCTCTTCGCGGCCGCCGTTGAGGAAATAGGTGACGTGCGCGTATTTCTCGGTCTCTGCCATGCGTAACTGTTTGCGTCCGGCGTCCGCCACCACTTCGCCGAGGATGTGTGCCAGCGATTGCGGCGGAAAGATCGTCTGCATGAGCTTGTCGAGCTCGGTGCTGTATTGCGCCATGCCGACCGCGGCGGCGAAGCGAACGATGCGCTGGCGTGCGAAGCCGGAGAAATCTGGATCCAGCATGGCGCCGAGAATTTCGCGCACGCGGTCGGCGCGGAAGTTGAAGCACAGCACGCCGTCGCCGTCCTTCATGCCGCGATAGTCGCCGACCACCGCCGGCACGACGAACTCGTCGAATTTTTTGTTGGCGTAGGCGTCGGCAATGACCGCCTGTGCGTCGTGAAAGCGCGGCCCTTCGGCTTCGACGATCGCCCTATAGGCCTTCTCGACGCGGTCCCAGCGTTTGTCGCGATCCATGGCGTAGTAGCGGCCGCTCACGGTCGCGACCGCGACGGATTTGGGCAACGCCGCAAGCAAGCGCTTGATGTCATCGCCCGCGGATTGCGGCGGCGTATCGCGGCCGTCCGTGAATGCGTGCACCAGAACCGGCACGCCCGCATCCGCGAGTATTTTTGCCAACGCGGCGGCGTGATCTTGATGCGAATGCACGCCGCCGGGCGACACCAGGCCGATGAGATGACAGGTGCCGCCGCTGGCTTTGAGTCTTTTGATCAGGTCGAGGAGCGCGGGCGCGAGATTGATTTCGCCGCTTGCGATCTCGTTGCCGATGCGCGGCAGGTCCTGCATCACCACGCGCCCGGCGCCGATGTTGAGATGGCCGACTTCGGAATTGCCCATCTGCCCGTCCGGCAGGCCGACGTCATGGCCGGAGGTGCGCAGGAAGCCGTGCGGGCCGGTCTGCCACAGCCGGTCGAAGGTCGGCGTCTTGGCCTGGCGCACGGCGTTGTCGGCCGCCTCTTCGCGCCAGCCCCAGCCGTCCAGAATGACCAGCATCACCGGCCGCCGCTGCTGCATGTCGCATTCCCTTTGGTCGCCCCCACCACAATCCTCCCCCGCGTGCGGGGGAGGGCAGGGTGGGGGGCGGTATCGCGGATCGACGCGCGAACGTCAATCAGTGCAGGCTGGACTTACCGCAGGCACGATGCCGAAGTGCCCCGCTCGGGGCGGCGATTATTAAGTTTCAGGTAACGCAAAACGCAGTCCATCGTTTGACGGCGCGCGGGCGCATGGTCTTTACTTGAGCTATGGGGGGAAAATTCCTTGGGGTGGCGGCGTTCTGCCTGGCTCTGTGCGCGCCGTCGCGCGCGGTGGAGCGGCCGCCGCAATTCGTCGTCATGGCGTTCGACAATTGCACCGAGCTCGAACGCTGGAAGGAACTGAGCGAATTTGCCGCCGACATGAACCGGAGCGGCGAGCCCCTGCACTTCACCTTCTTCGTCAGCGGCATCAACTTTATTGCGGACGACAAGGCGGACCTCTACCAGCCTCCGAATGCACGGCGCGGCGCCTCGCAGATCGGTTTCGGCGGCTCGGCGGAGGACGTGGCGCAGCGTGTCGCCTACATCAACGATCTTTACCGGAACGGTCACGAGATCGCGTCGCACGCGGTGGGTCATTTCGACGGCAGCCGATGGTCGGCGGCTGAGTGGGCTCAGGAGTTTGATTCTTTTCGCAGCGTGCTCGCCAACGTCGCGGCGAACAACGGACTCGACAGCACGGTGAAGTTCGCGTTCCCGCTCTCGGAGGTGATCGGCTTTCGCGCGCCTTATCTGGCAACGAGCCCCGGCCTCTACACGGCGCTCAAGGACGACGGCTTCCGCTATGACACGTCAGGCCAGAACTTTCCGGAAAACTGGCCGGAGAAGATCGGCGACCTCTGGCGTTTTAATCTGGTGCAGCTCAAGCTCGCCGACAGCGGCCGGCGGGCGCTGTCGATGGATTATAATTTCTTCGCCGCGCAATCGCATACGGTGGTCGAGCCGCAGCGGCGCGACGCCTTCCGCGACGAGATGCTGCAAACGTATCTCGACTATTTCAGATCGAATTACGCCGGCAACCGCGCGCCGCTGAACATCGGTCATCATTTCTTCGATTATCAGGACGGCGCTTACCGGGAAGCGCTGAAGACTTTCGCCCGCATGGTCTGCGGCCTGCCGGAGGTGCGCTGTGCCACCTACGCGGCGCTGGCGGATTTCATGGACGGCCTGGATGTGCCGACGCTCGAGGCCTATCGCAACGGCGACTTCCCGCGCGCCGCCGCGCCGGCGCTGAACGTGGCTGGGCGCGAGCCGCGCGCGGCGCCAGCGCCCCCGGAAGCGAAATTCAAGGAGGTCGAGCCGGTTGCCATCATCCGCACGTCCTCGCGAAACTTGGCCCCGCGAAACTTGTCCCCGCGAGAGCGGGGAGCGGGACCCAGTGCGCAAACAGCGGGACACCGTGCACCACTAATGTATCATGGATACCCGCTTCGGCCGGAATGAGCGGAAACGGTTTCAGTGCGATCGGATGGTGCTCTAGCTAGGCGGCCGCGGCGATCTGCCCCGCTTCCCACCCGAGCATGGCGCGTTTGCGGGTGATGCCCCAATGGTAGCCGGTGACGTCGCCGGCTTTACCGACCACGCGATGGCACGGTACCACGAATGACACCGGGTTTTTGCCGACGGCGGCGCCGACGGCGCGGGCGGCTTTGGGCGCCTGCACTTTGCCGGCGATGTCCGAATAGGTGACCAGCCGGCCCATGGGGATTTTTAAGAGCGTCTCCCACACCCGGACTTCCCAATCGGTGCCGATCAGCACCACGCGCAGCGGGCGCTCGGGCTGCCATTGCGAGCGGTCGAAAATGCGCTTGGCGACGGCGGTGGTGCGGGCGCTGTCTTCCACGTAGGCGGCGCGCGGCCAGCGGCTCTTCATGTCGGCGAGCGCCGTCCGCTCCTTGCCGGGATCCGCAAAGGCGAGGCCCGCGAGCCCACGTTCGGTCGCCATCACCAGCGCGGCGCCGAACGGCGACGGGTGAAAGCCGAAAAAAACCGTGAGGCCTTCGCCGCCCGACTTCCATTCGCCGGGCGACATCGCTTCGTGCGTGACAAACAAATCGTGCAGACGGCCGGGGCCGGAGAGGCCGACTTCGTAAGTGGCGTCGAGCACGCTTGCGGAATCGCGCAGCAGTTTCCGCGCGCCATCCAGCGTCAGCGCCTGCAGGAACGCCTTCGGGGTCAGTCCGGCCCAGCGGCGGAACAGATGATGCAGTTCGGTCGGCGTGACGCCGGCGGCCTCGGCGATGGCCTCGATTTCCGGCTGCTCGCGCCAATGGCCGCGGATATGGCCGATGGCCTTGCGGACCACGTCGTAGTCGGCGGCGGCGGCGGCGAGCGGCATCGGGCTCTGGATACGATCGGGTGACAACATGGGAGTCTCCATCATCTTCTCCCAATGTGGGCCGCACGCATCGGCCAAACCACCCGATTTCTGGATGGAGCGAATGGCGAAATAGCGAATGGCGAATAGGGTTCGATTTCCACTATTCGCCACTCGCCACTCGCCATTCGCCCTCTATTCCAGCACCGTCCTGGTCGGCCCGCGCTTGGCTTCGCCCAGCGCATTCGAGAGCGCGCTTGCGAAGCTCGCTTTCTCTGCCGGTCCCAGGAAACCCGCGATGGTCAGCCGCTGGCCGCGAGACACCAGGAACAGCCGCTCAATGCCGAATTCCTCGTGCACGATGCGCTCGAGCCGTACCCAGAGCGGATTGAGGGTCCATTCGCGCACGCCGCCGCGATGGCTCACCTTGCGCACGGTAAGTTCCGAGGCCGTGACGGTGACTTCCTCATAGGCGCGCGCGGCGCGGAAGTTGGCGCGGAACGCCCAGTACACCAGCAATACATCGAGCCCGAAGAAACCAAACACCGGCCAGGCGCCGCGCAGCAGGAACGTCATGCCGGATATGAAGCTCAGGCCGCCGATGCAGAGCATGAAGATGAGAAAGCCCCGCGGCGTCAGCGAGCGATGCGGGGTGATGACGGCCGAAAAAATTTCGGGCTCGGCTGGGGCGGCGTTGTCGTTGTGGTTGTCGGCTTCCATGGGGCTCAGTATACGGGAAATATGGCGCGCAAAACCACCGGCAAGAAGATCGCCAAAAGACGCATCAAGAAGCGCCTGCAGGCCGCCCGCGAGGGCAAGGCCGCGCGGCTCAAACCCGCCAACGCGCGGGCTAGGGCCGACGCCAAGGCCGCACACGGCGCTTTGCCGCAATGGACCAAAGCCGAAATCGAGGGAGCGTTCCGCCGCTTTGCGGCGGCTAATCCTAACCCGAACACCGAGCTGGAGCATGCCGATCCGTTTACGCTCCTGGTCTCGGTCGTGCTCTCCGCTCAAGCGACCGATGCGGGCGTCAACAGGGCGACGCCGGCTCTGTTCGCGCTCGCCGATACGCCGGAGAAGATGGTCAAGCTCGGCGAAGCCAAAGTGCGCGACCTGATCAAGACCATCGGGCTGTTTCGCACCAAGGCGAAGAACGTCGTCGCATTGTCGCGCAAGCTTGTCGAGGAGCACGGCGGCAAGGTCCCGCACGACCGCGCGGCGCTGGAAGCGCTGCCCGGCGTCGGCCGCAAGACCGCCAACGTCGTTCTCAACGTCGCCTTCGGCGAACGGACCATCGCGGTCGACACCCACATCTTCCGCGTCGGCAATCGCACCGGCCTTGCGGTCGGCAAGACGCCGGTCGACGTGGAAATGAAACTGATGGAAGTTGTGCCGGAGAAATACCTCTTGCACGCCCACCACTGGCTCATCCTGCACGGCCGCTACACCTGCGTGGCGCGCCGCCCGCTGTGCGAGAAATGCATCATCGCGGATCTGTGCAAGTGGCCGGGGAAGACGGTGAATGCGGTGGCGACGAGTAACTGACAGGCGGTCGGCTTGCTTAGGCGAACTCCCTCTCCCCGGGAGGGGAGAGGGTTGGGGTGAGGGGGCTCGGACGTTTGAGAAAAACCTCGGCATCCGAACCCCCTCACCCTCGCTTCGCTATCGCTCGCTCGACCTCTCCCCTCCGGGGAGAGGTGAAATGTTTCCCATCCGCTCGGCTGCCATCCGCATGAGCGCGGCGCGGTCGAGTTTGTTGGTCGAGGCGAGCGGAAGTTCGTCGACGAACCAGACAAAGCGCGGGTGCTGATAGGCCGGCGCGTGCTTGAGCGCGAAGCGCTTCACGCTCTCATCGTCAAGCGCACGGCCGGGTTTGCGGATCACGAAGGCCACCGGTTTTTGCCCCTTGATGTCATCTTCGATCGGCACCACGGCCGCCTGGGCAATGTCGGGATGGCGCTCCAGCATGCGTTCCACATCGGCCGGATAAATGTTCTCGCCGCCGGACACGAACATATCGTCGGTACGGCCGACGAAATAATGAAAGCCGTCGGCGTCGCGGCCAAACACGTCGCCGGTGATGTAGAAGCCGTCCGGCGTGATGGGCGGCGCGACATCCGGCCGATTGTGATAGCCGAGCATCATGGCCGGGCATTTCATTTCAAGGACGCCTTGCTCGGCGTCGCGGTTCTCGCCATCGACGAGACGCAACGCTACTTTCGGATGCGGATAGCCGACCGAAAGCTCGGGCTGCGGCAGGCCGCGCGGATGCGGCCCGAACACCACGGGCCCGGCCTCGGTGGTGCCGTAGGCGTTGGTTACCGCGGCGCGCGGCAGTGCCGCGTGCAGCGCCGCCATCAGGCTACTGCTGACCGGCGCCGAGCCCATGCGCACGAATTCGACGCTGGAAAGATCCGTGCGCGCCATCAGGTCGCGTTCGCGCAGCATCATGGCGATCATTGGCGGCACGGCGGTGAGCCAGGTGCAGCGGTACTGCCCGATCGCCGCCATGTAGGCGCGGGCGTCGAATTGCGGCAGCAGCAAGATGGTGGCGTGAGCCGCGCAGGCGAGCTTCGCCAGCGCCAGCGCGTTCATGTGATAGAGCGGCGCCGCGATCAGATAACGATGACGGTCGAGACCCGGCGCGAGCCGCGTCTCCACCACCCAGATGTGGCTCTGATGGGAGAGCACCACCCCCTTCGGGGTGCCGGTCGATCCCGATGTGTAGAGAAACATCGCGGGCTCGTCCGGCGCCGGGACGATCGCCGCAAACGGGCCGGGATCGAGAAAGGTTTCGAACGCCATAGCGTCATTGCGAGGAGCGAAGCGACGAAGCAATCCAGACTGCGGTTCTGGATTGCTTCGCTGCGCTCGCAATGACGAATCGAAGCACACGACCGGCAGATCGAGCGGGCAGTCCGCCGCGCGTGCGCTGTCACAAAACACGAGCTTCGCGCCTGCGTCGCGCATGATGAAATGAATGGTCTCGCGCGGAAATTTGAAATTAACCGGGACCGCAACGAAGCCCGCGCGCATGATGCCGTAATAGGCCGCGAGATATTCGGCGCGATTGGCGGACAAAAGCGCGACGCGGTCGCCGCGATGCAGGCCGCGCCTGCCCAGAGCGCGCGCCACGCCGTTCGCCATCTCGTCGATTGCCGCAAATGTGAATTCGCGCGGGCTCTGCTCACCGCCCAAATCGATGAGCGCGACCTTGGAGAGATCGCGCTCGCGGGGAATTAGGTCGCCGAGATTCGTAAAACCCATGACCTAAGGATTGCGGGACTCCAGATACGCGGCGAGCGCGATCATATCGGCATCATCCAGCTTCACCACCACCGCCTTCATGAGTTCGACCCATGGTCCCTTGCGGGCGCCGGTCTGAATGTCGTGCAGCTGCCGAAATATATAGGTGCCGGTTTTGCCGACGATAGGCGGCACTTCGCCGAGGCCCTTCAGCTCCTGGCCGTGGCAGATCGCGCACTGAATGGTCTTGCCACCGCCGCCCGTGGTCGCCAATTGCTCGCCCCGCGCGATGCTGCCTGGCGGCACGTAATCGATGAAGCCGAAACGCGGGTCGCGCAGCTTTGCTTCGGTCGGATTCACCGGCAGCACGATGATGCGCGTGCCGATCGGCTCGGTGGCGCCGTCGGCGGTGGCAAAGCGCATGCCGCCCGGGCCCACATAGGTCTTCGCGACCGTTTCGGTTTCCACGACCTTGTTGTAGCCGGCGGTCGGCTTGAGCGCGGAGAAATATTCCGACGCGGTCTTCACCTCGTCCTCCGACAGCACTTTCGCCATCGCTACCATCACGGGCGAGCGGCCGCCGGTGCGATCGCCGTTCTTGAATGCCGCCATCTGCCGGATGATGTAGGCCACTTGCAGGCCGGCAAGCTCGGCGGATTCCGGATGGCCGGCGCCCGAAGTCAAATGGCACAGCGCGCAGGCGCGGCCCGCCGGCTTCGGTCCGCCATGGGCCACGATCTCCGGCATCGGCGGATGATCCTGCGGGAACCAGTCGGGTGGATTATACGGATCGTCGACCTGCGCCGCCGTGTATTGCTTGGTGCTGCCGGTCGCGGTGAGCGGCGTCGTGTTGTCCAGCGGCCCAGGCTTCGGCGTCACCGGATAGGCCCAATCGGGATTGTCGGCCGCAAAGGCCGCGGACGAAAGCATGGCTGCGAGCCACAGGCCGATCAGCGTTCTCATGGCCTTCCTCCCCCTCGTGGTTTTGCCACGATCATGCAGGTTTTGGCGGCGCCGTGAAGTAGGTACCGCGGCCTAGCGGTCGGATATCTCGACTATCGTTTCGCCGCGCTCAAGTAAGGCGATGATTACGGGAAACTTTTCGGCAAAGCGCTCCATTAGCGCGCGCCTCGTCGTATTCCCGATCCGCACCCAGACAACGGGTGGACCTTCGTTGTCGAGTGCTCGCATCATGACAAAATCTTCGTCCTTGGTGACGAGCGCCGCACCTATCGCTGCGGCGTGTGACCAGATTTCTTTGTCGGTAGCTGAGCCCAGGCCAATGTCCGAAACGTGGATAGATGGGTGTCCATAAGCAGAGAACTGCCGTGCCAAACTGGGCGGCAGCTGTGCATCGATCAAAAAGTGCACCTTAAGGAAGCCGGATTACCGGGTGATCGGAGAGACGCGCAGCATATTCGAGCGTGGCGATTATATCGGCCTCTTCGAGATACGGATAATCATCCAAAATCTCCGCTGTTGTCGCTCCGCTCGCCAGCAGTTCCAGGATATCGGTGACGCGAATCCTTTGACCGCGAATGCAAGGCCGGCCGCCTAGTACATTCGGGTCCGACGTAATGCGATCGAGGTGGTTCGGCATCGTGCCCTTTCATACAAGCCGTCAGCTGACTTGGACAAACATAGCAGATTTTTTGACCAAAATCACCCGCATAGCCCCATTACGACTTCGGTGCCGGCGGTGGCGCCGTGAAGTAGGTGCCGCGGCCGCTGGCGATGAGTTTTCCCTGCTCATCGAATATCTGCGCCTCGGCGGTGGCGAATTGCGATCCGCCGCGAATGACCTTGCCGCGCGCGATGAGATCGCCGCGCAGTGCCGGGCGATGATAATCGACGCGCAGGTCGACGGTCGGCACGCCGCGCCCGGTCTGCTTCACCATCGCCCAATCGGCGGCGAGATCGATCAGCGCCGCCAGCACGCCGCCATGCACATACCCGCGTTCGGTATTGACGACCCATTCCTCGCGCCACTTCGCCCTGATCTCGATGCTGTCGTCGGTCACGGCCGCGACGGTGAGCCCCAGCCATTGGTGATACGGCGCGCGGGTGATCAGCGCCTGGATTTGTTCGAGGGTGAGATCGTTGGGCATTCAGTTTCGCTCCCGGCCACTGTCATGCCCTGCGTAGGCAGGGCATCCAGTAATCACTGATAACTTCGTGAATACTGGATCATCCGCCTTCGCGGATGATGACAGCCTAAGGCTTACGGCACCACCACCACCTTGCCGATGACCTCGCGGTCCTCGATCAGACGCAGGCCATCGCGGGCTTGTTCGAGCGGCAACACCTTGTCGATCAGCGGCTTCATCTTGCCTTCGCTGATGAGCTGCATGAGCGCCGCGAGATTGTCGTCGTAGAAACTGTTGGAGCCGATGATCTGCAGCTCGAAGCTCCAGACGTAGCGCAGATCCTCCTTGGGGTCGTAGCCGGCGGTGGCGCCGCAGACCAAAAGCTTGCCGCCGCGCTTCAAACAGCGCAGCGATGGCACCCAGGTGTCGCCGCCGGTGAAGTTGATCACCGCGTCGACGCCGCCTTCGTAGGTGCGCCGCTGCGGCTTGCCGTATTTCTCGACCGCCCATCTCGACCAGTCGGTGTCGCGATAGTTCACCACGTGGTCGGCGCCGAGCTCCTTCAGCCGTGTTAGCTTCTCGGCGCTTGACGCGCAGGCGATGACTTCGGCGCCCAAAAGCTTCGCCAGGATCACGCAGCCGGTGCCGACGCCGCCGGACGCGCCGAGCACCAGCACGCGCTCGCCGGCCTTGACGGTCGCGTGCGTCACCAACATTCGGTGCGCGGTGCCGTAGGCGACCGGCAGCGCGGCGGCATCCTCGAAACTCACGTTGGCCGGCATGGCCACGAGCTGATCGGCGGCGGCCAGGCAGTATTCCGCCATGCCGCCGTCGAGCATCTCGCCCATCAGGCCCTTGCGTTTGTTGACCGGATTGACCAGCACCCGGTCGCCGGTCTTCCAGCCCTGCACGCCGGCGCCTACCTCGGCGATCTCGCCCGCCATGTCGAGGCCGATGATCACCGGCAGCGGCACCTTGATGCCCGGCATTCCGCGCACCGTGAACACGTCGTGGTAATTGAACGAGGCCGCGCGCACGCGGATCACGACGTTGCCTTCGCTGACCTTCGGCCGCGGGTAGTCGTTGACGACGTCGAGGTCGTTCAGACTGCCGTGTGTTCGGAGAACAAGGGCTTTCATGAATTCGCTCATACGTTATTCATACGCCGTCATGGCCGGGCTTGTCCCGGCCATCCACGTCTTCATCGGCGCGCAAGACGTGGATGCGCGGGTCAAGCCCGCGCATGACGAGCGTAGATGTGATACCAACGCCCGTTGCTCCTTGCGAGAGTGCACAATGCAAGAAAACTTCCGCCAATTCCTCGATCGCCTGCGGCAGGAGGGCGAGCTGGTCGACCTGCGCCAGCCGGTCGATATCCGCCACATCGCTACGCTCGTCGACCAGGCCGAGACCGCACTCTATTTCCATAACGTCATCGGCTACGCCATGCCGGTCGTGTCCGGCATCATCCGCACCCGCGAGCGCGCCACCATGGCGCTCGGCTGTGAGACCTTCGCCGAAATCGAACAAAAACTCAGCGCCGCGATCGCCAAGCCGATCCCGCCCAAGCGGGTGAACGGCTCGCCGACACGCGAGGTGACGCTCCTTGGCGATGACGTCGATCTGTTCCGGCTGCCGATCCCCATGTCGTCGATCTACGACGGCGGCCCGATGATCACCGCCGGCGTGGTAATCGCGCGCGATCCCGAGCTTGGCTTCAACTCCGGCATCTACCGTTTCATCGTCAAGGAAAAGGCGCTCACCGGCATCGATCTGGTTACGCCAAACAACATGCGGCTGTTCGTGCAGCGCGCGCTCGCCCGCAACGAACCGCTGCCGATCTCGATCTCCATCGGCACGCACCCGATCGAGATCACCGGCTCGGGCTATCGCGCGCCGCTCGGCGTCGACGAGATGGCGATCGCCGGCGGCATCCGCGGCGAGCCGGTGGCGCTCGCCCCATGCTCGACCATCGACGTGCCCTACATCGCTGACGCCGAGATCGTGCTTGAGGCCGAAGTGCTGCCGACCGGCTGGACGTTTCCGGAAGGCCGCTTCGGCGAATTCACCCGGCTGATGGGCGGGCTGCACTGGAATCCGCTGGTGCGCATCAAGGCGATCGCCATGCGCAAGGACGCGGTCTACTACAATCTGCACATGCCGTGGGAGAACACGTGGCTGGCGGCGCCGACGCGCTACGCGGCGATCCGCCAGGCGCTGCGCACCGCCGGCGTCCAGGTGAAGGACATCAACGTCACGCTCGGCGGCTGCGCCTTCTGGCACGCGGTGATCTCGATCAAGAAGCAGCCCGGCGAGGGCAAGAACGCGCTGCTCGCCGCGCTGTCGGTGATGGATCTGAAACACGTGGTCGTGGTCGACGACGACATCGACGTCAACGATCCGGGCGAGGTGGAGTGGGCGATCGCCACCCGCGTGCAGGGCGACCGCGACGTGATGATCGTCTCCAACGCCCGCGCCAAGCCGCTCGATCCGAGCCTGCCGCAGGGCTACGGCGTGGTGCCGACCGGCGCCAAGGTCGGCATCGACGCCACCATTCCGGAAAACATCCCGCGCGAATATTACGAGCGCATCACCTACGCGTATGCCGAGAGCGCCAAGATCGGCGACTACGTCAAGGGCAAGAAGGACGCGGCGGGCGAAGCCGGCGACGACGAGGCCATTGCGGCGCTCGCCGCCAAGATCATGGACGAGATCGCCAAGCAGCCCCTGTATTACACCGACGTGGCGGAGAAATTCTCCAGCTTCAATTTCAACACCGTGGCCCGCGCCATCGGCCACCTGCACGCCACCGAAAAACTCTGGCAGGACCCGCGCGGCCGCCTCTGCGTGCGCGGCTCGCAATTCGCGGCGAAGCCGCCGGGGAAATAATCCGGCCGCAGCGCAGCAGGCAACGCGTACCCGGGTCGATGCCAGCTTGGAGGTGTGGTATAATTGACAAATGACCAGCAAGACCGCCGCCAAGCCCCCTAACGAGAAGCGCCGCCGCACCACCATGGTGCCGGTCACCACCATGGAGGAAATCCCGGTCCTCTCCGGCAAGGAGCGCGCCGAACTGATCGCCCGCTTCAAAGCCGCGCAGGCCAGGGTCAAGGCCGGCAAGGCGGTCGATTACGACCCGGAGACGTTCAAACAGCGGCTCGTCGGCATCTATCGCAAAGGAAAACGGTAGCCGTCCCGTGCGCTACCGCGTGCGCATTGACCCATCGGCAATGCGTCAGATCGACGAGTTTGCTGCCTATCTGCGCGACTACGACGAGGACTTCGCGTTTGAGCAGATCGAGCGCCTCGACCGCATCTTTCGGTTCAATCTCGGCGAATCTCCGCTGACCTGGAGCTATTTCCCGCTCACGGGCGCGCCATATCGTGCGTACCTGTTCCGTGTCGGCCGGTGCACTCATCACTGGATCGTTTATACGGTCGACGAAGACAACCACACGGTCGACGTACTCGCCTTCTGGAACACCGCGCGCGATCCGGAATCGTTTGAAGTCTGACGCCCAGCGGGTCCGGTCGCCCCCGCCGTGGCATATGATTTGCTTTTGACCCTTTGAATTTTACGGTCCCGCTGGGCGCCGGACAGGGGAGCACTCGTGCCGAAAAAGTTTCACTTGGGCTGGTTCACCAATTTCACCGTCGACGAATGGAACGATCCGTTCGCGGCCGGCGGTGGCAAGCCGTGGAACGGAAAATATTACGTCGAAATGGCGCGCGCGCTGGAGCGGGCCTGCTTCGATTACCTGATGCTGGAAGACACCTTGATGCTGTCCGACGCTTACGGCCACAGCACCGAGATGTACCTGAAAAAGGCCATCATGGTCCCCAAGCACGACCCGGCGCCGCTCGCGGCGCTGATCGCGGCCTCGACCAGCAAGATGGGCATCGTATCGACGCTCTCCACCATGGCGTATCCGCCGTTCCTCTTGGCGCGGCTATGCGCGACCATCGACAACATCGCCGAAGGCCGCTTCGGCTGGAACATCGTCAACAGCGGCGAAGACACCGCGGCGCAGAATTTCGGCCTCGACAAGTTGCCGCCGCGCGAGCTGCGCTATGAGATGGCGCACGAATACATGGAAGTGGTGAACCAGCTGTTCGCGTCCTGGGACCCGGACGCGGTGGTGATGGACCGCGACACCGACACCTACGCGGACTTCAGCAAAGTGCGGCCGATAAATTTCGACGGCAAATACTTCAAATGCCGCGGTCCGTTGAACACCGTGCCGTGCCCGCAGGGCCGTCCCACCTATGTGCAGGCCGGCGGCTCGCCGACCGGACGGGCCTTCGCGGCCAAACATGCCGACTCGATCATCGCGGTGGCGAACGGCGTCGCCGGCATGAAGGCTTATCGCGACGACGTCCGCGCCAAGGCCGCCGCCATGGGCCGCAACCCGGACGACATCAAGGTGTTGTTCCTGGCGGCGCCGATGCTGGGCCAAACCGATGAAGAAGCCCGCGACAAGTTCAACAAACTGGTGACGTCCTCCGCCTTCATCGAACATGCGCTGGCGAAGTTCGGGTCGTTCACTGACGTCGATTTCTCCAAATACGAGCTCGACAAGCCGCTGCCCGGCAAGCTGACGACCAACGGCGAACAGGGTTCGCTCGACAAATTCCAGCAGTTCGGCAGCAACAAGACGCTGCGCCAATTGGCGGCGGACGGCGGCACCAGCTCGTCGATCGAACTGGTCGGCACGCCGGATTCCGTCGCCGCGAAGATGGGCGAGGTGATGGAAGAAGTCGGCGGCGACGGCTTCCTGATCAAGAGCCCGTTCCGCAACAACAGCCGCCGCTACACGGCCGAAATCACCGATGGCCTGATCCCGGCGCTGCAGCGTCGCGGGCTGGCGCGCACCGAATACACGCGCAGCCATCTGCGCGATACGTTGCGGGAATTTTGACGCTGGCGGTCACGCGCTGCACCGGCGAAGATGAGTGGCGGAATGTTTCGTTATTCCGCCCTGCGCGATATTTCGCCCTGCGCGGCTGCTAAGCCGTGATTGGATTCAAGCCGCCTGTCCCTCTATCATTCTTGCCTCTTCCCTTTTTTGGTCAACGATCCGGACAGCCTCTTCAGCGGTAACTAAGTCTACATGTGGCTTAAGCGTAACCAGCCTCTGTGCTCGGCTGATGACCGGCTCACGAATGTGCTTGCAAGAGACGAAATAAGCAGTTGCAATTCTCTCCAAGTATCGAACATCATTTGAACCAAACCAATTGGCGACAAAGTCACTTATCTTCGCATACTTGCCGACTTCAGCTTTGTTTACTTCATAAAGCCTTTCACCAAATCTCGTGGGCTTAATGCTCGGCCCATATCCTTGCTGCGGAAACGTGAATTCGATGATCTCTGACGCTTTCATTGCAGTTAATTCATCTTTTAATTCAAATGAATACGGCCCATGCTTGTAAAGTACAAACTTGTACCCCAGCTTAGACTTCGAGATTTGCTGCAAAATGAACGCAGCTTTTTGTATATGTGTTTCACCACACCAGCTACCCTTGGCGCGAAGTCTTTTGATCAGATCGATCATAACGGCATAGCGTGTGCTGTGTGAAAGTTGCGGCATCCCTTGCTCCTATTTTAATCCCAAGATCCGTTGCTTGTGTTGGTCGCGCCATTTAATCGCATCGTCAAACAGTTGATTGTCGCAGTAGACGGCATCGACTTCGATCTCAGGCTTTCCCCGCAGAATTTGCGACATTTTGAGTGAGGACTCGATTTTTCCGTCGTATGTTCGTACAGGGAACTCTGGTGCGGTGGTTCGAGGTTGGTAGTAGTCGTACCGAATTTGCTCTCGACCGAATTTCTTTTCTGCCGCGTCGGCGACGAGCCGTCCTGGACGAAGTTTCCCTGGCTTTAGCTTGCCACCCTTCTTGTCTTTTGGTGTCGATGAGTAA
>JBAUYV010000364.1:0-6009 GCA_049584975.1 Xanthobacteraceae bacterium | reverse complement strand
TAGCGGTCGCATCGTCACAGAGGCAAGCCTCGAGGCGAAAACAGGCCGCATACATGACCGCCCCCGAACGCTTCGCAAAAAAAGTCAGATTTGCTCTTGCACCGCGGCCACCGTCCATACATGACTCATAGTATTAGCCAGGAAAAATATGGACTCGATGAATAGCGCTCTCTACCTGCGGCCGAACATCGTGGCCGAGCCCCTTATCGACGGCTGGTACGCGTGGACGCATTTGATTCCACCGGCGACCGCGGCGCGGAATATAACCGAACGCCACCTGAAAATTATGGAATCGTATCTCGAGTGCCCCGAGGCGCATGACGCGGCGGTGCAAGACCCGGCAATGGCCGGCGGGCCATACATGCATTTCGATCGCAACCGTGAAGACGATGTGCGGGCGCTGCGCGACCGGACCTTGCACGACCGCAAAGACCTGATTGAGCTTTCGCGCTCCATTGACAAACTCGATGCACTGCTGCGCGCCAAAGCCAACGGGTTCAGCCTCGAAGCATTGTATGCGGAAGTGCCTCCCTGCCTGCAGGGCATGGTCGAGATCGTCTACGATTTGAACAATCAGCCGTCTTTCCGGCTGATCGAGCCCCTGCTCTACCGCAGCCCGCTTTACGACGACGCGTTTCAGAGCGTCATGTTGTCCGTCATCAGCGCAGATGATCGCCCGTTCGTTATGAGTACGCCCCGTCTCGAAAAGGGCCATGCGATCCAACTGCAGATTCCGTTCGCCAGCGAACGCTACGATGAACTCTTCCACATGAAGCGCGAACCGGCCCCGTTCGACGCCATGCGCGACGCGCTCGAACTGAGTGACGCGGATGCGGCGTTGTTTCGAACGTTCCTTACACCCGAGCCGCCGCCGCCTTACGCAAACTACAATGGCCCGGGCGCCCGCTGGCGCTACTTCGGCCACGCCTGCATCCTTCTGGAAACCGGCGGCACCAGCGTGCTGCTCGATCCGGTGCTGAGCTACACATACGAAAGCGAAATCTCGCGGTACACCTACGACGATCTGCCGGACGTCATCGACTTCGTCCTGATCACCCACAACCATCAAGACCACATTCTGTTCGAGACGCTCCTGCAATTGCGTCATCGCATCCGCACGATCATTGTGCCCCGCAACGGCGGCGGCGCATTACAGGACCCGTCCCTGCGACTGCTGTTGAAGCAGTGCGGATTCCGCAATGTCATCGAATTGTCGGAGATGGAGGAGATCGACTTCGGCCACGGTTCGATAACGGCGGTGCCCTTCCTGGGCGAGCATGCCGACCTCAATGTGCAGACCAAAGCCGCATACTTTGTACGCCTGGCCAATCACAAGCTTCTGTTCCTTGCCGATTCCTGCAACATCTCGCCGAAACTCTACGAGCACATTCATCGCGAACTCGGCGATACCGACGCGATCTTTCTGGGGATGGAATGTGACGGAGCGCCTTTGTCCTGGCTTTACGGACCGCTGCTGACGCAGAAGCTTGAGCGGGCGAAAGACCAATCGCGGCGGCTGGCGGGGTCCAATTACGATCGCGCCATCGGCATCGTCGAACAGTTCAACTGCAAAGAGGTGTACGTCTACGCCATGGGCCAGGAACCCTGGCTAAATCACGTGATGGGCATCAAGTACACCGAAAAGTCGAACCCCATCGTTCAATCTACTCGACTCATCGACACGTGCCGGGCGCGCGGCATCACAGCCGAACGCTTGTTCGGAGAGAAGGAAATTTTACTGACCTGATGCCGCACACAATGACGGCGTTGAACGACATTGAACCGCGCTGAACGGCGCCGCGCGATGCTTGGTGCGGCAGTTTTGTAATCTTCAACAAGCTGGCTTGCAATCGCATCATAGTCGATACTAACCTCATAATCACCCAAGGCTTTCGCCGGCGTTGGAGACCGCCGGTTATTGTCGGAGATTGGTTGTGCATGACACATTGCGGCCGCCCCCAATCGGTTCAGGCCTTGGTGTGGAAAAGGGCGACGTCTCCTATCCCCTTTCTGCCGCCCAACGTGAGATCTGGTTCGCGCAACAGATCGATCCTTCAAGTCCCGCATACAACATCGGCGAATACATCGAGATCAAAGGGTCGCTGGATGTTGTTTTGTTCGCGCAGGCGCTCCGTCAGGTCGTAGCGGAGACCGGAGCGCTGCACGTCGACATCGTCGAAGACGCAGACGGGCCGCGGCAGGTCATCCGCGACACGACCGAATGGTCGCTGCCCATCATAGATATGAGCGCCGAGGCCGACGCCCAAGGCTCCGCCGAATCCTGGATGAAATCCGATCTGGCGCGGCCCGTTTGGCAGACGCGCGAGGCGCTGTTTGGTTTCGCTTTGTTCAAAGCTTCGAGCGAACGATATTTTTGGTATGCGCACTACCATCACATCGTAATGGACGCCTTCGGCATGTGCCTCGTGGCGCGCCGGGTGGCCGAGGTTTACACCCAGCTCGCCGGTGGAAACGCTGCCTCGGACGACTTGTTCGGTTCTTACGCCGCGCTCCTTGAGGAGGATACCGCATACCGCGCATCCGCGCAATTCGCACGCGATCAACAATACTGGTCGGATTATTTGGCCAGCAGGCCTGAGCCGCTCAGCCTTGGCGGCCGGACGTCCGACAAGTCCCAGGGCTTTCTCCGCCATACAGGTTATCTGTCAGCGTCGGTCGCCGGCCGGCTGGAGTCAGCTGCCCGCAAGGTTGGGAGCACTCCATCCCAAATCATGACGGCGGCCGCCGCAATCCTCCTGCATCGCTTGACCGGCGCGGAGGATCTCACATTCGGCCTCGCCGTCGCTGCACGCTCGCGCGCATCGAGGCGCATTCCCGGAATGGCCTCCAACGTGCTGCCGCTGCGCGTGGCATTGCGTTCGAACATGACGGTGTCCGAGGCGATAAGCCGGACAGCGCACCAGATGCGCGAGGCTTCGGAGCACGGGCGTTATCGTGTTGCCGACCTGCTAGACAAAACTGAATTCGGCGATGACCGGGAGCCGTTCGGCCCCGCCGTCAATGTCATGCAGGTCAGTTATGATTTCACTTTTTCAGGTAGCCGCATCACAGCCCATAATCTGTCTCTTGGACCGGTCGAGGATCTGAAAGTCGCGGTTTACGACAGATCGGACGAGAACGAAATTTGCATCGACATCGATGCCAACCCAGCTCGGAACAGCATCGATGAAGTCGCCGACCTTCAGCAAAGGTTTGTTCGTTTGTTGGAGGCGGCGGTTGTACACCCCGAACAGTCGATTGGCTGCCTCGACATTTTGTCAGCCGCGGAGCGCGACACCATTCTGCGCGAATGGAACGATACAGCGCGTCCCATTGCGCCTGCGACTTTGCCCGAACTGTTTGCCGCCCAGGTGGCCGAGAGCCCCGATGCGGTAGCGGTAGTGTGCGAGAATGAGGCGCTCACTTACGCGCAGCTCGATGCCCGCGCCAATCAGCTGGCGCATCACCTGCAAAGTCTCGGCGTCGGTCCCGAAGTGGTGGTGGGATTGTGTGTCGAGCGCTCGCTGGACATGATTGTGGGGCTCCTCGGCATTCTCAAGGCCGGGGGTGCCTATCTGCCGCTCGATCCGGCTTACCCGCCCGAGCGACTTGCCTTCATGCTGGAAGACGCCGCCGCGACCGTGCTGCTGACCCAATCGGCGCTGCGCGAACGGCTGCCGGCCCAAGGAACGCGGATTGTCCGTCTCGATGACCATTGGCCGGCGATCGCGCGGCGGCCCACAACGGCTCCGCCCAATAATCTGCATCCCGGCGACACCGCCTACATTATCTATACGTCTGGTTCGACGGGCACGCCCAAGGGCGTGATGGTCAGCCATAGCGGCATTCCCAATCTTGCAGCGGTTCAGATCGATCGCTTCGCCATCACTCCGGCGGCGCGCGTGCTGCAATACGCTTCGGCTAGTTTCGATGCGGCAATCTGGGAGATCATTTCGGGCCTCTTGTCGGGCGCCCGGCTGATCCTGAGAGCCGGCGAGCGGAGCGGCGACGATCTGACGAGACTGATCCGCGAACAAGGCGTCACTCATGCCACGTTGCCGCCCGCGGTGTTGGGCGATCTGAGCGAGGACCTGCCGCTGCAGACGTTGGTCGTGGCTGGGGAGGCCTGCGCGCCCGATCTGGTGGGACGATGGTCGAACGGGCGCCAGATGATTAACGCCTACGGACCGACGGAGACCACGGTCTGCGCCACCATGAGCGAAGCGTTGGCGGGTGCGACTGCGCCGCCGATCGGAAAGCCGATCTGGAATTTCAGAGTTTATGCCTTGGATGGAGGCTTGCAGCCTGTTCCGGCGGGCGTTGTTGGCGAGCTTTACATTGCGGGCGTTGGTCTGGCGCGCGGCTATCTGGGGCGACGCGGGCTGACTGCGGAGCGGTTTGTGGCGAACCCGTTTGGGCCATCGGGCAGCCGCATGTACCGGACCGGCGATCTGGCGCGCTGGCGCCCCGATGGGGTGTTGGACTTCATTGGCCGCGCAGACCAGCAGATCAAGCTGCGCGGCTTCCGCATCGAGCCCGGCGAGATCGAAGCGGCGCTGGTGCGCCATCCGTCCGTGGCGCAGGCGGCCGTGATCGCGCGCGAGGACGCGCCTAGCGGCAACCGGCTTGTTGGTTATGTGGTGGCAGCCGCCGATCAGACCGTCGATCAAGCCCAGCTTCGTGCGCATCTCGGCAGCAGTCTTCCCGACTACATGGTGCCGTCGGCGTTCGTGGTTCTCGACCGCTTGCCGCTGACGCCGAACGGGAAGTTGGATCGCAAGGTACTCCCAGTCCCCGACATCACCCCTGCGGTGATGCGCGCCCCGCGCACGCGGGAGGAGGAAATCCTCTGCTCGCTGTTCGCTGAGGTGCTCGGACTCCAGCGCCTCGGCATCGACGACAACTTCTTCGCGTTGGGCGGTCACTCGCTGCTGGCGACGCGTCTGATCAGCCGCATCCGCGCCAGCTTGGATGTTGAACTCTCCATTCGCACGCTATTTGAAGCGCCCACTGTCGAAGCGCTGGCACAGCGGCTACTCGAGGCCGAGGCGGCGCGTCCGGCGCTGTTGCCTGTGGCGCGTCCCCCTGAGATTCCGCTGTCGTTTGCCCAGCGGCGGCTGTGGTTCCTGCATCGCCTGGAGGGACCAAGCGACACCTACAACATTCCCATGGCGGTGCGACTCAGTGGGTCGCTCGATCAAGAGGCCCTGGAGGCGGCACTGGGCGATGTGGTCGCCCGCCACGAGAGCCTGCGCACCATTTTCCTGGAATCCTCTGGCACACCGCGGCAGCACATTATCGAAGCGCCGCTCGCTGCCGTGCATCTGCAGAGGAATAATAATGTCACCGAGGCAACGCTCCGCGAAGCCATTACCAGCGCGGCGGGACGCGGCTTTGAGCTATCGAGCGAGCCGCCGCTGCGGGCGCATCTGTTTGTGCTGGGCGAGCGCGAGCATGTGTTGCTGTTGTTGTTGCACCACATTGCCGGCGACGGCTGGTCGCTGGCGCCGCTATGGCGCGATGTTGCGGTGGCGTATGGCGCACGGGTTGAAGGCAAGGCCCCGTCGTTTGCCCCGTTGCCGGTGCAATATGCCGACTACACTCTGTGGCAACACCAGGTGCTGGGGTCGGAGAGCGATCCGCACAGTGCCATGGCGCGGCAGCTTTCGTTCTGGTCCAAGACCCTCAAGGATCTTCCCGATCAGATCGAGCTGCCGGTCGACCGTCCGCGCCCCGCGGTGTCGAGCTATCGGGGCGGCCATGTGCCCTTGCACATCGATGCCGAACTGCATCGCGCTCTGATCAATCTGTCCCGCGACAGCCAGGCGAGCCTGTTCATGGTGCTGCAGGCGGGGCTGGCGGCGCTGCTCACCCGGCTTGGAGCGGGCACCGACATTGCCATTGGGGGCCCGATCGCGGGGCGCACCGACAGTGCGCTCGACGATCTGGTTGGTTTCTTCATCAACACCTTGGCGCTGCGCACCGACACGTCGGGTAATCCGAGCCTGC
>JBAUYV010000363.1:0-4224 GCA_049584975.1 Xanthobacteraceae bacterium | reverse complement strand
GTTCTGACCGTCTGAGTGGGTTGCGTCACTACGGTGGTCGGCGCAGCGACCACCGGCCGTTGCGCGATGATCGTCCCATCGGGTTCTTGTGTATAAACAGCTTGAGCATGAGCGGTCGGCGCCGTCGCGGCGAGCACCAGCCCTAGCATCGTGCAGGAGATATGGATTCGCATGACATACTCCCAATGTTCTCGCGCTCGGAACTCTCCGAGCATCGAGTCAAACGCGCTTGGATCACCGCGCAGTTGCGCAGTAAAGACCTGGGACGCCAATTAGGCGGCTTACAGCGCGAGACAATTTAAAAGCCGCCGATGCAACCACGGCAATTCGAACCACGGCAATTCGAATGTATTTTCAGGTTCAGCGACGTGGTCCGTCACTTCGGGTTCACGCCAATGGCTTTGCTGTCACTGGCCGGTCATCGCCAATCAAAGCTGGAACTGGAGCTCTACCGCAAATCGCTCAAATTGACCGGAACCAGGGGTCACTCACACGGTTGGTCGTGTGTGTAGCGCGTGAGCTCGAAGTATTGATCGACGCTAAGCAATCCAGGAGTCACGACGATGTTAAGCGACGCCAACTTGGCAGTTCGACCGTTCCGCACCTGCTTGCTAGCGTCCGCTCTGGTTTTTGCGGGCGCCAGTGCCGATAGTCCGGCGTTTGCCAGTACACCCTATGACGGCACTTGGAGCGTCGCGATCACGACCCGCGTAGGAGCTTGCGAACCAACCGTCCGCTACGGCGTGCAAATATTGAACGGTGCGGTCGCCGACACTAACGGCAGCGAAGCTGATGTACGAGGGCATGTCAGTGGCCGCGGTATCGTGAAGGTTTCGGTGCGCTCGGGCGGAGCGTGGGCCGTCGGTTCTGGTCGTCTCGAAATGGAGAGCGGTAGCGGGACATGGAGTGGCGAAGGATCGAGCGGCGCCTGCGAAGGGACTTGGGTGGCGGAACGGCGCGGGCCTGCCGGCGAAACTTCGAGCCCCGGGTCGATCTACAGCTACGCTCCGGGAACGGACGCGCCAGAAATGGCCGGACCTGGCCTAGCCGCCTGCGAACGTTTCAGATCCTACGACCCGGCAACGGGAACTTACCTTGGCCATGACGGCGTGCGCCACGCATGCCGCTGAAGTGAAATGGGATTACCTAAGCGGGGCGGTCTGGAGTCCTTGGGGCAGCGCCGCGTGGTGCTCGCGGATGACAAGAATGCTGTCGTTGAGTCAAATCAGACGCCTGTGCCGCGGGATTTAAGGTGGGAACTCTTTAGGTTAAGTTGAGTTATTGCAGCGCAAAGCCCACCAGCTCCGAGATTGGCGAGGAGCTGAGGTTGCTGATGTTCTTGTATGGAGGACACCATGAACGAATGGACGAACACAAAGATTTGCGATGTAGCCAATCTGATCCTCGGCGCAGTCTTATTGTTCTCCCCATGGATGTTTGGATTTGGGTCAGGACTGCCAACCGAGAATGCGGTGGTCAGTGGCATTGTCATCGCGGTGCTATCCATAGCCGCCCTAGCGGCTTTTGCCGTTTGGGAAGAGTGGTTGAACTTGATTGTGGGGCTATGGGTCATCACGGCGCCTTGGGTCCTGGGATTCCAAGGTACGAAGGCGATGACGATTTCCGTTGTGATCGGCGTAATTGTCGCCGTGCTGGCAGCCATCGAGCTTTGGTTGATGCACCAGCATCCGCCACGGCTGACTGCCAACCAGTAGCGTGACGACTTTGAGAGCCCGCCCCGGGATGGCCGCGGGGCGGGCTCTCACCGTCTATGCGAAAACTGTTTGAGGATTATCTGTGCAAGCCAATTATTCGCCCGTTGCGGTCTACCGATATCGATCGCCATTTACCCTGCCCGAAATGGCATCACGCCCCTGCAACATGCTGCTCTGATCACGGCCATGTCGCCGGTGAAATAGAGCTCCTCAACCACATCTTGACGTCGGCCGCGGAGGGATTTCACCGCAGATACGCACGGGGGTGCGCACGAATGCAGGAACGACGCATATGACGGCGGACTGCCGTTTCTGCGGGACATTCGGTCGGTCATCGATGGCGTGACGCTCATCACGTCGGCGTGGGCAACGCGGTGGCAGACTTGGAACTTCTGCGACATCGGCGCGCACGGAACGCTCGCCCTTGTCGCGGCGTTTCCTATTAGAGCGACCGTTTTGGCGGTCCCCATTTTAGAAGGGCGCCATGAATACGACCGGCAACCAGCATGGAGACAACGGTCGGCATCGGCCTCTAACCAATTGGCTGCACCCGCGAGTGTATCGGATGCTGATCGCACTGGCGGCGTGGTTTGCGTTGGCTGTATGGAGCTTCGCCGGCAGCGGCGTGACGGATTATCTGCTCTTTATCGTGAACAGCTTTTTCTTTGTGGCCATCATGCTGCCGTTCATCCTGTCGAGGGTTGGCCGCGACGGCGCAGCGGCCAATGACGGCAAGGAGCTATCGCTGCACGAGTGGGCGGCGTGGGACTACGACACGTGGACGGGCCGGCTTAGCGGCACAGAGGCGGCCACGCAGATTCTGTTGCCGATTGCAGCGGCGGCAGTCGGCATGACGGTAATTGGAATTATATTCCGCATCACAGAGCATAGCGTCACCTAACAACAAAATCATCTCCGAAATCGGATTTACGAACCTGCTGTGGTGATCTGTCTTAGCTCCCTGCGCGTTGTCCTCGCCGGAGATCGCACACTCCGCTGGACGATCCCAAAACGGCAAAGCACTGCAAACAAAGGGACGATGTGTCCTAAAGCATGTCTAGCCCCGGCTGCTACTCGAAAAGGATCCGATGAGCCGAGCGCCCAAGGGAAGACGCTGGGACAGTCGTGGCGATGATCCAGGTGAATAGCAGCGCGAGACCGAACACGATCGCGGCCTTGATCACCGCAGGCAGCGGTATGCCGAGCAGCGTGTATTGCGGCCAGACGACGAAGACATAGTGTGCCTTTCTTGGTGTGCCTTTCTTGGTGTGCCTTTCTTGCGGTGGCCCGCTTTCCGGCCGCGAGGGAGCGTTCTTTCTCAAATACTTCCTAATCGAGCGCCCCAGGTCGCACTCACCGCACCATGAACGCCAGCATCGAAACGAATATCGCGGCGATCACTAGAGACCAAGCGGGAGTTTTAGGGGAGAAATTTCCGGGCCCCCCGAGCACTGCCATTTGCCGGGCCGGTGCCGGGGCAGGTTATTTCGATCGCTGCAGACAAATTTCTTCGAGAGGTGCACGTGTTTTCGCTGCAGTGCACTTTGGTCGAAGATGGCCCGTCGCGACGCTCTAGGGATTCGCCAATTCGGTCGCGATGAGGTAAATAGATGGGGTAATCGGCCGACGAGCTTGTGGATAGCTGAAGATTTTGGGTGCTGCGCTTCAGGCTGATGGTGAAACGAGGTCCGTGTGAACGGCCTCAAGCATCAGAAGGAGAAGCGCAGCATAGACCATTTTGCTGGACTGGACGTTTCGGTCAAGGAGACCAGCGTCTGCATTGTGGATGACACGGGCAAGATCGTTCGGGAGGTGAAGGTTGCGAGCGAACCTGCAGCGTTGTTGGCAGTGCTGAAGAACCCCGCCTACCACTTCAAGCGAATTGGATTGGAAGCCGGGCCGCTGTCGCAATGGCTATTCAGTGCTCTCGCCGAAGCAGAGTTACCGGTAGTTTGTGTCGAGACGCGGCACATGCAGGCGGTGCTGAAGGCGCAGATTAACAAGACAGACCGCAACGATGCGCGCGGCATCGCACAGATGATGCGGGTGGGACTTTACCATCCGGTACATGTGAAGACGCTACGCAGTCAGAAACTGCGGATGCTGCTGACCCATCGCAAGCTGCTGCAGTCGAAGGCGATCGCAGTCGAGAACGATCTGCGCGGTACTTTACGTAACTTCGGTCTCAAAGTCGGCATGGTGGGGACGGTGAAGTTCGAGGCCCGCATCAAGGAGCTGGTCGAGAACTTGCCCGACCTGGCTGCGCTAGTCGAACCACTGCTGGTCGTCCGGCGGGTGCTACGCGAACAGATCCTGCATCGCCGCTTGCTGGCCATCGTGCGGGACGATGACGTGTGCCAGCGCTTGATGACGACGCCCGGCGTCGGCGAAGCAGCTTCATAATGCTCACTATCAGTCGGATGAGGCGATTATCCGTTACAGATTTCATCCTCGCTCCGGCGAAACGGTCATTGTTACAGGGCGCAACCGCCATGGCGACGAAGCCGCT
>JBAUYV010000362.1:0-10760 GCA_049584975.1 Xanthobacteraceae bacterium | reverse complement strand
GGGATGGTGGTCGGCGAAGCTTCGACGCTCGGCGACCACAACGCCGGCTTCGGTCAGGGTGGCGAAAAACTTCTCCGGATCGGCAATCCCGGCAAAGGCCAGAACCTTGCGTCCGCTGAGCGCGGCGAGGGTCTGCCGATCCGGCTCCAGGCGACCGTGGAACAGGGCGAGCTTGCGGCGGACGGCGAGCTTGATGACCCCGGCGGCGCCGTCTGGCGGACCCACAACGATCAGCGCGTGCGCCCGCTTGAGCTGGGCTCGAAGCGGCGCCCGCAGCGGACCGGCCGGAATGATATGGCGGTTGCCGATGCCGCGGCGGCCGTCGATGACGATGATTGCCAGATCCTTCTTCAGCGACGGATTTTGAAATCCGTCGTCCATGACGATGACGCTGGCGCCATTGGCGCGCGCCGCCTCCGCGCCGGCCGCACGGTCACGCGCAACGATGGTGGGAGCAAGCCGCGCCAGCAGCAGCGGCTCGTCGCCTACGTCGGCCGCGCCATGCTCGGAAGGATTGACGAGGACCGGCCCGCCAAGCCGCCCGCCATAGCCGCGGCTCAGAAAGAACGGCCGTGTGTGTGCCGCGAGAAGGACCCGCGCCGCCGCAAGCGCCGTCGGCGTCTTGCCGCCGCCGCCGACCGTGAGATTGCCGAGGCAGATGACCGGCACGCCGGCGCTACGCCCCTGCGACCGCATGCGTAGCCACGCCACCGTGCCATAGACCGCCGACAAGGGGCTGAGCAGAAATCCTCGTCCCGGCTGCCACCAAAAAGCTGGCTCACGCATCGTACCCTGACCCCAACCGCAGCACCGCAGCGGCAATCTGTCGATCTTTGCGGTTTGAAGGATTGCGCTCTAGAAAGCCCGCTGCTCAAGCCGAAGTTGCATGAGAAACAGCGCCGCCAACATTCCCCCACGGCAAGCGCGTCGAATCGCGGGCCCCTTGCGGGGGACATAACCATCCGCGGGGTGGGGTGTCCAGAAGTGGGCCGGAAGGTGAATCTGCGCGGCAATGCGCGCGGACAGCCCTGTCGACACGAGGCTCGGAACGGCCGCCAATTCAACTTGGATGCTGCGCGTTATTTGCTCGTGGCGCGTACTCACCGTCACCGGTGAAGCATTGACCAATAGCGCGGAACCTTGCGAGGAGCTGCCAACGCCAGATCGCCGGGAATGAATATAAAATTATGATTTTCGTCTCGACCGGAATCGTCCAGCCGGTGCAGGCCGCCGTCGAAAAACCGATACCCTGAATATTGAAAGCTTTTCAGACGCTCACTCACGCGATTGATAATGCCGGGATTAAACCTGTCATCGAGCTCGATCATGATGACCGGACGTTGGGTGTCAATCAAGCGTGCGGCTCCGTCAAGGACCGCCTCCTCATGACCTTCAACATCGATCTTGATGAAGTCGCAGCCGGGAAACCCGTAGTCGTCGAGCCGCTTGGTCGCGACCTTCTCGGTGACGACGACGTCGGATTGGAGCGGGTTCTTAGGCTCTATGGTGGCAAGATCGTCGACGGCGTTGTTGCGTCGATTGATCGGGATGCGCAACGTGGTTTCGCCGGTTGCCGACGACAGCGCAACGTTTTCGACCGCGACGTTGGACGGCGCCACCAGACGGGCGAATTTCGCGACCCGGGGATTGGCTTCGAACGCGACGACCCGGGCGGCATGCTTGGCCAATTCGCGGGAGTAAATGCCGATCGACGAACCGACATCGATCGCAAGATTTCTTTTTGACAGGAGGTCGCGCACGATCCAGATTTCAGGCTCGCCGTTGTAGTATTTGTAGCGCAGAGACTTGAAGTAGAACCAGGTACGGGGACTGATCCGCCGCACTTGCCTGGCAATACTCATGGCGAGAGCTCTCTGCGGTCTTCCAAAGGTTGCGGCCCGCCGCATAGAGCCGGACCGCTGCCACACGCCCGGCGCGCAAATTCGCGCCGGCGGCTACGTACGCAACTATATTGGGCAAGAGACCGACGCGGGGGTTTTTTTTGCAACATACGCACAGGTTCTTCGGCACAAGCCGCGCGTCTGTCTGCTGACGTTTGTGACAGCTTGGCCTGGTCAGCCGGCGGCGGTGGCGCGGCCGTTCAGCCGAAGCTGCATCAAATAAGGATCGAGGGCGGCGAGCGTGCGCTCGAGCGCACCGCCGAGTTTGTCCATGGTCTCCGTTGCGGCAGTAACCACGGCGGCGCGGGCCGCCGGATCGCGAAGCCATGCGGCCAAGTGCGCGGTCAGTGCTTCCTCGTCGAGCACCAATTCGGCCCCATGGGCTTTGTCGAGCGTTGAATAGATTTCGGCGAAGTTCCACACGCATGGTCCATGCAACACCGCGGCGCCAAGCCTGATGGCTTCGATCGGGTTCTGCCCGCCATGGGTGGCGAGCGATCCGCCCATGAAGACGATAGGGGCGATCCGGTAAACGAGGCCGAGCTCGCCCACCGTGTCGGCGATGTACACGTCAACGTCGCGCTTTGGCAATTCGCCGCGCGAGCGCAAAGCGATCGAGAGGCCGGCCACCTTGCCGATTTCGGCAATGCTCTCGCCGCGCGCGGGATGCCGGGGCGCGATCACCGTTAACAGGGTAGGAATCTTGGCGCGCAGCCGCCGGTGAGCGGTGATGACGGCGGCCTCTTCGCCCGGGTGCGTGGAGGCGGCAGCGACAACGTCGCGCAAGCCGATGAGCGCCCTGAACCGGTTCAACGTCGGAACATCAGCGGGCGGAGCAGGAACGTCGAGCTTGAGATTGCCGGTCGAGGTCACACGGTGGGCGCCGAGGCGCGAGAAGCGCTGGGCATTGTCGGGCGATTGCGCAAGGCACAGGTCGAAACGATCGAGCAGCGCAGCGATCGTGCCCGACGCCAGGCGCCAGCGGCCAAACGACCGCTCCGACACCCGGCCGTTGACGACGATCAAGGGGATTTTGCGCTCTGAGCTGGTCAGGATCAGATTGGGCCACAGGTCGGACTCGACGAACAGCGCCATGTCGGGGTGCCAATGGTCGAGGAAGCGATTGACGAATTTCGGCGCGTCGAGCGGCACGAACTGGTGCAGAACGCCAGCCGGCAGGCGCTGATCGGCGAGCGCCGCCGAGGTGACGGTGCCGGTTGTGACCAGCACTGAAATATCTCGCGCCTTGATGCGCTCGATGAGCGGAGCCACCGCGAGCATCTCGCCGACGCTGGCGCCATGCACCCAGACCAGAGGTCCGTCCGGACGGGGCAGGCTCGCCTCGCCACGGCGTTCCGCCAGGCGTGTCGGGTGCTCCCTGCCGCGATCAAGCCGTTCCGCAAGGAGCCACGGCATCAGCGGCGTCGCGGCGCGAGAGACGAACCGATAGGCGCGCAGTGCGAGGGGTAGACGGACCGGCAACTCAGCTCTCCCCGGAGCGGCCCAGCGGCGTATTATTAAGTCTACCGCATCTCCGCCTGTCCGCCATCCCGGCGCTTCTTCTACCCAGGTGTGGGATTGCCATTGGCTGTGAACTTGCCGTCACGGATCGAATTGTCGTCGGTATTGGCATTTCTGCTGAACATGGCCCGGTGCCGCGTCTGATGGACCGAATCGAACATAACAGTAAGGGAAAATCCGCCGTCTAGCGTGATTGATGCCCCGTTCACCGGTCGAAACCGGGCCGCCTCGTTCTCAGCCGTTTCGTTCTGATAAAGCGGCGGCGCCTTCAGCGTTGTGGCGCCGCGCTATGCGGATCGAGCAAGCGGTGTAGATGCACGATGTAGTAGCGCATCTGTGCGTTATCGACCGTGCCTTGCGCCTTCGCCTTCCAGGCGGCGTAGGCGGCGGCGTAGTTCGGATAGATGCCGACGATGTCGAGCTTGGCCAGGTCCTTGAACTCGCTGGCGCCTAGGCTTTCCAACTCGCCGCCGAAGACGAGGTGGAGCAATTGTTTGGCTGGCGGAGCGGGAATGGTGTCGGGCATGATGTGCGTTCCAGGCGCTTCGCCGCGAATTACGAAGACCCGAGGCGTTGGTCTTTGAGCAGTTTCAGGAGCGCCGCATGCCGGTCGCGCCCGGCGGCGACCAGCATCCCGTGCCGCGGCTCGGGACGATTATAAGTCAGCGGCTCGCCGCCAAGCGGGGTGAGCGCGCCGCCCGCTTCGTGCACCAAAAGGTCAGCCGCCGCAAGGTCCCAGTCGTGACTGTTGCCGCCCGCAATGGTGGCGTCGAGGGTGCCCTGCGCGACCCTGGCAAGCCGCAGCGCCAGAGACGGAATGCGCGGCACGATGTTGGCCGGCGGCTCGAACGCCGGCAGCTTTTCCAGAAAGTTCTTCGGCCCGGCGATGCGGATGCCGCCGAGTTCCCTTCCAGGAGAGACCGAGATCGCCGCCCCGTTGCAGGTCGCGCCGCCGCCGGCGACAGCGGCAAAGAATTCGCCGCTCACCGGAGCGAACAGACAGCCTGCGACCGGCCGGCCGTTGTCCACCAGAGCCGCCGAAACCACCCATTCCGGCAGGCCGGCAATGTAGGCACGGGTGCCGTCGATCGGATCGACGATCCAGACAAAACGCGCGGCCAGCCGAGCGGGATCGTCGACGCTTTCCTCCGACAGCCAGCCGGCGCCGGGCTCCGCTTCGCCCAAGCGCTCACGCAACAGCTTATCGACGGCGATGTCGGCTTCAGAGACCGGTGACGAGGCGCCCTTAGTCCAATTCTTCAGCGGCGTGCCGAACATGGAGAGCGCGAGCGCTCCGGCTTCGCGCACGGATGCAGCGAGGCCTTCCGCGGCCCGCGCAGGGTCAACCGCCTCAGTGGCCTGCAACAGTCAGGCCCTCCACGCGCACGGTCGGCGCGTTCGTTCCGTAGCGGAAGGTCAGATCGTTTGCCGGCTCGAGACTCTTGAACATGTCCAGGAGCTGCCCGGCGATCGTGACTTCGCTCACCGGAAAAGTCAGTTCGCCGTTCTCGATCCAAAAGCCGGAAGCGCCGCGGCTGTAATCGCCCGTCACCATATTGACGCCCATGCCGATCAGGCTGGTGACAAAGAAGCCGTCCTTGATTTCGCCGATCAGTTCGCGCGGGGTCTTGCTGCCGGGCGTCAGATGCAGATTGGTCGGTCCCGGCGACGGTGTCGATGACACGCCGCGCTGCGCGTGGCCGGTGGTCTGCAGATTGAGTTCGCGCGCGGTGGCGCTGTCGAGCAGCCAGGTTTTGAGGACGCCGTCTTCGACGATCTTCTGCACCCTCGCGCCTACGCCTTCGGCATCGAACGGCCGCGAACGCAAGCCGCGCCTGCGCAACGGATCGTCGACGATATCGATGCCGCGCGCGAAGATCTGTTCGCCGCGTTTCTCCGTCAAGAAACTGGTCTTGCGCGCGATCGCGCTGCCGTTGGCGGCGCTGGTGAGATGGCCGACAAGCGAGCCGGAAATGCGGGTATCGAACACGACCGGAACCCGGCGAGTCGCCACCTTGCGCGCATTGAGCCGCTTCACCGCGCGCTCGCCGGCGCTGCGTCCGATCTTTTGCGCGCTTTCGAGGTCCGACGCGTGCAGCTTCGAGGTGAAATCATAGTCGGTCTCCATGCCGGTGCCGTTGCCGGCGATGGCCGACATGGAGATCGAGTGACTTGACGAAAGGGTGGCGCCGCGAAACCCATGGCTCGTCACCAGAACGAGGCCGCCAATGCCGGAGGACGCCGAGGCGCCGCCGGACTTGGTGACGCCGGTGACCGCGAGTGCCGCCGCTTCGGCCTCGTGCGCGCGTTTTTCCAAAATCTCGACCGAAGGCATGTCCGGGTCGAGCAAATCGAGCGCCGGAAAGTCGCGCGCCAGCAGCGCCGGGTCGGCGAGGCCGGCGAAGCGATCCTGGGGCGCGGCGCGCGCCATGGCCACTGCGCGCTCGGCGAGCGCATCGAGGCCGTCGCCCTTGATGTCGTTGGTGGACACGACTGCCTGCTTCTTCCCGACCAGCACACGCAAGCCAACGTCGTCGCCCTCGGAACGTTGGGATTCCTCGACAGCGCCGTCGCGCACCTCGACGGAGAGGGAGACGCCGCGCACCGCGATGGCATCGGCCGCGTCGGCGCCCGCGCGCTGTGCGGCGGCGACCAGTCGTTCGGCGAGGTCGGAGAGGGTGGATTGATCGAGGAGTGAGTTCATTTCGATGGGATTGCCCGATGGGGTTTTCTGGGCGAGGCAGCACGAAGATGTGCCTGCGCGCGGCGTGATTCAACGGCAAATCGAGGCACTCACGCGCAAATTTCGACAATTTGGGTGGGTTTGCGCAATGGCCCGTCAAGCATGGATCGCGCTCCATCGCCCAACACGGCCTCTTAACCACGGATTTTAAGCGGAATTCGACCGCGATCTGGCACTGTCGCGACCAACGGGCGGAAACAGCCCCAACAAAATTCGCGTTTCAGGGCGTCGAATGGAAGCCGGCAGGATGGCTGTCGGGTCGAGCTGCGTAGAGCGGCTCGACCCGTTTTCTCTGCCTGTGCGCTTTGCTGCCGCCGACGAGGCGGCCGACGAGCGCCTGCGCATTGTCGATCTACACCGCGAGCGCGTGGTCTTGCGGCGCTCCGTGGGCGGCATGCGCATGACGTTGAACTTGCCGGTCAACGCGTTCCGCGGCGTGGCCATCCGCCTCCTGCCCGACGGCGCCGATGAAATTCCGAACGCGATCGCGGTGGTGCTCGAACACGGCGACCCCGCATTGTCGCTGCCGCTATTCGCCTCGACCGCGAGCGACGACATCCTCGCCGAATGGCGATCCTGGGGACGCGTGCTCGGCTTGCCGCTTCTGGTCGTCGAGGACGACGGTTCCTTGCGTGAACCGTTCGCCCGTCTCGGCGCCGTTCGCATCGAGCCGCCGACATCACGGCGGCGCCGGCGGAACGCGATCGCGCGGCGCAGACCCATGAGGCTCCTGCGCCGCCGCCCCATCGCGCTACCCACCACACCGGCCGTGCACCGCGGCGAACGCGAGATCATCGCCCGCAACTAAGCTGGCGCCTGGAGTGCATGCAGAGATTGTGCTCGGTCGAGCATCATTTACCGCTGCCGGCCGGTGAGGAAAAGCGCGCGTTTGCGTTACGCTGACGGCGAATGAACACCACGGCATACCCCTCCCCGCAAGGGGGAGGGGAACAGCCAGCGAAACTGTGCTGACGAGAGCCGGACGGTGTCAGTCGAGCGGCTCGACCTTCACGATGCGATGGTCGTGGTTACTGCCGACCCAGAATGTCACCGGCGTCGTCGAATTGTCGACGAATACGGTGCGCATGTTGGTGTCGGACGGCATCAGATATTGCACAGTCTTGCCGGTCTTCGGATCCATGCGCACGACGCGGTCGGTGCTCATGGTGGAGGCCCAGATTTCGCCGTTCTTGTCGAAATTGGCCCGGTACGGATAGGTGTATTCTGGCAGGTTGTACTCGGTGAACTTCTCCGTCTTGGTGTCGAACAGCGCCACCTTGCTGTTGCGATATTCGGTCACCAGGATGCGGTCCTTATCGTCGATCTCAATGCGGCGATCACGGGCATGCGGCGTCGGATTTGCGAACCACGTCACTTGCAGCGTCTTTGCGTCTATCTTGCCAAGATGGCCTTCGGTGAATTCCGCCATCCAAAGATTGTTCTTGGAGTCGGCCATCACCTGATAGATGCCCGCATGGGGAACGCCCGGAAGCAGGTCAGTCGGATGGAATTTTTCCCACTGGCCGGTCTTCAGATCGACGCGGAAGATGTCCTGGGTACCGACGCTCTTGGTCCATACCTTGCCGTCAACCTCGTAGTGCAGGCCGGTGAAGTTGAGCTGTACCCGGTCATCGTTCCACTTCGGGTCCACCGGGTAGTAGGTGATCTCGCCGCTCTTGGGATCGAGGCAGCCAAGCGAGCCCTGGTACATGGTGTCGAACCAGATCTTGCCGGTATGGTCGAACTCGATGCTGAGCAGCCCGGTGGGCGCGTTGGGCTTGAATTTCTTGATCGGGTATTCGGTGAGCTTGAGCGTCTTTGGATCGAACTTGCCGATGAACATCTCGCCGAAATCCGAGTACCAGACATTGCCGTCCTTATCGACCAGGATGTCATGCGGCTCGGTGGTGATGCGCCCGACGTCGTACTCGGTGACGATGGCGCGCGTGGACTCGCCGGTCGGCCGCGACAGCGTCTTGAGCGGATAGGTCCATTTGTCGGTCGCGCTCAGATTGATGGTGGCCAGGTACTCGGCCATCTTGCGATATTGCTCCGGCTTGCCGGCGCGCGCACGATCGAGCATTGGCTGCGGCTTAACCGGCTGGCTGACCGCTCCGTAGCCCATCATGCGGCTGACCACTTGCGTCCACTCGTCCGCGTCGTGGGTTGATTTCACAATGCGCTCGAGGGTGTGGCAGCTGGTGCAGTTGAGCAGAGCGGACTTCTGCTCTTCGGTGCCGGGGATGCTCATCATCCATTCGGCGTTGGTGAGCTGGTTGGGAAGATCTTTGGTCGGCTGCAGCTTGAGATCGACCTTGGACGTGCTCTCGCCGGCCACGTCGGTCGCGGCCGATTTGGAAAGATCGTAGCCGACGGCCCGGATCGCGAGCGTGTAGTGCCCAGGCTCCAGCCGACTCTCCGGAAATGCGTAATGGCCCTTGGCGTCGGTGGTGACGCTGATCGAAACGATCGATCCGTCCTTATGGGCGGTGACCACGACCCCCTCGATGGCGCCTTCGGCATCGGAGGTGACTTTGCCGCTGATTGCGTCCTGATTCTGCGCGTGTACGGAAGACGACGGCGTTTGGCACAGCACGATCGCCAACGCGCTAGCTGCGCTCAGCAAGATGTAGCGTCTCATCGATCACTCCTTGGGGATGAATTTCTTTTTTTCTTATGCGGCGGGCATCCCGCCGAATCGGCGCGCGGCGGATACCCACCATTCTGCCTATCTTGCCCTTGCTCCGCTCCGGCGACAAGTCCGGTCCGGCGGCAACCCCGGGCCAGGCCGTCAGGCAATCCGGCGTAGCGCCGCGTCCAGCAGGAGGCCGGCGAACAGGATCAGGCCCGCGTCGCGGTCGGACTTGAAAACGGCCAGGCAATTGTCCGGGTCAGCGATGTCGAGGCGGACAATCTGCCAGGCGAGGTGGGCGGCAAAGGCAATGAGCCCCAGCGCGAAAACGACCCCACCGCCTGCGGAAAAGCCCGCCGCAGCCAAGAGAATGACGGCGAGCGAATAAAACAGGGCGAGCATCGGCTTGGTGCGCGCGCCGAACAACAGCGCGGTCGATTTGATGCCGATGAGCGCATCGTCCTCGCGATCCTGGTGGGCGTAAATGGTGTCGTAGCCGATCACCCAGGAGATCGAGCCAGCATAGAGCAACAACGGCGGCAGCCCGAGCCTGCCGAAGGCCGCCGCCCAGCCCATGAGCGCGCCCCAAGAAAAGGCCAGGCCGAGCACGATCTGCGGCCAGTAGGTGATCCGCTTCATGAACGGGTACACGACCACGATGGCGAGCGAGGCGATGCCGAGCCCGATGGTGAAGCCGTTGAACCTGATCAGGACCGCAAGGCCGACGAGGGCGAGGAGGACGAGGAACAGCCCGGCCTGGCTGACGCTGACCTGCCCGGATGGGATCGGCCGCGAGCGCGTGCGTTCGACGCTGGCGTCGAGATCGCGGTCGACGATGTCGTTCCAGGTGCAGCCAGCGCCGCGCATGGCGAACGCACCAATGAAGAAGAGCACGAGATGCGAAAAGCTAGGCCCGCGCGCATGCGCCGCGACCGCGGCGAGGGCGGCGGACCACCAACAGGGCAAAAGCAGAAGCCAGGAGCCGATCGGCCGATCAAGCCGCGCCAGCCGCAGATAGGGACGTAACCAGACCGGCGCGAGGGCATCGACCCAATTGCCGATCGCATCGGCGACCGCACCGGTCGCCCGGCTCATTTGGCCAGCGGATTGCCGGTCAGCGTGTCGAAGGTGCCGGCGCCGGTCTTGGTGTTCTTCGCCGTATCAAGCGCCGGCGCGCCCATGGCGTCGCTCAGAGTGGGGATGTGCGGCTGCGGCGCGGGGGCGCAAACCATTTCGCGGAACTTCACCGTCTTGGCGTGCATCTCTTTGGCCGAGGAAATGGCCTGGTCGGGAACGCCGCACCAGCCCTTATTCTTTTCCAGGTACAGCGCAGCTTTCTCTTCGGCGGCCGAAAAGACGGTGACGACCTTACACAGTTCCTGGCGATCGGCATGGCGCTTTTCGGCGGCCGCAATCGCCGCTCCTTTCTTCTGTGCATCGTCGCGCAAGGGGAAGAAACCGTTGCACGGTGATGGCGCTGGCGCCGTCTGCATCCCCATCCCTGGCATCTGCGCCGACGCCGTATGGGTTCCCATACCGACTGCGCTGACGCCGACGGCAATCCCCAATGCCATGGTGACCGTCCATCTCATGGCGTGTCCTTTCCCGTTCCCCGCAACTGTGCCCGACTCCGGGCGAGCATAAAAGGCGCGCCGAATTCGGCGAGATGGCGGCAAAACTCGTTAACAAAGGGGGTGCGACGCTGACACCTGCTGTAGAAAGCAGGTTAATACACACCTAATTTCGCCCCTCTGGCCGGCGTGGCCAGGATAACTAGCCATGATATAGGCGGGCAGAATCATGGCCAAGTATGATTTTCGCGGAATCCGCCTGTACGTGGAGGGACCACTCTACGAGGGCGCGCTCGTGCCGCTCGTCAAGCCGCAAGCTCATTACCTCACCACGGTGCTGCGGCTCAAATCGAATGATCGCGTGCTGGTCTTCAATGGCCGCGACGGTGAGT
>JBAUYV010000361.1:0-7070 GCA_049584975.1 Xanthobacteraceae bacterium | reverse complement strand
GCTTCTTCGCATAGTACGTTTGATCCTTACTGGTCCGTCGATGGACCGGCATTTCGCCCCGGTCCCGCTCGAACATGAAATAGTTCGTCTTGTCCTTAGTTGGCGTGCGCAGGCCGAAAAACTCGTCTGGGTCGGCCGAGAGAAGATGGTTGACCCCGTCGATTCTGACTTTTGTTGTCATTCGTACTCTCCGGTCGCGGTGCGTTCGCGGCGCCCGCCCGACGATCTCGGTACGCTCCACGAGTTCAACATCCGATCGGCCGCGGCAGGCCAGTTCCAGCCGCACCATGAACTCGCTGATGTCCACGCGATGGTCGATGAACCGCCAACGTGCCTCGCGCTGCTTGTCAGTCTCGTAGAGCAGCCGTCGGGGAACCTCATACCCATTTTTGCGGAGTAGCCAGGCGCCGGGCCGGGTCAGCCCATAGATCAACGGAAAGGAGCCTTTGTAAAGAATCCGCGCGGCGACCTGGCCCAACAGCCGTTCCGCATACCCATTCTCCCACAAGGCGAGCAAAGATCGCGAGACGTTTTGTTCGCTTCCCCCATCGAGCGCCGCGAGCTGATCTGTGGACGCCAATCGCAATCGCGCCAGATTCGCCAACAAGTTTAGTTCGCGTGTGGTTAAGCGGAGCGTGCGCGGCTCCAGCGGTCTTTCAAATAATCGACCACGGGTGCGGGTCTCCAAATACATGCGCTCATTATAAGGTCCGCTTCCCTTCCGTTCCTTGTGGATAAAAAAGACAGGTGTATATTGTCGCTGGTCTCCGTTCTGCGCGCCGCCCCCTGAATGGCTCGGGTGTCGGCGGAGCAAGACGGAGAATGTTCAATGCCCCTTGACATACCAAGCGGCGCAACCGCGCCGCCAATCTATCCCCTACAATTCATCAACATCGAAATCACGCCGCTGATCGACGGTAAGTATTCCGTTGCGATGCAGGCGACGCTGCTTGACGAAGAGCGGTTGGATTTCATCGGCCATGACCTCGCTCACGAGCACGTCACGACGCTCGATGAGGCCCTGACGATCATCCGGCGGAACGTCGCGCCACTTACCGCCCTTGGCGCCCCCTGAGGCCTGCTATGGGCCAGACTCCGGCGCGTGACGCGGCGGCCCGCGTTCGCGTTCTTAACGACAACTTCCGTGCCACCTTCATGGGCGGCCGGATGCTCATGACGGCGGGCGTCAATGCCCTGCCGGTCGATACCAAGGCCCGCGTGCTCCTGGCGGTTCAGTCCTTCGACACATTCACCGAGGACAACGACCCGCACCACGAGCACGACTTCGGCAGCTTCGAGATCGAGGGCGAAACCTACTTCTTCAAAATCGACTACTACGCCCTCGACATGGACGGCGGTTCGGAAGACCCCGCCGACCCGGAGAAGACGGCGCGCGTGCTCACCATCATGCGTGCCGACGAGTACTGACCAACCCACAATCCTAACCGAGAAAGGAGCCAGCGATGGCCCAGCAACCGACCTATCGTGCCTACACCGTCATCAAACGTGGCGAAAACCAGGATGACTTTTGGCTCGCCATTGGCGCAGCGTTCCCCCACCAGTCCGGCGATGGGTTCAATATCGTCCTACAGACCTTGCCCATCCCCGGCCCGGACGGGCAGTGCAAACTCGTTCTGCGTCCGCCGAAGGCCGACGAGGAACATCAACAGCCACCGGCAGGAGGCGCAAATGTCCAGCGCCTCGACCAAGGTGACCGCAGGCAATCCCGCCCTCGACGCGGGTAGCCGCCCCTTCAACGAGAAGGCAAACTTGAGCCGCCGGCATGTCCGACGGCTCTTTCTTTTTGTTGCCTGAGTTTTCGCGGCCGGCGAGGCTTGGGAACGAGCTGGGGCACCGCGCTATCCTGTTCCTACGTCTTGTTCCTACACCTATGGATACACCCCTGGTTACCGTATCCATAGGGCGTAACCACAAGGGCGCAGCAAATTCTCTTTCAATAACAATCGTCTCGCACGTCGCGTCCGCTCAATTTCGGACGCGACTGTTATACATTCTGTATTGTTTTTGTGTGTGTGGGTGGGGTTGGCTTTTGTGTTTGCTACGGTCGCTGGCGCGCCCTTGGTCTGTGGGTGTTGGTGCCTCGGCCCCGTCGACCTAAAGGTCGCCGGGCCCTCGTTCATCGTCGCGAGGACGACCAGCACCGTCGGTGCTCGCCACATACCAGCGGAACATAACGAACAGCCCCGTGCGGGCTATCGGACAGCAAAGCCGTCCGATAGTCCGCCGTGGCCGTCACGTTATGCGCAATCTGACGCCTGCCGCACCCGCCCTCCCTCAATCTGCTCGGCGCAGAACCGCGCGCGATCCGGCGCGGGCAAGCCGGCGCCGGCCCGACGCACGGAGTGCGCCGAGCAGGCGCTCCGGCCGCACGAGCATCGCCTGCGGCGACGAGTTTGCGGCCATCGCTGAAAAGGTTCCCGCGGCAGGAAATGCCCCGTCATCCTGTGTGTACGCTCCGCCGCTCTCTTCATTTTAGCGGCCGCAGCGCAGCGTCAAGGCACCCGTGGCTCCCCCATTCCATTTGTTCGCTAGGGGGCTACGCTGCCCTACCACGCGTCCGCGTTGGGTCCCCCGCCTCTGACCCTGCGCATGTCGGCCGCTGCGGTCGAGAGCGTCGCGGAGCGAACACGCCCGCGAGGTCGAGCTTTATCAGCCCTTACTCGCTCAAACCGTATGCCTAACTGTCGTAACTGCCTGCACAAAGGTTCCGACCATAATTGGCGGGTTCCGAGTTGCTCGCTGTGTGTCGGCGACAGGACCTGCTTCCTGTGCGGAGGCAATCCAGCCGTCCGGTGCAAGGAGTGCCAGCACCGCCAGGAGCAGCGCCGTTTTCGCGGGGCTTGCCTTATCCGAGGATGCCTCTGCGGCAGGTACGTTCCCCGCACCGACAAGCCGAAGCCGGTGAACGGATACGCCGGCCGGGCCGTTAGCAGGCGGCCCGCCTTGCGCGATTACTCATTTCACTTCTCTCGTATGAACCCGACAGACAAAATCCGCGCGCTCAATGACGCGTTGCGCAATCTAACGGGTGAAGGCCGCATCTATGTCACGGCGGGCATTGCGGCGCTCAGTGACAAGCTGCAGGCGGAGATCATGACGCGCGTGTTTAATTACAGCGGCTTCACGCACGAGAATGATCCGTATGGCGAGCATGACTTCGGTAGCTTCGAGCATGCCGGCAAGGCAATCTTGTGGAAGATCGATTGCTACGATCGCGAGCTGAAATACGGCTCTCCCGATCCAGCAGACGAGGCCGTGACCACGCGTGTCCTCACCGTGATGCTGGCGGACGAGTATTGATCCGCCGCCCGGCACCGCTGACGCGGTGCCGGGTTTGCGCTGCTCCGCTTTAGGCGCGGCCTCGTTCGCGTCGGCGATGCTTGGCGGCGTCTTTGCCTCGGCCGCGGAATGCAGCGACGTCTGGTTACTGGAACTGTGTGAGTTCGCTCCGCCGCACCGCCTGCCGAGCATGAGAGGATGGAGCGACCGCAGCCGCGCTGCGCTCGGAGCGCGGAGTACCGCACTCCGGCTCCGCGACTGGGTCGCTCCCTCAATCCCGATCCACCGGCTCGATACCGGACACCCAGGGACGAGCCCTTGATTTCGGCGGCGTCGCACTGCTTAACCCAACTCAGGATGGTTGCTTTTTCACAAACCTCTCCAACAGGTCTGTCCGCAACTTTATCGCATATGCGTCATTAGGCGTCTGGGTTAAGCGATCAAACTCAAGTAGATCGTAATTGGCTTTCGTGATATCTCTTTCAGCCACCTTGCGATTTTTTTCACGCGCAACCTCGAACGTTTGGAGGGTTGAACGCGAAAGCTTCTTTCCCCAGCTTTCTTTCTGCGCCCTCTCAAACAGCAGATAATAAAGAATTGCCATTCCAGAGGATTTCAAAAGCTTGTCGCCAACCGTAAATGCCGCACTCATCGCGCTGAGGGTCTTGCGAACGGACGTAATCGATTTTCTAAATTCATTCTCACTCTTGCTCTTGTTCTTAGCTTCGAGAAAGAACGAGTCCAAATAGACTTTTTTGGTGTCCAGTACCTTTTTGCTGTACGTGAGATATAGCATCTTGGCAGCCAAATCGCGATGTTGGTATCGCTTATTCGATATCTTCAGATTTTTTTTGAAGAAAGAAGTATTGGTAAGCTCGCGCACAATTTTTGGTAGTGGGCCTCCAAGTGCGTTCCGCTTTTCGGCGGCATTTAACGGAACCGCTTCATTTAAACGGGAAAACATTTCCTCGATGAGATCAGTGTCGTCAGTCTGCACAATAAAGACTGACAAGCTGGTTGCGTCGAATAACTGCTTAATCCTGGGGTATTTGCTTGAAAGCTCTTTGTAAGTAAGACCTGCCGCCTTTATACGTTTATCAGTAAGATGCTCGAAATCCTCCGAAAGGGTGAACTCCCCATCGATGAAACCCCAGATGGCTTCCAGGCGTTGCCGTCCGTCAATTATCGAAAATTCGTGTTTAGCTTTTCTGTCCCAATCCCGAAGATCATGAAAATAGATTTTAGGAATATCGAAATTGTTGATGATTGAATCAATCAGCAGCTGTTTTTTGTCAAGCGTCCAAATATCTCCCATTCGCTGATAATCCGGGTGCATCAAGATATTAGTCTTCTCCGCGTATAGGTATAAAATTGCGGAATTGCGAAGGGGAAAAACTTCGAAACTCATCCCAGAGATTCCCTAGCCTGCGCTGCAACCTGATCCAATTCCGGAAACAAGCTGAGACGATTAACGTTCAGTCTGTTTAATTCAGATCTGATTTTAGCTTTAGCCGCTTTGGGAACAATAATTCGCCAAATGTGCGATTGGTCGCCCATGGCTTCAATCGCTGTTTGCTCCCGGTGAGTAATAGTGAAGACCCCATGCTGGGCTTGCATCCGGCGTGTGTTGCGAGGGGCTATGATAGCAGCCGGTGAGAGGCTGCTAGATGTTTCCTTCGATAAGCGCGACGGAAGATAGCTATCAAGTAAATCATCATCACCACAACCCGGTATTTCCGACGGGTGCTGGGGCCGGATATTTGCAATTTTGTTCATCTCGATGGGCAGCAGAAGCCACACTGCTCCGTCTGAAGTAGGCTGCTCATGAACCGCGAAATAAAGGCCGACCAATGGGCTTTCGGTCCAATCCAGGAGTCTAGTAGGAACACCATGATGGCGCATTATGAACAGCCATTCCCACTCACTGCTTGGTCGATCGGAGAGTAGTGCCAGGGCGTTCTGCTTGAATCGGGTAATAAGCGGAGCTTCAGCACTGATTCCTCCACTGATACGAGAAATGGTCGGAGAAAGCTCCCAGCCCACATTCTCCAGCCCTCGATACCAAATGGGCTGTCGTATTTTGTCGTATTGTTTTAGCCGGTCTAAAAACTCGGCCACCGATCGAATTTTCTGGTCAGGAAATCTCACGGCCCCCTCCCGGGTCGTCGATAGTCTACCAAATTCCAGGTGTGACGCTACCTTCGATCAATGCGACGAAAATGCTGCGTTTCCGCCAAATGACGCGATGTGCCGCAAGCTGCCATTCGCCTTGCAAATACGCGAATTATTTCGACCACCTTTTCGGCCCCCACGAGTGAGACCTTTACCGGCCGATGACCGGGAAAGTATCAGAAGCCGTACTTTTCCATTCTGAGTTTGAATGCCTCTTTTCCGCCTTCGGTCACAGCCGTAATCTCGTCCTTGATGGTAACGTTATCGATTGCACCGACCGCCTTGATCTGACCGCCAGTCTGATCGCCAGCCTTTACATAGTCGCAACAGATCACGAGTTCGGCGTCGCCATTAACAACGAAGTTTGCGTTATGGCTGGCAAATATGAGCTGACGGAGGCTCTTCGCCTGCCATATCTGTTGAACGATATCAGGGCTCATCTTGCTATCGACGTCGTCTTCCGGTTGGTCGATGATAAGAGGGGCTCCTTGCTGGTTCAATAACACTGTCAAGAGCGCTGTCGCCTGCTGGCCCGCCGACGCATCGGCAAACTCGATATATTCGTTCGTATCCTTGTTGGTGCAGTATTTGAAAACTGGATTGAATTCGAGTTCTGTGACAGACAGCTCCAGCCATCTTGCGGAGTCGAACCCTGTGGCGAGTCTCGTCTTTTCGCTGCCGACAAACCCGCATCTATCCATCACGCTCGTCGCTGGCAGGGGGGCAGTTCCGCCCGTACTATGGAGCGCAAGTTTCTCCAGCTCATTTAGGACGCCGTTCCAAGCAGCTATTGGATCAGTAGCGGCAAAGACGTGTTGACAAAGGTCATCTATTTTCTGTTCCTTGATATTCAGGCGCGCGAATGCCGTCTTCAGCCTCTCTTTCAGGGAGCCGATATCGAGGCTTTCCTTAGTCTCGGCTTTGATAAGGCCATTCGATAGCGCGGAAAATTCCGCACACTGTCCGGCTAGAGATTTGACTTTTCGAGCATGAAGATCGGTCCACTTGGCTCTCAAACCATTATAGATGCTTTGAGGGTCCCCCAAAGCCGCCAGCGCGTTCCGGTTGGTCATATGCAGTTTCTTGAGATCGGCAATTCGCTTTTCAATCTCCCGAATCTGCCTCAGTTGCTGTTGGTTGCTGGTTGCCTTTGTCTTCGCGGCCTCGTATTTCGTGTCAAAGTCCTTCTTGATCGCGTCCCATTTTTTCACCTCGTCGTCTATAGGCTTAAGGGATGTACTGCTGAAGAGCCCGGCCAGTGCTGTGATTTGCTTCCGGATTTCCCTAAACTTGGCGACGTACTTCCCTCGGATGCTTTTGATTAAAGCCGCATTGTGGACTTCAATGCCGTCATCTAAGTTTTCAGTTGAATCCCCAATTTCATCCTTCATAGAGTCGACGCTCGCTTCTACGCGGGACAGCTCATTTTTCCGATTTTCGATAATCAGTTCTTCGTTATCGTAAAGTGTTTTCTGCCTTATGATTTCCTGATCCGCGTCAGACAGCCCCTTAAGCGATTTTCGAAGCGTGGCAAGCTGCTTAGTAAGGGACTCCACCTCGAGATCGTGTTTCGCTATCTCGGCTTCGATTTCCCTCTT
>JBAUYV010000360.1:0-3761 GCA_049584975.1 Xanthobacteraceae bacterium | reverse complement strand
GCTCGGCCGTGGCCTGGGAACGGACCGGCGCCACGCTCTCCGCGCCCTTCGCCGGCGTCCATATCGTCGAGGCCACCAAACAAGTTTATCGCGCCATCCCAGCGCGCCGCGAAAAGCGCCGCCTCGTTCCGGCGCTCAAGCCTGTCTTGGCTCCGGCCCCAGGTGCTGCGGCGCTGCGCTGAAGGCTTGCGGGCCGGCGTGCGGCGTTTGCAAATTCTTAGGTTTATTTCGTCCGGTCCGGAACTTCCCGGACGGCAAAACGTTGCGGCCGTGTCGGTTCCCATCAAAAGTACGGAGGCTCCGGGATGGACACATCGGACCGGTTCTTGCGATTTGCGGCTGAATGCGAGGTCATGGCCAAGTTCACGCGCAGCCGAGAAGACAAGGCAGTGTGGAACGGATTAGCGCAACGTTGGCTGAAGTGCGCCGAGCTGATGGGCCAGGAACACTCGGCATTGCATCACAAGAGTTCGACAAGGCGTCAGCGGACCGCACTGCACAGTTCGGCCAACTGAAACGTCGGATTCAGGCAATCGATTGAGCCTTTCGCGAGGCTTAAAAGCCGAGCGGTATTTGGCTTAAATTGTTTTCGCTCGATTCGAGACGGCCGCCTGAGTTGCATTACGGCTCGCGACGATAGCGCACCACTCAGGCCGGGAACGGCCCCCACGCCCGTTTAACCGCCGGACGCGCCTCAATAGCATCGTGCCAGCGTTTGACATTGGGATAGTCGTTAAGCCCGATGTCGTTGACGCCGTGCAGGTGTACGTCCGAATACATGGTCATGTCGGCGATGGAATAAGCGCCGCCGAAATATTCGTTCAGAGCCAGATGCCGGTCGAGGATGCCGAGCATGTCGCGCAGGTTGGCGTCGTAGTGGGCTTGCGCGGGTGGCGCCTTCACGGGCGAACGTATGGTCCAGTGTCCAAACTGTTGCGCCAGCGTGGTGAAGGTCGCGGAGCCGTAGAACAGCCATTGGTCGACTTTGGCGCGCGCTGCCGCGGCGGTTGGGTAGAACTTGCCCGACTTCTCCGCGAGATATTTGAGGATCGCGCCGGACTCGCAAAGGGTCACGCACGCGCCGCCCGGTCCGTCGTGATCGACGATGGCCGGTATTTTGTGACCCGGGCTGATCTTCATGAAGTCTGGCGACATCTGCGCCTTTTCGCGCAGATTGACCGGAACGATTTTGTGCGGGAGACCGGTCTCCTCGAGCATCATGCGCGGTTTGTAACCGTTGTCGGTCGTCCACGTATAGCAATCGATCATCTGTTTCTCCCCAACGCCGGCGTCTTCGCCGGTATACCTTTGTACGACGCCGGCCTGCCGATTGTTAGTGCATCGCCTGTCGGTGCGGCCAAGCTTTACGGTGGCCACGGCTCCGCGGTGACCGAAGCCGCATCGGCGCCGATATATTCCTTGAGGCTGTCCTGCCGGTCGCGTGCGAGCGCCGCGAGCAGGACACTTTTGATTTCGGCCACCAGGCCCAGGCCGCGGAACACCAGCCCGGAATAAATCTGGATGACGCTCGCACCCGCGCGGATTTTCGCCAGCGCGGCCGTTCCGGAATCGATGCCGCCGGCGCCGACCAGCGGGAACACGCCCTCCACACGCACGTAAGTCTCAGCCAGCATGCGATTAGCCAGCGCAAACAACGGTCGCCCCGACAGCCCGCCAGACTCCTTGGCCTTCGTGGTGTCGCGCAACGCAGGCGGCCGCCCCACGGTGGTGTTGCCGACGATCATTCCGTCGACCCGGCGCGAGCGCGCGATCCCCACAACATCGTCGAGATCGGACAGCGAAAGATCGGGCGCGATCTTCAGCAGTACCGGCGTGGGGCCTGCGTTCTGCGCCACGCGCTCGCGCGCATCGACCACGCGCGCCAGCAGATCGTCGAGCACGGCGGCTTGCTGCATGGTGCGCAGCCCCGGCGTGTTCGGCGAAGAAATATTGACGGTGACGTAGCTCGCGACCGGCGCAAACAGCTCGATAAGCCGCACGTAGTCGACGATGCGGTCGGGCGTGTCCTTGTTGGCCCCGACATTGATGCCGACGATGCCGCCGGCGTTGGCGCGGGCGGCAAGTCGGGACAGGGCGACATCGGCCCCTTGGGAATTAAAGCCCAGCCGGTTGATCACGCCCTGATCGGTTTCAAGTCGGAAGACCCGTGGCCGTGGATTGCCCGCCTGCGGCAGCGGCGTCACAGTGCCGACCTCGACGAAGCCGAAGCCGAGCCGCAGAAGCGCATCGGGCACTTCGGCATGCTTGTCGAACCCGGCCGCGATGCCGATGGGGTTCGGAAAATTCAAGCCAAAAACCCGCATGGCGAGCCGCCGGTCGTCGCGCGGAGCGCGCAACAGCCGCGCGCTTTTCAGCATCTTGATGACAAACCCGTGCGCATCTTCCGGCTCAAGCTTGCGCAGGAGCGGCTGAGCGAGACGATCGAACAGCGCGATCACGGCTCAAGCTCCGGCAGCGGGCGCCGGCCGTCGATTTCGTCCGGCAGCAGCCGGGCCCAGCGCACCGCGTTCAGCGGCAGCGCGGCGTAAAGATGGGGGAAAAGATCGCCGCCGCGCGAGCGCTCCCACTTCAGCTCCGCGCCCAGCACGGCAGCATCCACCGCGACCAGGATCAAATCCGAGGCCTTGGCGAAGTGCTTTGAAGCCGTCTCGGCAAGTTGCGGTGCGGTGGAGAAATGGATGAAACCGTCCCGCTCATCGACGGCCGAACCGCGAAACTGTCCGCCGGCCTCGGCGGCCCGCCACTGTGCCCGTTCGCAGATCTTGTAGATCGTCACCACCGCCAAGCGCCTTTAAGGACCGGCGAGCCTATATCGGCGCGATACCGCTTGTTCAAGATTCGATCTCTGTATGGCGCGCGATCTTTTCGGAACAGCCGCCTTGCGCTTTGCGGACCACGAGCTGGCGCGAAAAGCCGTTTCGGGGCTTGAGCCTACAGGTAATAAATTCCTATCATGGCTGGGGAGTCCGCCTGGCGGCCGCCGTGGCGGGATGGTGGAGTGGCGTCGATGCTCACGCACGCACAGGTCTGGTCGGCCATCGATCGCCTGGCGGCACGCGCCGGTCTATCCGCCTCCGGACTGGCGCGGCGGGCGGGACTCGACCCGACCACGTTCAACAAATCTAAGCGCATCACGCCCCAAGGCCGCGCCCGCTGGCCGTCCACCGAGTCGATCGCCAAGGCGCTGACCGCAACCGGGACGCCGTTCGACACTTTCGTGACCCTGATCGAGCAATCGGGCGGCGCGGCGGTGCGCGCGGTCCCGCTGCTCGGCTTTGCGGAGGCCGGCGCCGGCGGCTATTTCGATGATGGCGGATTTCCGGCCGGCGAAGGCTGGGATGAAATCGCATTTCCGTCCGTCAACGACGAGCACGCCTATGCGCTCGAAGTGTCCGGGCAGTCGATGGAGCCGGCCTACCGGGAGGGCGACGTTGTCCTCGTCTCGCCATCGGCGCCGATCCGCCGCGGCGACCGGGTCGTCGTCAAGACCAAGGGCGGGGAGGTGATGGTGAAGGAACTCAAGCGCCGCACCGCAAAGACAATCGAGCTGAAATCCCTCAACGCCGCGCACCCCGACCGCACCTTTGCGGCCGCCGACGTGTTGTGGATCGCCCGCATTCTCTGGGCGAGTCAGTAGAGCATGATCCGGAAAAAGCCTGCCCTCGGACTTGATCCGAGGGTGGATACCGGTTTTCCGAAAAGATCATGCTCCAACGAAGGATCTAGACCGTGATCCAATT
>JBAUYV010000359.1:0-27162 GCA_049584975.1 Xanthobacteraceae bacterium | reverse complement strand
GGACCACCTTGCTGGGAGAGCGCAGGTTGGTGCGGGCCAATCCGTCGAAGCCCGGCTCTTGTACGCTGATGCTCATGTGGGGGTTCGATTTCCGACAGGCTAATCGCTTCGCTTGGGATGGTTAAGTGATAGATGCCGCCCATACCGCACTCTGCCGATGAATGCCGCCGCTGAGAGGCGCAAGACCAGTTGACAAGAGGACCCCGCCACCGGAAGACAGCTATTGAATTTGTTCTTCGGCGAGTTTCTGCCGCGACCATGGGCGTTCACGCGAAGCGACCTTTGACAAGGAAATCATTTGCGTGCTTTGCCTGCTCGGCTTCAAAGAGGGCGAACATATTGTTGATCGACGCGGCGTTGTCGCGGCTTTTGAGAAGGCCGCATGACATCATCGCGCTCCGGGCGACGCCCCAGCCATTAGCAAATTACGGCCCGCTTCGCCCCGAAAGACATGCTATTAAATCCTGCTATTACTGCTATTTTCAATCCTGCTAAGCCATTGATTTCATTACATGGCGCGCCCTAGGGGACTCGAACCCCTGTTTTCGCCGTGAGAGAGAATGACACTGACGAATGCAGGCTTGGGCTGGTCAATCGGCCGCCCTCGCTCGACCCCGAGCCGGGCGGTAGGTTGTCCGGCAAATTTGGGAAGTCCGCCGATAACGTCGAAACGCCACCGCCTTTCCCTCGGTCATGGATGGCATGGGCAAAGCAGCCTCGGAAGGGCGTACAAACGCGTTCCATCACGACGCCTTCTCCTGATGCTCCTGTGCTACGAGCCACCTCTGCACGCTTGACCTTCGATAGAGCACCCTTCGGCCAACGTGAGTTCTTGGCGGCCCCATGCCAAGCGTTTTCCACCTGTCTAGCGTGCGAGGATTAAACGCCAGTTCGTTAGCGAGTTCCTCCTTGCGAGCGTTCAGCCGATTGGATCGGCAGTAGGCTGCCCGAAATCTATGCCCGCTTGAGGCCGCTCACCACCCGATATGGTCGATCCATTCCCGCAGCAACGTGACCGGCGATCCCAGCCCGTAGCTGGCCGCAACAGTTTCCTCTTCGTGACCCAAAATCTCGTACTGGATGTCCAATGGGCACGCAGCGGCCCGTAGCCGGTCTTTGGCGCGATGCCTGAACGAGTGTGCGACCTTGGTCGGGTCAGTGATCCCACAGGCCCGGATAAAGCGCATGAGCCGGTATGACGCATCGCGCGGCGTCCCTTCGAACAGGGGCCCAGCGACCTTAGGCGGCAGATAGGGCAGCAGCACCTCAGGGAAAGGCACCCGTCGCTTACTCGCGGCAGTCTTGGCACCTATGACCGTGTAGCGAACCCCCTTCTCAGAGCTTTCGCTACGGACCTGGAACGCCTCGGATAATCTCATGCCGGTCGTCGCCAACAGCGCGACCAGCAATTGGTCGAACGCTGACAACGTACCAAGCCCGGCCTTGATGGCCGCCATATCGTCGTCGTCGAATGGAACACGCTTGATCGAGTCGTCTTTACCGGGCAACGCAATGGAGAATGGATTCACGTTGATCTTAAGTGCTCGCGTGGCGATGGCGCGATTAATCGGAGAGATTAGCCACTTTAACTTTTTTTGTATGCTCGCACCCCTCAGTCCTTGCCCTCTGTAATGCTGTACCAGCAGCAACGCATCGTCGTAGGTCGCGTCTTTCAGGAGCTTGCCTTCGGTCAGTGACTTGAACAACGCCAGTACGGCGCGCGCCTCGCCTTGCTTATACCGGTCTGTAACCGGCCGCTTCTTTCGAATGCTCCCGTGCTTCAAGTAGTCTTCCAGGATGGCGCTATCGGAATCCGTGCGGATGACTTCCGGCCGCTGCGCGCCCTCGTATTCCCGGATAGCCTCTTCGAAGCTCTTGACGGTAACTCGGCCGTCGCCGACCAGCGCGATCCGGGGCTTGCCATTGGGCCTTTTCTCGACAACCGCGCCATTGAGCCCGATCACGTGCAACTCCCGCTCAGTCGCGAAGATGGATTGGCCATCGACGACGCGCAGGTTAGGCGGAAGTTCGTCGCCTTCCCAGCGGGCCACGTTCGCGAGAATGGATTGACGGTCATAGAGGCGTCCCGGCTGTAGATCGTATTCCCAGCCGACCGCCTCGATGCGCGGCTTGGCGAGGAGCGCCTTTTTGTGTTCGGTGATTTGCGACGCGGCGAGGATTTCGGCGACCTTGCGGTCGGAAGTTCCGAGCGACTTCTCAACTCGCTTGCCGCCGTTCGGCGGGTACAATCGAAGATACCAGTTGGACGATTCTGGCCTCCGGAAAAGATAACTCGACATGACGGGCTCCACATATCTACACCCAATCCCGACAGGTCATATAACAGCAGGTCATAACGACAGTCAACGCAACGCGGGAATGCCGATGGTTATTGAGGAAAACTGGGTTAAGCGAAGTTTGCGCCGACGAGGATGGCTCCTCTCGAAGTGGAGCCGGCAGAGCCAACGTTGATGAATGTTACGTCAATGCGCCTTGCGGCGCCAGCGCAACGGCCCGTCCGGCGCGTTAATCCAACGATATTGGCTGACCATTTGCGAGGCCCGCGCGGCGCGGAACCCGATGAATCCTGCGGCCATGCAGATGGCGCTGTCGACGACGTAATAATGGGCCGAAACCAGTGTGCCGTCGAACAGCGCGAAGTGAATGAAGCGGACCGCGCCACCCAGGATCAGCGCGTAGACGACGACCTGCCACCACGGCCGCCAAGTTGCCGCGATGGCCCGGCCGGCGAGCATCGTCGCGCCGCCGCCGAGAACGACGGTGACCAGGAGAAAGACGCCGAACGAATCCTCCTCGTAGAGGAATTCGGCGAACGCACTCATGATGCAGGCATCGTCACTCATTTCACTTGCTGCCGGCCGCCTTCCAGATAGGCGGATTTGACTTCGTCTCGGTTGAGCAATTCGCTGCCGGTGCCGGAAAGGGTGATGAGCCCGTTGACCATGACGTAGCCGCGATGGGCGAGTTTGAGCGCGTGATAGGCGTTCTGCTCCACCAGGAGCACGGTGAGACCGTCGTCGGCGTTGAGCTTTTTGATGGCATCGAAGATTTGCCGCACGATTAGCGGCGCGAGACCGAGCGACGGCTCGTCGAGCAGCAAAAGACGCGGCCGGCTCATGAGCGCGCGAGCAATGGCCAGCATCTGCTGCTCGCCGCCGGAAAGCGTGCCGCCGCGTTGCGTCAGCCGTTGTTGCAGCCGTGGAAACAACGCCAGCACCCGCTCAAGATCACGCTCGAATTCGGCCGGCTCGGCGACGGTCGCGCCCATCTGCAGATTTTCCAGCACGGTCATGCGCGGAAAGATGCGGCGTCCCTCGGGGGCTTGCGCGAGTTTGAGCCGCGCGATCTCGTGGGTCGGCAGCCGCGTGATATCGTGGTCGGCAAAAACGATCTGTCCATCACGGGCGCGTGGATTGCCGCACACAGTCATCATCAAGGTGGACTTGCCGGCGCCGTTGGCGCCGATCAGCGCGACGATCTCGCCGGCATTGACGTCGAGGTCGACGCCCTTGAGCGCGCGCACGTGGCCGTAAAAAGCGGTCACGCCGCGTATGGAGAGAAGCGGCGCCGTCATAAGCCCACCGCCGCTTCGACTTGCGCCACTTCTTCGTCGGCAACGCCCAGATAGGCCGCTATCACTCTCGGATCGTTGCGCACGGCATCGGGTGCGCCGTCAGAAATCTTGACGCCGTAATCGAGCACCACGACATGGTCGGAAATTTTCATCACCACGCTCATGTCATGCTCGATCAGCAGGATCGAGAGATCGTATTCCTCGCGGATGACGAGCAGGAGTTCGTTAAGCTCGGCGCTCTCGCGCGGATTGAGCCCGGCGGCCGGCTCGTCGAGACAGAGCAGCACCGGATCGGTGCACATGGCGCGGGCGACTTCGAGGCGCCGCTGCGCGCCGTACGGCAATTCGCCGGCCGGATCGTCGGCGCGGTCAAGCAAACCGAAGCGATCAAGCCAGGCGCGCGCTTTGTCGAGCGCGGCGCGCTCGGCGGACGCGTAGGAGGGAAAGCCCAAAACGCCAAGCAACGTGTAGCCCGACGCGAGCATGAGGTGATTATGTTGGGCGACCAGCAGGTTTTCCAGCACGGTCATGCCCGCAAACAGGCGGATGTTCTGGAATGTGCGGGCGACGCGCGCCTGCCGCTCGACCAGATAGTCAGGCATACGCTCGAGCAGGAACAGCGCGCCGTTAGGCCGCACCACGCCGCGCTCGCCGCTGTCGGTCAGGTTTTCGAGTGCATTCCACAGTGCCGGGTCGCCACGCTGGATGGCGAGCCGGCCCTCCGTCGGCCGGTAAAAGCCGGTGATGCAGTTGAACACCGTGGTCTTGCCGGCGCCGTTCGGTCCGATCAGGGCGGTGATGGTGCCGCGCTTCATCTCGAAGGAAAGATCATCGACGGCGACGATGCCGCCGAACCGCATGGTCAGATGCTCGACGCGCAGCACAGTGGAGTCGTCGCGCGCCATCAGCCATGACCCTCTTTCACCAGATCGACGGAGATGCTCTTGCGCTCCTTCAGGAACACCGAAGGCGCGCGCGTCGAAATCAGTCCGCGCGGCCGCCAGATCATGATCAGCACCATGGCCAGGCTAAATAGCAGCATGCGGTACTGGGTGGGATCGAAGGTCGATCCGAAAATCTGTTTGAGAAAGTCGAGCTCGCGCAAAATCTCCGTGCCGCCGATCATGGCGACGGCGGCGATGGCGACGCCGATCTGGCTGCCCATGCCGCCAAGCACCACAATCGCAAGCACGGTCGCCGATTCAATGAAGGTAAAAGATTCGGGCGAGATGAACGCTTCGCGCGCGGCGAAGAACGAACCGGCGAAACCGGCAAACATCGCGCCCATGGCAAAAGCGGTGAGCTTGGTGTTGGTGGTGTTGATACCAAGGGAGCGGCAGGCGATCTGGTCTTCGCGCAGCGCCTCCCAGGCGCGGCCGACCGGCAATCGGCGCAGGCGCACGGTGACGAAGGAGGTGAGGAGCGCGAGCGCGAGAATAATGTAATAGAGAAAAATGACGCGATAGAGCGGCGAGAATTCCAGTCCAAAGACTGCGGCAAAGCCGTTGTCGGCGGCGGTGAATGGAATGCCGAAGAGAGTCGGCCGCGGTATGCCCGTGATCCCCGCGTAGCCGTTGGTCAGCGCAGTCCAATTGATCAGAATGAGGCGGATGATCTCGCCAAAGGCAAGCGTGACGATGGCGAGATAATCGCCGCGCAGGCGCAAGACCGGAAAGCCGAGCAGGACCCCCCAGAACGAGCTGAGAATGCCGGCGAGCGGCAGCAGGATCCAGAACGACAGGCCGAAGTTTTTTGCCAGCAGTGCGTACGAGTAGGCGCCGACTGCGTAAAAGGCCACGTAGCCGAGGTCGAGAAGGCCGGCGAGGCCGACAACGATATTGAGGCCCCAGCCGAGCATCACGTAGATCAGGATCTGGATGCCGAAATTATCAATCCACTTCAGCGCACTTTGGAATCCGGCGCCGAGGACGGCCAGGACGGGATAAACGACGGCGAAGCCGATGGCGAAGGGCACGAACCACTTGCCGAAATGGAGGCGCGAGCGCGACACAGCGGGCTTGGCCGGCTTGCGCGCGCGCTGCGCGAGCCAAGGGGAGAGCACGACCGAGTAGCCGAAACGGCCTGCGGCGGTAATCGCCACAAATGCGAACAAGAGCGGCCAGCGCGTCGCCAGGGTCAGTTCGTCGCGAATGTTGGTGACGGTCTGAAAGCCGACCAGCGGCAGGAATAGGCCAAGCGCGACGAGGCCGGTAAAAGCGGCGTCGCGTAGGGCGCCGAGAACATCGACGCGCTCGCCTTGCGCGCCAGCAGCCATTTCAGACCTTCTCGACATCGGGCCGGCCGAACAGCCCCTGCGGTAGGAAGATCAACGTAATTGCCAGTATGGAAAAGGCGGCAACATCTTTGTAGTCGATAGAAAAATAGGCCGACCACAACGTTTCGACGAGGCCGATGATGAGGCCGCCGACAACCGCGCCCGGGAGAGAGCCGACGCCGCCCAGCACAGCTGCAGTAAAGGCTTTCACCCCCGGTACAAAGCCGTCGGCGAAGTTCACGACACCGTAGTACATCAGGTACATGGTGCCGGCCACGGCCGCGAGTGCAGCCGCGATCACGAACGTCATCGATATGGTGCGGTCGACGTCGATGCCGAGCAAAGCCGCCATCTTCTGGTCCTGCTCGCAGGCGCGCTGCGCGCGGCCGAGCGGGGTCTTCGCCACCAGGTACCAGAATGCCAGCAGCAGCACGGCGGTAACGCCCCAGATGATGAGCTGCTTATAGGACAGTGTAACCGGAAAATTGTTTTGGTTGATCAGCACGAATTCGCCTTGCACCATGGGCGGGATCGACTTGTTGCGCGGTCCCTGGGTGACCTGCACGAAGTTCGACAGAAAGATCGACATGCCGATGGCCGAGATCAGCGGCGCCAAGCGGAACGAGCCGCGCAACGGCCGATACGCCACCCGTTCGATCACCCAGTTGACAAGCGAGGTGAACAGCATGGCGACGATGAGTACGATGAACAGCGCCAGCACGATTGAGCTGATGCCGAGCCAGGCGGTGAGAATCAGAAAGGTGATCAGTGCGATGAAGACCGAAACCATGAACACATCGCCATGGGCGAAGTTCACCATTCCGATGATGCCGAACACCATCGTGTAGCCGATGGCAATGAGGCCGTAGATTGAGCCGAGCGTGATGCCGTTGATGACTTGCTGGACGAAATATTCCATGCGTCCGCCGACTTTCGAATCCCGGTAAAGTCTTAACAGCGGCCCTCCGGCACGGCAACGCTGCGGACCTTGTGAAAATGCGGCATTAGAGCCATGGTCGCCGATAATCTGTCATCCTGAGGTGCGAGCGGACGCATGGACCGGGTCAAAAGCGAGGACGCCATCGGCGCCAAAGGGCGGCCTTTCACCGGCGCGGAGTACCTGGAAAGCCTGCGCGACGGCCGGGAGGTCTACATTTACGGCGAGCGCGTCAAGGACGTCACCACCCATCCGGCGTTCCGCAATGCCGCGCGCTCGATCGCGCGGCTCTATGACGCGCTCCATGACGCCAAGACCAAGCCGCTGTTGACGGTTCCGACCGATACCGGCTCCGGCGGTTTCACCCACAAGTTCTTCCGCGCCGCGCGCTCGCGCGAGGAGCTGATTGCTCAGCGCGACGCCATCGCGTGCTGGGCGCGCATGTCCTACGGCTGGATGGGGCGCTCGCCGGATTACAAGGCGTCGCTGATGAACACGCTCGGCGCCAATTACGATTTCTATGGCAAGTTCGCCGAGAACGCCAAGGCCTGGTACCGGCGCGCCCAGGAACACGTGCTGTTCATGAATCACGCCATCGTCAATCCGCCGGTGGATCGCGCCAAACCGGTGGATCAGGTCAAGGACATCTACATCACCATCCAGAAAGACACCGACGCCGGCATTTACGTGTCGGGCGCCAAGGTGGTGGCGACCGCATCGGCGCTCACGCACTATAATTTCCTTGGCCAGAACGCCGCCGTCCCGCTGCACGACACCGACCTTGCGGTGATGTTTATCGCGCCGATGAACGCGCCCGGCGTGAAGCTGTTCTGCCGAACGTCCTATGAGATGACCGCAAGCGTTATGGGCACGCCGTTCGATTATCCGTTGTCGTCGCGCTTCGACGAGAACGATGCGATCTTCGTGTTCGATAACGTGTTCGTGCCGTGGGAAGACGTACTGCTGCACCGCGACCTGGAAAAGCTGAAGATTTTTTTCCCGCAATCGGGATTTTTGGCCGGCTATCAATTTCAGGGCTGCACGCGGCTCGCGGTCAAACTCGACTTTTTGGTCGGCGTCATCGCCAAAGCCTTGCGCGCCGCAGGGTCCGACGAGTTCCGCGGCAACCAGGCGATGCTCGGCGAGATCATCGCCTGGCGGCATCTTTTCTGGTCCCTCACTGACGCCATGGCGATGAATCCGACGCCCTGGGTGAATGGCGCGGTGTTGCCCAATCTGCAGTCGGGTTCGAGCTACCGCGTGTTCGCCGGCGATGCCTACGGGCGCATCAAGGAGATCGTGGAAAAAATCGTCGCCTCCTCGCTCATCTACCTGCCATCCTCCGCCAAGGATTTCAAAAACCCGGACATCGATCGCTATCTGGCGCGCTATGTGCGCGGCTCCCACGGCATCGGCTACCGGGAGCGTATCAAGGTGATGAAGCTTCTTTGGGACGCCATCGGCACCGAATTCGGCGGCCGCCACGAACTCTACGAGCGCAACTATGCCGGCAATCACGAGGACATTCGCATCCAGGCGCTGTGGAACGCACGTGCCTCCGGGACGATGGACCAGATGACGGCGCTCGCCGAGCAATGCATGGCCGAATACGACGAAAACGGCTGGACCGATCCTGCGTGGCTCGATCCGGATGACGTGGCGTATCCAGGGCTTCCTAAGGCGCTCGCCGCGGAGTGATTTTGTTTCATGCTCCGCCAACGGGTCCGGCCCGAAGTGGCCGGCCCGATGACAAGCTCCGGCGGAGCATCCGGTATGCGAGGCGCTCATTGCTAAACTTTGCGAGCGAGGAGGATACTGGATCGTCCGCCTCGGCTGACGATGATCTTCCGGAAAGCGTATGAGCTGGATCGACCAACGGCCTGACGATGCGATGGACGGCGCCTTTACGGCCGTCGCGCCGGAGCCTGTGGTCAGCATCGAGCCGCCGGCTTTTCGCGAAGCCATGAGCCGGCTTGGCGCCGCGGTGCACGTCGTCACCACGGCAGGTCCGGCGGGCAAGACCGGTTTCACCGCGACGGCCGTGTGCTCGGTGTCCGATCAGCCGGCGATGCTTCTGGTCTGCCTCAACCGCCGCAGCAACAGCGCGCCGCTGCTTTCTCAGAACGGCGTGTTTTGCATCAACACGCTCGGAGCGGCCGAGTCGAACCTCGCCGACATTTTCGCCGGCCGCAGCGGCGTCCAACTCGACGCGCGATTTTCTGTGGGCGAGTGGCTCACCCTCAAGACCGGCTCGCCGGTCCTCGCATCCGCGGTGGTCGCGTTCGATTGCCGTACCATCGAAATCAAGGCGGTCGCCTCGCATAACGTCTATTTTGGCGCAGTACAGGCCGTTCGCCTTGGCCCGGGCGGGCCTGCTTTGGTCTATCACGATCGCGCCTACAAGCCAGTTTGAGCGGACCGCGAAAGCCGGCTTTATTGCGGCCGCGCTGCCCGTAATTTGGGCGCGATCAATGGGTGATTTTCCTTATTTCTCAAGCAATTGACGCTTATGCAGCCACTTGCCGCCGGAACCAATAGCGGCGCCCCGCATTGGCATAGTGGGCCGGGAGGACCTGATCCAAATCCCTCAAAACGACTGGAGAACGTCCAATGTCCAACGATCCACGGCAAAACAACCCCAAAGACGACCAGCAGCAGCGCCAGAGCAACCCACAGCGCGATCAGCAGCAGGGCGGCGGCGGGCAGCCGAAGCCCGGCCAGCAGCAACAGGGCGGCCAAGGCAAACCCGGCGAGCAGCAGGGCGGCCAGAACCGGCCCGGTCAAGGTGGACAGCAGGGCGGACAGGGTGGCCAACACGGTGGGAACCGCTAACAATTGACGTTGCGTTGCGGCAGCCCGCGCGACCCGCGGGCTGCCGGCATTTGCGCGTATTGCTGTGCAAAGTCGCGGTCGGCTTTTCTGCGGCGTCTTCTTCTTGGGCGTGATCGGCCTATGCTTGTGCCATGGCCGTTGCGCTACCTCTGTTCCACCTTTACGGCGATCCGCCTGACGATCAGGCGTTCGATTTCATTCACATCGAAACCATTGCCTCGCGTTCTTCGATCCATGATTGGACCATCCGCGCGCATCGGCATCGCAATCTGTTTCAGATCCTGCTGATCGAGCGTGGCGGCGGCGCGATGACGTTCGAGGCGGCGACGCTTCCCTTTGCGGCGCCTGCCGCCATTCTCGTCCCGGCGACCATCGCTCACGGCTTTCGTTTCGAGCCGAACATCACCGACGGTTGGGTTCTGAGCTTCACCGAGGATGCAGCCGCGGGACTCGCGGGCCGCGCCGGTGAGGCGCTGGTGCGGTTGCGGGCGCTCGCCGCGCATCCCATCGTTCCAATCGGCGACGAAGGCGAGCACGCGCGTCTCTCCGCCCTTTGCAAAGAACTCGACGAAGAGCACAGCTTCGCGCGCGAAGGCTATCGGCTGGCCATGCGCAGCCTGCTTGTTCTGATCGCCGTCGGGGTGGCGCGCCTGGCGGCGAGCCGCGCGCGTACCGGCACCGTGACGTTGCAGCCGGCCGACGCCACCGTGGCGCAGCTACGCGCGCTGGTCGATGAGTTTTTCCGGAAGCAACACTTGCTCGGATTTTATGCCGACCGGCTCGGCATGACGGTTGACCGGCTCAACGATCACGTCAAACGCTCGACCGGCGTCACTGCCGGCCATCTCATCCGCCAGCGCGTGCTTACAGAGGCCAAGCGCCAGCTCGTATTCACCACGCAGCCGATCCAAGACATCGCCGAAGAGTTGGCTTTCGCCGACCCCTCGCACTTCGCCCGCTTTTTCCGCAAGCACACCGGCACCACGCCGCACGAGTTTCGCGATCAGCGGGGAGGGTAATCGCGCTGTGCGCGAGACGCAGGCGTCGTTTAACCGCTCGCTGCGTCGGCTTTGTGAGGAGTTATTGAAGGCAGGGCGAGTGCGGACTGCGGGCGTCAACCCGACATGTGTCGAAAAAGTCACAACGGCCTGTGGATAACTCCTCGGTTCTGTGGAGATGTCGAATCCGCTCGCCAAATGCGCGAATAAACGCATTACCCTAGTAGTGTGTGGGTGGCGCACCTCGGGACGGTGCTGGCGCTGTTGTGTCGGCTGCGGAAGATCGCATGAGGATACGGGGATTCCACAGCGGTCACGATGCCCAGGCGTTGCGGGCGTCGCCGATGACACGCCCATTCCTGCGTTCCAAAAGAAACCTGCTTGGCGTGAAGAACGCTGGCGCTGCGATAGAAGCCGCCCTCCGGCCTTGAGGTCATCAGTCAAAACACGGGCATCGGTTTGAGTGAACTCATGCACGAGAACTTCCAGCGGCAGGAAAAGATCAAGGGTTCGTCGGATCGCTCATTTGGGCTGATCTTCGCCGCCGTTTTCGCGCTTACGGCGTTCCTGCCGTTGCTGCGGGCGCCGCATCAAGCGCGCTGGTGGGCCGCTGTCATTGCAATCGCGTTCGCGCTCGTCGCCGTGCTGTGGCCGAAGCGGCTTACTGTGCTCAACAGGCTTTGGCTGCAATTTGGGCTTTTGCTCCATGCCATTACGGGTCCGATCGTGCTGGCGCTGCTGTTCTACGGCGCCATTGTTCCCGTCGGCCTGCTGAAGCGGATGTTCGGCAAGGATTCCCTTCGGCTGCAGGCGGAAAGCGCTGCCGACACCTACTGGATCATCCGTGACCCTTCCGAAACCGCGCTCAGCTCCATGAAGCAGCAATTCTGAGTAACCAATGATCTCGTTTCTCAACGAATTCTGGTTGTTCTTGCGCGTGCGCAAGAAGTATTGGCTGCTTCCCGTCTTTGTCGTTATGTCACTGTTTGGCAGCCTGCTGGTGCTGGCGAAGGGTTCCGCGGTGGCGCCCTTCATCTATACGATCTTCTGAGTACACGCGTGCGCATCCTCGGCCTATCGGCGTTTTATCACGACAGTGCCGCCGCGCTGATTGAAGACGGCAGGATCGTCGCCGCCGCCCAGGAAGAGCGCTTCACCCGCAAGAAACACGACTCCGAGATGCCCAGCAGGGCGATCGAATATTGCCTCGATCAGGCCGGCATGGAGCTCGCGGACGTCGACTACGTCGCCTTCTACGACAAGCCGTTTCTGAAGTTCGAGCGCTTGCTCGAGACTTATCTGGGTTTTGCGCCGCGGGGATTTCAGTCGTTCCGAATGGCGATGCCGCTCTGGCTTCGCGAGAAGTTGTTCCTCAAGCAGCTCTTGCGTAGCGAATTGCGTGAGCTTGCGCCGGATGTCGAGTGGGAAGAGCGCCTCTTATTCGCCGAGCATCACCAGAGCCACGCCGCGTCGGCGTTCTTTCCCTCGCCGTTCGATGAGGCGGTCGTCCTCACCATGGACGGCGTCGGTGAGTGGGCGACAACGTCTTTGAGCCATGGGTGCGGCAACGACTTGCGAATGCTGAAAGAGCTGCATTTCCCGCATTCGCTCGGTCTGTTGTACTCCGCTTTCACCTACTACATCGGCTTCAAGGTCAATTCCGGCGAGTACAAGGTGATGGGACTTGCGCCCTACGGCGAGCCCAAATTCGCCCAGACAATCTTTGACAACATCATCGACCTCAAGCCGGACGGGACATTCCATCTCGATCAGCAGTATTTCGAATATTGCACTGGTTTGCGCATGACCAATGGGCGTTTCGACGCTCTGTTCGGCGGCCCGCCGCGCGATGCGAAAGAGCCGCTGACCCAAAGGCACATGGATCTCGCCGCGTCGATTCAGGCGGTGACCGAAGAGGTGATGCTGCGGCTCACCCGATCGACCGCTGAGGAGACCGGCGCCAAGCATCTCTGCCTGGCCGGCGGCGTTGCGCTCAATTGCGTGGCCAACGGCAAGGTGCTGCGCGACGGCCGCTTCGAGCGCATCTGGATTCAGCCGGCGGCCGGCGACGCGGGCGGGGCGCTCGGTGCGGCGCTTGCTGCCTACCATCTGCACGCCGGTAAGCCACGCCAACTCGACAATCGTTTGGACGGCATGCAGGGCGCCTATCTGGGTCCCGCTTTCAGCGATGATGAAAGCGCGGAACGGCTTAACGCGGCCGGTGCACGCTTCGTCAGGCTCGATGACGGCGCCCTCATCGAACGCAGTGTTGGCGATCTCGCCGGCGGCAAGGCGCTCGGTTGGTTCCAGGGGCGCATGGAGTTTGGTCCACGCGCGCTCGGCAACCGCTCGATCATCGCCGATGCGCGCGCAGCCGATATGCAAACGGCGCTGAACATGAAAGTGAAGTACCGGGAATCGTTCCGCCCGTTTGCGCCGGCGGTGCTCGGCGAGGACGTGTCCGACTGGTTCGAACTGGATAGTGAAAGCCCCTACATGCTTCTGGTCGCCGACGTGGTGAAGAACCGCCGGCGCGCCATGACCGCGGAAGAGGAAGCCTTATTCGGCATCGAAAAGCTGAAAGTGCAACGATCGGATATTCCTTCCGTTACTCATGTCGATTATTCGGCGCGAGTGCAGACGGTGCACAGCGAAACCAATCCTCGTTTTCATGCGCTCCTATCCGCATTCAAGGTGAAGACGGGATGCCCGATCCTGGTCAATACCAGTTTCAACGTGCGCGGCGAGCCAATCGTCTGTACGCCCGAGGACGCGTTCCGCTGCTTCATGGGTTGCGAACTCGACACGCTCGTCGTCGGCAACCTGTATCTCGAAAAGCAAAGCCAGGATTCGTCGCTCAAGCTCGATTACAAGAACGCATTCGAGCCGGATTGAGCCATCGTCCTTCGCCGCGCCTGCTCAAGGGCGCGCGGTGACGTGCGCGGCGATGAGAGCCCCGAGAGCGCGGTATCCCGCCTCATTGAAGTGAGCCCAATCCCTGGGGCCGTGAATGATGGTCGTCGCCGCCAGCGCACGCATGGTCGGCCGCGCGTCCAGGAATGCGAGGCCTTGGTTCGTTGCGCTTTTCTGTACGAGATTGCTGATGAAATCGCTGTTGGGGTTGACCCTATCCGTAGGCGCCATCCTGGCGATCTTGAGGCAGTGCGAAACCTCTTCTCCCTCCAAGTGATATACGCTCAGCGGCGACGGAATATAGGCAACGGTCGTCGGCACACCCGGGAAGCGGTGCCGCAGCCAGTTCAGCGAGCGGTCAAGAACCGCCATGGCGGCGCTGATTCCGTCTTCGCCGGTCGCCAGCGCTGGTCCTTGCAGCGCTGGCGCTTCGACGGTCTGGCCGTTGACAAGCAGACGGTCGTGATACTTCGCGTTCTCTCCAGTACTGCAACTGAAGATGTCCGCGCCCGAGACATAGTACTCGTAGAGGAATGTTACCATTCTTGACACGGTATCCAGCAGTTCGAGGTGACAGTCCCAGGGGCTTCCCGCCGCGTATTGCTCGTTCAGATAACGGTCGATCGTTTGCGCATCGAGATGGCCGTAGCGGCTAACCACCTTGGACTCAAAGTAGAGGTTATCCTCCACGTCATTGCCTTCGTAATAATAGATGAACATCTGGCTCGGCGATTCGATGGTAGGAAACAAGTAGCAACTCTTGTGGTTAAAAACGCTGGCCGGGCGCTCGACAATGCCTTCCGCGCTGCCGGCGCCGCCTTTGCCAAAGCTCACCACGTCCCGGCCGGTCAGATCGTGAATGACGTTGGCGGAGTGAAACGGCTTGGCCCGATTTCCCTCGGTCTGCCAGAGCCAGTCTCCCAGGCCCTCGGCGTAGGAGTCTCCCAACAAGGCGATGTAGTCGTGAGGGAGAAACCCGGATTTGGAATTCTGCACCAGCACGTCGGCGACATCAGGAAGGTGAGGCCGCAATTGCAGCGGCATATTGGGAAGCAAGACGCGGAAAAAGATAAACTCGACCACGAAATAAGTAACAAGCACGGAAACAACGACCAGCGCCGTATTGGCCAAGTGTACTTTGAGCCGCGCCATCATGGCGTCGCCCGGCGTTTGGAATGTATCTGACGGTTGGCCGTGCCTGCATGCGAACGCTCAGCATGCCCGCGGGGCGCCGCAGTGTCACAGATACACAAGCGCCTCGTCGGCAACTTCAAAGACGCCCCCACGCGTCACTAAGCTAGACGCGACATTATCCGATGTTCGACCGCAGCGCGAGGCGCGCGGGCTTCGCGACGGGCTACTTCCCCAACAAAAATCCCAACACGGTCTCCGCGTAAGCCCGCGGCTGTTCGAGATTGGAGATGTGTGCGGCTTCCAGCACGGCGATCTTGGCGCCGGGAGTGTGCTGCTTGATGTACTCACCGGCTTCGAGCGTCGTGGCCCGGATCCTGCCGGCCGGCAATCACCAGGGTCGGCACGCTGATATTCGGCAGCAGCGGCCGGTGGTCCATGTCGCGGATTGCCTCGCCGCAACCCACATAGCCGTCGACCTTTGTGGCCAGGAACATCTCGCGCATTTTTTCCATGGCCGACTGCGAGCGTTCGCGAAATGCCGCCGTGAACCATCGCTCCATGTTGGCGTCGACGATGCCTTCCAATCCCTTCTCGCGCACGAACTTGATGCGGCCATCCCAGACCGACTTGTCCGGGAAGTGGGCGGAGGTGTTGGAGAGAATAAGCTTGTCGATGCGGTTGGGCGCGTTGGCGCCGAGCCACATGCCAACCATGCCGCCCATCGAGAGGCCGCACCAGTTGATCTTTTGTATACCGAGACCGTCGAGCACGGCGACCACGTCGCGGCCGAGCCGCTCCATGGTGTAGGGGCCCTTGGGCACGCTCGATTTGCCGTGGCCACGCCGGTCATAGCGGACCAGGCGAAAGTGGCTGGTGAAGGGGCCGACTTGTTCATCCCACATGTGCAAGTTGGTGCCGAGCGAGTTCGACAGCATCAGCACCGGCGCGCGCTCCGGGCCCTCAACCTCGACGTGGATCATGCAGCCGTCATCGGTTTTGATGTCTGGCATTTCATTTTCCTCCCTGGCGTTGCGATGCAGGCTAATGTGCCCGTTCCGACATACGCAAGCCCGCGAAGCGGGACACGCGGGTGCATGGCGGGCGCGATGAGAACGGTCTTTCCAGCCGCCGCGCGAGGCGCTAAGCGATTGGTCCGGCGAGGGGCCAAGGAGTATCGCGACATGGCGATGACGATGACGGGCGAGTATCAGCTTCCGGCTTCGCAGCAGACGGTCTGGGAAAAGCTCAACGATCCCGCCGTGCTGAAGGCCTGCATCCCGGGCTGCGAGGAGCTCAACAAAACCTCCGACACAGGTTTTCAGGCGGTCGCGACCATCAAGATCGGGCCGGTCAAGGCCAGGTTCAAAGGCAACGTGACGCTGTCCGATCTTGATCCGCCGAACGGCTACAAGATTTCCGGCCAAGGCGAAGGCGGCGTCGCGGGTTTTGCCAAGGGCGGCGCGACCGTGAAGCTTGTGCCGAAGGACGGCGGCACGCTGCTCACCTACAATGTCGATGCACAGATCGGCGGCAAGCTGGCGCAACTTGGCCAGCGCCTCATCAATGGCGCGGCCAAGAAGGTCGCGGACGATTTTTTCCAGAATTTTGTCGCGGCGGTCAGCCCGCAGACTTCTTGAAACTCCGTGCCGGGAATCGGCGTCGACACCTCGTGCTCCCGCGGGTGCGGCAAGCCAGGCGCGCCCAAAGTCCACGGGTCATCCGGCAGGGTTCGGGGGCGGGGCCGTGTTCCGGGCGCGGCCTTTAGACCGTCAGTCGCGTCTAAACTCCCTTGACCGCCACCCAGGGCGCGGTTCAGAGTAATTCTTGTTCCAAGGGGCGATTAAAGGCAAAAACGCCACGATTTCGCCCTTGGATGGAGGCGGCGGCTCAGGCCGACCCGCAAATCGAGACGTTTGGCCGGTATTTAATTATCGAGGAGGAGCCCCGATGGCAGCCAACACGGCAGCCGTTTCCCTAACGGTGAACGGCAAACCCGTAACAGCCGAAGTCGACCCGCGCACGCTCTTGGTGCAATTGCTGCGCGAACACCTGCGGCTTACCGGCACCCATGTCGGCTGCGACACTTCGCAATGCGGGGCCTGCGTGGTCCACATCAACGGCAAGGCCACCAAGTCGTGCACCGTGCTGGCGCTGCAGCTTGAGGGCGCCGATGTGCTCACCATCGAGGGATTGGCCGCGCCAGACGGACCGCTGCATCCGATGCAGGAAGCCTTCCGTGAAAATCACGGGCTGCAATGCGGCTACTGCACGCCGGGCATGATCATGACCGCGGTCGATATCGTCCGCCGCAAGGGCAACGACCTCGACGACCGTACGATCCGCGAGGAACTCGAAGGCAATATCTGCCGCTGCACCGGCTACCACAACATCGTCAAAGCAATTGCCGCAGGCGCGCGCGCGATGCGCGGCGGCAGCACGGCGAAAGCGGCCGAATAGAGAAGGACTGAAAGACAAAAGGGCAAGGGCTGTCATCCCCGGGAGGGAACCGCCATGAGTGCGACGGGAATCGGTGCATCAGTGCGCCGCAAGGAAGACCAACGCTTCATCACCGGCAAGGGCCACTACACCGACGACATCAGCCGCCCTGGGCAAGCTGCGATCTACTTCATCCGGTCGCCGCATGCTCACGCCAAGATCAAAAACATCGACACCAAGGCCGCAGCCGGAATGCCCGGAGTCGCCGGCGTATTCACCGGCGCACAGTTTGCCGAGGACAAGCTCGGCAATCTGATCTGCGGCTGGGTGGTGCTGTCGAAAGACGGATCGCCGATGAAGATGGCGCCCCACGCCGCGCTCGCCGCCGGTAAGGCCAATCATGTGGGCGACGCGGTTGCGGTAGTCATCGCCGATACCTTGGCGCAAGCCAGGGATGCGGCCGAGAAGGTCGTCGTCGACTATGAGCCGTTGGCCGCCGTGGTCGATCCGATGAAGGCTGCGGCCAAGGGTGCGCCGCTCATTCACGAGGCGGCGCCTAACAACACTATTTACAACTGGCACATCGGCGACGCCGACGCGACCAATGCGGCGTTTAAGAACGCCAAGCACGTCACCAAACTCGAGTTCGTCAACAACCGCCTGGTGCCCAACGCCATGGAGCCACGGGCGGCGATCGCCGAGTACGATGACGCAAGCGGAAGCCTGACGCTGTGGAATGCGACGCAGAATCCGCACGTCGCCCGGCTGGTCATCTCGGCGTTCGTAGGCATGGCGCCCGAGAACAAACTGCGTGTGGTCGCACCCGATGTCGGCGGCGGCTTCGGCTCGAAGATTTTCATCTATCCGGAGGAGGTCGTGTGCCTGTGGGCGGCACGCAAGCTTCACCGCCCGGTGAAGTGGACCTGCGAGCGCTCGGAGAGCTTCATCACCGACGCCCACGGCCGCGATCATGTCACCAAGGCGCAAATGGCCTTCGACGCCGACGGCAAAATCACCGGGCTGAAGGTGCACACGACGGCGAACCTCGGCGCCTACATGTCGACCTTCTCATCGGCGGTCCCGACCTTCCTGTATGCGACGTTGCTGTCGGGGCAATACGAGATTCCGCACATCTACTGCGAGGTTGACGCGGTTTACACCAACACGGTGCCGGTCGACGCCTATCGCGGAGCAGGGCGCCCGGAAGCGACCTTTGTGGTGGAGCGCCTCGTCGAAGTTGGCGCGCGCGAACTGGGCGTCGATCCCTCCGATCTGCGCAAAAAGAACTTCGTCAAATCGTTCCCGTATCAGACCTCGGTCGCCTCGCTCTACGATGCGGGCGATTACAACGCCTCGCTGCAGAAGGCGCTGCAAATCCACGACTACAAAGGTTTCGGCAAGCGCAAGCGCGAGTCCGAGCGCCACGGCAAGCTGCGCGGCATCGGCTTTGCGACCTACATCGAGGCATGCGGCGTGGCGCCGTCTTCGCTCGTTGGTCAACTCGGCGCCGGCGTGGGGCTTTGGGAATCGGCCGAGGTCCGGGTCAATCCAACCGGCTCGGTCGAACTGCTGACCGGCTGCCATCAGCACGGCCAGGGCCACGAGACGACCTTCGCGCAACTGGTGGCGGAGCGGCTCGGCATTTCCATGGATCAGGTCAACGTCGTGCACGGCGACACCGACACGGTGCAGTTCGGCATGGGCACGTACGGCTCGCGCTCCGGCGCCGTCGGCATGTCGGCCATCGTGAAAGCACTCGACAAGGTCGAGGCGAAAGCCAAGAAGATCGCCGCGCACCTCCTCGAAGCCGCCGACAGCGACATTGTCTTCAAGGACGGCGAGTTCACCGTGGCCGGAACGGACAAGTCCATGGCCTGGGGCGAGGTCACGCTCGGCGCCTACGTGGCGCACAAGTTCCCGACGAGCGAAATCGAACCGGGCCTGAAGGAAACCGCGTTCTACGATCCGACGAATTTCACGTTCCCGGCCGGCTGCCACATCTGCGAAGTGGAGATCGACCCCGATACGGGCGAAACCACAATCGCCAGCTGGACTGCGGTCGATGATTTCGGCACGGTGATCAATCCGATGATCGTCTAAGGCCAGGTTCATGGCGGGGTGGCGCAGGGCGTCGGCCAGGCGCTGCTGGAGCACACCGTCTACGACGACAAGGGTCAGCTCATGACCGGCTCGTACATGGATTACGCCATGCCGCGCGCCGACAACCTGCCGTCGTTCAAGGTCGAGACGACCATGACCAAATGCCCCTCGAACCCGCTCGGCATCAAGGGCTGCGGCGAGGCCGGCGCCATCGCCGCGCCTGCGGCGGTGATGAACGCCATCACCAATGCGCTGGGCACTGAGGTCATCGATATGCCGGCGACGCCCGCGACTGTTTGGGCGGTGCTGCAAAAGATCAACAAGATGCCGCGTGCGGCTTAGGATCGAGCTTAACGGAGGACTGCAATGTACGCCTTCACTTTCCATCGTCCGCAGACGCTGCGGCAAGCGGCAAACCTGCTCGCCAAGAGCGAGGAAGCCAAGATATTGGCCGGCGGCCATACGCTGCTGCCGACCATGAAACTGCGCCTGGCCGGGCCGCCGCAGCTCATCGATCTGTCGCTGATCGAGGGGCTCGCCGGTATCGAGCAGAGCGGCCGCTCGGTCACCATCGGGGCGATGACGCGCCACGCCGACGTCAACAACTCGCCGGTGGTGCAGCAGGCCATTCCGGTGCTCGCCAAGCTCGCTGGCATGATCGGCGACCCGGCGGTGCGCCACATGGGAACCATCGGCGGATCGGTCGCCAATAACGATCCCAACGCCGATTATCCAGCTGCGTGCCTCGGCCTCGGCGCCACCATCATCACCGACAAGCGCCGCATCAAGGCCGACGATTTCTTCACCGGAATGTTCTCGACCGCGCTGGAGCCTTCGGAAATCATCACCAAGGTGAGCTTCCCGATCCCGAAGCGGGCGGCCTATCAGAAATTCCGCAATCAGGCGTCGCGCTTCGCGCTCGTCGGTGTGTTTGTCGGCAAACGCGGCAGCGAAATCCGTGTCGCGGTGACCGGTGCGGGCGCCAACGGCGTGTTCCGGGTGAAGTCGTTTGAGGAGGCGCTGAAGAAGCGCTTTTCGCCGAAATCGCTCGAAGGCATGAGCATTCCGGCCGACGGTATGAACTCGGACATCCACGGCAGCGCCGAATACCGCGCGCATTTGGTCGGCGTGCTGGCCCGCCGGGCGGTCGCGGAGGCGATTGGAAAGTAGGCCGAGACGGCAGGACCAATTGCCAGCATTTACCAATCGTCATGCCCGGCCTTGTGCCGGGCATCCACGTCTTTACATGGCAGGAAGTCGCGGATGGCCGGGACAAGCCCGGCCATGACCGGATAGATTGAGTGCATGAATAAATCTTCGCCGCGGCCGCTGCCGGCCTCCATCGATGCCACCGTCGAACTCCTCGGCGAGGCCGATTATCTCGCCGACCGCTCGCTCGGCACCGTGCTCTTTCTCGCGCTCAAGATGGGCCGGCCGATCTTTCTCGAAGGGGAGGCTGGCGTCGGCAAGACCGAGATCGCCAAGGTGCTGTCGGCGACGCTTGGCCGCCATTTGATCCGGCTCCAGTGCTACGAAGGCCTCGATATCGCGGCGGCGGTCTACGAATGGAACTACGCTGCGCAAATGATCGCTATCCGCGTCGCCGAGGCCGGGGGCGAACACGACCGCGCGCGGCTTGAACACGATGTGTTCTCCGAGCGGTTTTTGATCAGGCGCCCGCTGTTGCAGGCGCTGGAGCCCGACCCCGCGGGCGCGCCGGTCCTGCTCATCGACGAGATCGACCGGACCGATGAAGCGTTCGAGGCGTTTTTGCTCGAAGTGCTGGCCGACTTTCAGGTGACCATCCCGGAAATGGGCACCGTAAAGGCGGATCATCCGCCGGTCGTGGTTATTACCTCCAACCGCACGCGCGAGGTGCACGACGCGCTCAAGCGCCGCTGTCTGTATCACTGGGTCGGCTATCCGACCGCCGAGCGCGAGCTCGCCATCGTGCGCACGAAGGTGCCGGGCGTCAGCAAAAAGCTTTCCGAGCAGGTGGTCGCCTTCGTGCAGGCGCTGCGCAAGCAGGATTTGTTCAAATCGCCCGGCGTCTCGGAGACGCTCGATTGGGCCGGTGCGCTCTCTGAGCTTGACGTGGTCGCGCTCGATCCTGCCACCGTGTCTGATACGCTCGGCGTGCTCCTCAAATATCAGGACGACATCGCCCGGCTCGAAGGCTCAAAGGTCAAGGAGCTCCTCGACGAGGTGAAGGCGGAGCTAAGAGCCGCGGAATGACACGACCGCGAGTTGACGCCGTCGTGTCATCTCAAGACTTCTCGCTTTCTTGCCCCGCTTCATGCCGCCGCGCCGCCACCGCGAGCGCGAATGAGGCAGCGATCGAGGCTACAATGCCGGTTCCCCACGGCAACACCGGCGACATCGCGTAGAGCCAGGTGCCGATCGCCGGGCCGGCCGCGTCCTTGAGATCGAAGACCACCGAGAACGCGGCCTGATAGGTCGCCTGCGCGTTGCGCGGCGCCAGCTCCGACACGATCGCCTGGACGAGCGGGCCTGACAGCATGCGGGCGAACGTTGCCAACGTGATCGCCGCGACGAGCAGCGGCAGCGCCGGTGAGGGCAGAAGAAAGACGAAGGCGAGCGCCTCGATCGCGCCGCTCCACAGCACGGTGGCGAAGCCGCTGATCCGCTGCGAAGCCTGGGTGACCGGCAGTTGGAAGATGACGCCGACCACGCCAGCGTAGGCGAACAGCATTCCGATGCCCGTGGGGGTCAACGCGCCTGCCGCAGTGGCGTAAAGCGGTGTCACCGCCTCGATCCAGCTCACGGCGATTTCGAGCACGGAAATCGATAGCAGCAATCCTGCCAGCCGGCGGTCGCGGATGGCCGCGCCGAGGGCGGTGAGGCTTTCGTCGTCATCGTCGCCGCCGCCATCGGTGCGCCCGTGCCACGTCTCGGGCAGCAGCGCAGCGACCGCCGCCGCGCCGATCAGGATCGTGGCGGCGGCGCCGAAGAACACGAGATGCAGCGACCACAGCGCCAGGACGCCGCCCAGCGCCGGTCCGATGATCCGGCCGGCGTTCGACATGATGCGCGTCATGGCGAAATGGCCGCGGCGATCGTCCTGGGGCACCACGTCGGTAATGACGGTGGCGGCGGTGGGATGGAGAACGCTTTCGAATATCCCGATGACCAGAAGCGAAAATGCGGTCGTGATTGCGCTAGGTGCGAGGAACAGAAGGATGAAGCCCCCGCCGATGCCGGTGGTCGACGCCAGCAGGACTGGCCGCCGCCCGACCCGGTCGGCAATTCCGCCGACAAAGGGCGTGGCTAGCAATTCGCCGCCCGCATAGCATCCGAGCAGCAAACCGATATATTCAACGGGTATGCCAGCGTCGTTGCGCGCCCAGAGAGGGAAAAACGGCATCAGCGTGCCGTCAGCGACGCTGGCGAGAAAGAACAGGAACGAACCTACGCGCGCCGCACGCGGCGCGGCCAAGAACGCGGTGATCGAGGACGTCAGGAATTTGAGAATGCGCGTCACGTCAAAGCTCCGAGCGCCAGAAAGCCTTCCCCCATTCCATGCGGGCGGGGATCGGCCGGGCGCGTTGGCTGACGTAAACGCTTACGGCGCGGGGCAAACCGCGCGGCCCCAGCGTTTACGGCAAGACGCTGCGCGCCGCAAGTTTTCAGAGAGTGCCCGTCATGGCTGATCAACCGGAGCAGCAGGGCCGGCTTGCCGAGAACATCCTCTATTTTGCCCGCGCGCTGCGGGCCGCCGGCATCCCAGTCGGCCCGGGCGCGGTACTCGATGTGCTTGAGGCACTCAAGACGGCAGGCGTCGGCACGCGCGAGGATTTTTATTGGACGCTGCACACGGTGTTCGTGAAACGACACGAGCATTCGGTGTTGTTCGACCAGGCTTTCCGCATTTTCTTCCGCCGCCGCGGCTATATCGACCAGATGCTGGCAATGATGCTGCCGCAGGCGCCGTCACAACCGGCGGCGCCGCAGGCGGGCGCCACTCGCGTGCACGAGGCGTTATTCTCCGGCGTCGATGACAAGCTGAAGCGCGAACGCGAGATCGAGCTTGACGCGCGCATGACCGTCTCCGACCGCGAAGTGCTGCAGCACAAGGACTTCGCGCAGATGACGAGCGCCGAAATCGCCGCCGCCAAGGAGGCGATGAAGCGGCTCGTGCTGCCGCTCGCGGAAGTGCGTACGCGCCGCCTGGCGCCGCACCCGCGCGGTCACCTGATCGACATCCGCCGTACGCTGCGCGCGAGCCTCAAAGGCGGCGGCGATTTCATCGATCTGCGCTTCATCGGGCCGAAGACCAAGCCGCCGCCGCTCGTGGCGCTGCTCGATATATCCGGCTCGATGAGTCAGTACAGCCGCATCTTTCTGCATTTCCTGCATGCACTGACCGACGCGCGCAAACGCGTGAGCACGTTCCTGTTCGGCACCCGGCTCACCAACGTCACCCGCGCGCTGCGCGAGCGCGATCCGGACGAAGCGCTCTCCGCCTGCTCGGCGAGCGTTCCCGATTGGTCCGGCGGCACGCGCATCGCCTCGTCGCTGCGGGTGTTCAACAAGCAGTGGGCGCGGCGCGTGCTCACGCAGGGCGCCGTGGTGCTGCTCATCACCGACGGGCTCGAACGCGATGCCGACGATACGCTTGCCTTCGAAATCGACCGGCTGCACCGTTCCTGCCGGCGACTCATCTGGCTCAATCCGCTCTTGCGCTTCGAAGGCTTCGAGGCGCGGGCGCGCGGCATCAAGACCATGCTGCCCTACGTTGACGAATTCCGCCCGATCCACAACCTTGAGTCCATGAGCGCGCTCGTGGCGGCACTCCAGGGCGACGGCGGCCGGACAGGCGATCCAAAAGCCTGGATGCAAAAGGTCGCCTGACGCGCTATATTCTGGCAGATATAGCGAGTGGCGGATGGGGAGTGGCGAATAGGGAAAAGAGTGAATACTTTTGTCCTATTCGCTATTCCCTACTCGCTATTCGCCCCTGACGGAGACCCCGACATGCTCTCAACCAACGACGACATCCTCAAAGCGGCTGAGGACTGGCGCAAAACTGGCCGCGAAGTCGCGCTCGCGACCGTGGTCGAAACCTGGGGCTCCGCGCCGCGGCCGGTCGGCTCCAACCTCGTCATCGACGGCGAGGGCAACTTCCTGGGCTCGGTCTCCGGCGGCTGTGTCGAAGGCGCGGTCGTGACAGAGGCGCTCGACGTGATCGAGAGCGGTAAGCCGAAAATGCTGGAATTCGGCGTTGCCGACGAGACTGCCTGGAAAGTCGGCCTCTCCTGCGGCGGCAAAATCCGGGTTTTCGTCGAGAAGGTGGAGTAGAGTCACGCCGCCATGAGGCTCGACATCCTTAGCGCGCTGAATGCCGAACGCGCCGCCCGCCGCGCTGCGATCGTCGTCACTGATGTGGCGAGCGGCGATCAGCGCCTGGTAAAAGCAGTAGATATCGCCAAAGATCCAGTGCGGGCCGCTCTGGCTGAGGCTCTGCGTACGGGCAAGAGCGGCATGGCGGAGACGCCGGCGGGCCGTGTTTTCCTCACGGTCTATGTCCCCGCGCCTCAGCTCGTCATCACCGGCGCGGTGCATATCAGCCAAGCTCTAGCGCCGATGGGGAAGATGCTAGGCTATGACGTGACCATCGTCGATCCGCGCACTGCATTCGCGTCGCCGGACCGATTCCCCGATGTGAAAGTAATTGCCGAGTGGCCCGACACCGCGCTGCCGCCTCTGAACGTCGATCGCTATACGGCGTTTGTCGCGCTCACCCACGATCCGAAGATTGACGATCCGGCGCTGCTGCACGCGCTGTCGCGCGATTGCTTCTATATCGGCGCCCTCGGCTCGCGGAAGACGCACGCCCGCCGCGTTGAGCGGCTCAAGGAACAGACCAACGCCGATCTTTCCCGCATCCATGCGCCAATTGGCCTCAATATTGGCGCGGTATCGCCCGCGGAGATCGCGGTCGCGATCATGGCGCAGATCACCGAACGGCTCCACGAAGAGGGCGAGGCGGAGTCGCCTGTTGCGAAGGCGGCGTCATGAAATTTGGCGGCGTAGCGCCCAAAGATGCGCTCGGCGCTACCGCCGTGCATACCATCCGGCAGGGCCCGCTGGTGCTGAAGAAGGGCACGTTGGTTGGCGCCGCCGAAGTCGCGGCCCTCGAAGCTGCCGGAATCAAGGAAGTCATGGTCGCTCGCCTCGAACCGGGCGACGTCTCCGAAGATGTCGCCGCGGCAGAGATCGCCAAGAAGCTCGCGGGCGAGGGCGTGCACGTCGATCGTGCCTTTACCGGGCGCGCCAATCTGTTCGCGCAGAACGCCGGCGTGTTGGTCGTCGATAAGGACGCCATCGATCAATTGAACCGCGTCGACGAGGCGATCACCTTCGCCACGCTCCCGGCCTACAAGCCGGTGGTCGCCGGCGAGATGATCGCTACGGTGAAGATCATTCCCTTCGCGGTCGGCAAACAGGCGCGCGATGCGGCGGTCGCGGGCATCAAACAGCCGCTGCTGCGCGTGGCGCCGTACCGCATCCGCAAGGTCGGGGTCGTGTCCACGGTGCTGCCCGGCCTTGCCCCCAAGGTCATCGAAAAGACCCTCAAAATTACCAACGAACGCTTGGCGCCTGCCGGCGCTACGATCATGGCCGAGCGCCGCGTGCCGCACGAGCGCGCGGCACTCTCGCGCGCGCTCCAGGAGGTCCTCAAGGAAGGCGCGGAGTTGGCCATCGTATTCGGCGCCTCTGCCATCGCCGATCGCCGCGATGTGATTCCGTCCGCGCTGGAATCCATCGGCGGCCATATCGAGCACTTCGGTATGCCGGTCGATCCCGGCAATCTGCTGATGATTGGCGGCGACGCATCCGGCCATCCCGTCCTGGGTGCGCCGGGATGCGCACGCAGCCCAAAGGAAAACGGGTTCGATTGGGTGCTGATGCGGCTTCTCGCCGGCCTGCCAGTGGCGCGCGAGGATATCACCGGACTTGGGGTCGGCGGTTTGTTGATGGAGATCGTCACCCGGCCGCAGCCGCGCGATGAGCCGGCGCCGGCCGGCCGCAACATCGCCGGCGTTGTGCTTGCCGCTGGCCGGTCGAGCCGCATGGGCGGTCCGAACAAGCTTCTGGAACAAATTGCCGGCCGGCCGCTTGTACGCATCGTGGTCGACGCGGTGCTCGCCTCGCGGGCGCGGCCGGTGATCGTGGTCACCGGCCATCAGCACGAGCGCGTCGAAGCGGCACTCGCCTCGCGGGCGCGGCCGGTCATTGTGGTCACCGGACATCAGCGCGAGCGGGTCGAGGCGGCGCTTGCCGGCCTGCCGGTCAGTCTCGCGCACAACCCGCATTTCGCCGAGGGGCTGGGCACCTCGCTCAAAACCGGTGTCGCCGCGTTGCCGGCGGACGTCGATGGCGCCCTCGTCTGTCTCGGCGACATGCCGCAGGTCGACGCCGGCCTGATCGACCGCCTGATCGGCGCAATCGACCCCGACAAGGGCGCGCTGGTCGTAGTGCCGACCATCGACGGCAAGCGCGGCAATCCGGTGGTGTGGTCGCGCCGGTTCTTCGCCGATCTGATGACGGTCGAAGGCGATGTCGGCGCGCGTTATCTGATCGGCCGCTATCCCGAGGCCGTCGTCGAAGTGCCGCTGACCGGCAATGCCGCGCTCACCGATGTCGATACGCCTGAAGCGCTTGCCGCAGTGAAAGCGGAGCTGGAAAGGACCTAGATCTCTTGATCCAATTCAAATGAATTGGATCAAGAGATCTAAATTGTTGTTTTGAGCATGATCTTATCCGAAAACCGGCTTCCACTTTTCGGGATCATGCTCTAGATGCGCCGCCCGTTGTTTCTGCCGACCGCGCGCCAGACCAATTGGCTCCTGATCGTCACCTTCTTGTCGGTCGGCGAGGCGCTCTACATCCGCTACATGGCGATCGAGAATGTGAACAC
>JBAUYV010000358.1:0-2940 GCA_049584975.1 Xanthobacteraceae bacterium | reverse complement strand
GACCGATCAGCTGATTCGACTGTCGACGGGAGCGTGCTCTACGCCGCCATCACCTGCTGTCCGCAATCACCGGATTGCTGTCCGCCTTGCGCTGGAATGGGTGTCCGCCTTGCACCGGATTTCGCACGTAGGTTTCGTCAATCTCAACTTTACCCCTTCATGGGTGGGGAATTGAACGATTGCGTGCGAGCCGCGTGGCGCAGGCGATGCAGAACGAACCAAGCCGACTTTTGAGTAATGCCAAGGTCTTTCGCCAGCGTGGTCGAAGCAATCCCCTTGGGATGATTGGTCAGCAGCCAAATCGTGCCGAACCAGACTTTCAATGGCAGTTTCGTATTTTCGAAGATCGTCCCGACAAGGATCGAGAACGTGTTTTTGCACTGGGCGCACTGATAGCGGTTTGCCTTCAGCGTGTAGACCTTATCGTGGCCGCAGTACGGGCAGAACTCGCCATCCCGCCACCGGATCGATTTGAAGTGATCCAGAGCGACCTGGTTGTCACTGAAAGTACGATAAAGATCGGCCAATGTTTTGAATTGCTTGAGCATGGCTGTCGCCGTTTTTCTCAATTTCCCTGTAAAACGACATAATTTGGTTTTTGTCTCCTGTCAAGAGGTATATAGGTCCCGACGGAATCCTTCTATCTCCTGCGCGACAATTGTCAAGCGTTGTCACTATATGCGCGACTTGTTGTTGATTGCCCAGCACTTTTTGCTCCGGTGTTTTTTTAGCTCGCGGGCGAGGTGCGGCGATTTTCGCGAATCAAGATTTGAGAGGTCGGCGCGCCGTAGGGGCGGGTCTAAGACCCGCCCCTACGCTGAGCGGGATCGCCGCAAACGCACAAGAAATTTGCTTACGCTCCCCCGATCCCCATCGCCTCGACAAATTCGCGGCGCACTTCCGGCGGCTGGCCGTAGTGGTGGCGGAATTCCTTCAGGCGCTGGCGCAGGAGCGGGTCCTTGTCGAAGTCGGCAAGCGCAAGGCCCTCGGTGTTGAGTTCGCGCGCCATGTTAGGCAGCGAGATGCAGGCGGCTGCGTTGGCGCTGCGGATGATGCCGCCCGGCTCCTTGCCGTCCGCCAGGTCCTCGATCTCCTTGAAGAAGCGGCTGCGCATCATGGCAATGCCGATGTCGCTCGAGCGCAGGTTCTCTTTGGTGCGGTCGGCGATGCGGCCCTGGCCGACCCAGGCGACGATATCCTGATTGATGACGTGACTCGTGATCCAGCGGCCATCGTGGTCGCGGATCGGGCTCTTCCATGCCGGCACGCGTTCCTGCGCGTAAGGCTCGCGGCCCTTGGGCACGCGCACGAAGAACCACGCCACCGAGAGGGTGTTCTCGTCGTCGACAGGGACTCGCCATTCGAAATGGCTGCCGAGATAGAATCCGTTCGGCCACAATGCCACGCGCCCGACCGTCCAGTAGCGATCCTGCTCGCTCTGCCCTTCGCGCACGCGCTTGTAGACGAAGCCGTGCTCGAATTCCTCGAATTTGAGTTTCAGATGCTTGGGCGCGGCGTTGGCGCCGCCGCCGCGCAAGCGCGCCCCCCAGTTGTCGTGCATCCATTCGAAATGCACCGGGTCGATCGAATTCTCCTGGCATTGAAACCAGTTGCACGGAATGTCCGCGAGCACGATCTCGCGAAAGCCATTGGCCCAGGTGAACGGCTCCCACACCGGCAGCTCCGGCGCCGGCAGCGGCCCCAGATAGGCGAAGAGGAGGCCCGCGCATTCCTTCACCGGATAGGCTTTGGTCTCACAGCCCGCTTTCGACGGCTTCGGATTAGTAGTGTCTTCGTACGGTTGCTCCAGACAGCGGCCGGTCTCGTCGACGAGCCAGCTGTGATACGAGCAGCGGATGCCTTTGTCCTCGACCCACCCATAGGCCATGTCGGCGCGCCGATGCGGGCAGTGACGGTCGATCAGGCCGTAACGGCCGCCGCGGTCGCGGTAGAGAACGAGGTCCTCGCCCATCAGGCGAATGGGCTTGATGGGGTTGCGGTCAAGCTCGCTGGCGCCGCCGATCGGCTGCCAATAGCGGCGCAGCAGCGCGCCCATCGGAGTGCCTGGGCCAACACGGGTGAGCATGTCATTGCGAGCGGCGGTGAGCACTTTCCTCTCCCTTACGATCGTTAAGCTTTGGCCTTGCGGGCAATTATTCCATCTCCCGCCCGCGGCCGGGAGAGGAAAAAAACCGGACGATTACAAGAGCTTTGCGCCGGCCGCGGCCGACAATGGCTTCAATTTCGAATCAATTCGAGAAGATTTTTTATGGAGAGTGCAAGACTTCCGCTGCTTTGATGCGCCATGGCGGTCGGCGATGACGTGGGTGAGAAAGTGGACGAAGATGACCCAGGCGGCGACCCAGGGAGGGAGCCGGCTGAATGGTACGACGAGCCGGAATCCTCCGGCCGCGACCCGCGCCCCACGCCGGCCTGGGAGGACGATGAGCGCTCGAGACCGCTCGGATTGGTGATCACCGCCGCGCTGCTGTTCGTTCTCTTCGCCGCCGCAATGCTGTTCAACGGCCATGGCTCGATCGGCCCGGCGGGGCGGCCGTCACTTTTGGGGCCTAATCGGAAAGCACTGGGAGATATCCTTTATTCAATGCGGGTGGCCGCACCCTGCCCGCTCTCGTCTGTTGACAACGCAACCGGAAGTGTCGCCGGAAGCCCGCCGGAGCGCTGCCCGAGCCGCGATGGCGGCGAGGCGAGTCATCCACATTACTGAAATTTGAAGTGGCGTTTGTCAGTCGAATCGGCCTCTTTATGACCTTAATCTCCTGGCCCGTCGTCTATGCTGGGCTCGTCGTGCATTACATCGGGGCGAGGCGAGGTTTGTTGCCGGAGCTATCGATTGCGCCTAGACCATGATCCGATCAGATTGAATCGGATCATGGTCTAGATTCTTCGTTGGAGCATGATCTTTTCGGAAAACCGGTA
>JBAUYV010000357.1:0-2560 GCA_049584975.1 Xanthobacteraceae bacterium | reverse complement strand
CAGCCAGGGTCTCGTATGTACTCAGCTCACACAAGGGCGTTTAGAGCCGAGAGGCCAGGAAGCGCGGTGCCGCGCGCCGCGGTTCAGGCGTGCAACTATTTACTGTTCCCATTTTTAGAGTTCGCTTGTGAGCAAGGTGCTATCAGTGCGCCAAATTGGTAGTCGCCACAGCGATAAGCCCCAAAAGGAAAGCAATGCCGGTCGCGCCCAGCAATAGCATTAGGAACCACGTTCTCGGCGTCCAAAATCTCCCACTGTCTGGATATTGCAACTGGCTCATTGGCGCATACCTCCTTGCGGCTTTCACGAGACGTACACGAAGATGAAAAGCGATATTAGCGCCGCAATCACGGGGGCTAGGTACCATTGTGTCGCGACCATGCAGGCGCCAGCTATCAGAGGAACCAATTCGTAAGGCCATAATGAACAGAGATGGCGATAACTCAATTGACTTAGATCAAAAGGGGCCGCCTCGAAATTCAAAAGCGGCCTGCGACTAAGGAACGGGCCAGTACCGCCCAGTGCCACGAAATAAGAACGGAAATGCCAACGGTTTTACCGGCAGAAGGTGCGGTGCCCCATGCCGGGGCGCGAGCCTGCTGGCATTGCAGACACGATGGCTTCGCGGGCGCTCCGCGTCTCCTGTCGAGGGTATTGCCGCCACGACTGCAACGAGGCGGCGCGGCGGTTGATGGACCTATCGCTGTCACGCCCGCCAACGCCTGGCGAGGCAGAAATGATCCGGATGTGCCCTAAGCCTAGTGCACCGTCGCGCGCGTCGCGGCTTCCGCGATCGCGCCAGCCAGTAGCTTGGCGAAACAACCGTAGCTCCAGTCGTTCATGTGGAGTTCGTCCTTCGACAGGAAGGCGCTGAACGGGAGGCCTTCCGTGAGGTGCCAGTAGCGCATCAGCGCAAAGCGCTGGAACTGATCGATATGCATTTCGCGGGCCGCGGCGGAGATCAGAGTGTTCATTAGATCAACGTCATGCTCGTCGTGCTTGGCGATGATCTTGGGCGCGTATTGCGGATTGATCAGGACCACGTCGGAGCCAGCGACCTTGAGCCGTCGCAGGCCTTCACTTATCAGCGAACCGGTCGGGGCAATCGGCATGCCGAGTAGCACTGAATTGCTACCGACCTGCCACAACACTAGGTCAGGGTTTGCCGCGAACACATCGCGATCGAACCGCGCCAGCATGTCCCGCGCGGTCTCGCCATTGACGCCACGGTTGATGACGGTGATCGACGTACGTGGGAGCAACGCACGGAGCTCGAACGCAAGTCGGCTCGGGTAGGACATCGCGGGCGAGCTTGCGCCCGCGCCAAAGGTCGATGACGAGCCGATAGCGACGATCGTAAGTGGTTGACTGGCAGAAATTCGCTCCGCCATGCGCTTGAGCGGCTCGTTAAAGCGAGTAAATTCAGGGGGCGCGACGCAGGCGACCGTGAGCGCAGCGCTTTGCGCACTCACGGGGCTGATCGCCGCTGTTGCGGCAGCCGCAATCAGCGTTGCGGCAAGCCGAAAAAAGATGGCAACCCTTTCATTGCTCAAGCAAATCATTACCTGCGACTTTTGTAACCGAGAGGTCCAAAACGTACTGAATTGGATGGGAGCACTGGCATCCAGGACTTTACCTAAAACTCAACACAATGGCCTCCGTATTGGCCAACACCACGTTGATGGCGCCGGTTTCGCCAGGCCATACGCGCCTAGTCCAGAAGCCGGTGCACGATTGCGTCGTTGGTTGAGCGGCAACTTCTGGCCCTCGACGCTTGCCGCAATGCAAGGATTCCGTCGCTATCGGGGGGATAAGCGGACTCGCCGAGACCACAGTGAATCGGGCGCTGTTGTCGAGTCGCGCGGAGGAATTTCACCTCCACGCGCTCCCAGAACCGTGCATGACCCTCTCGAGTCACACGGCTCCCGATGTCCGGCCGCTGCCATGACATAAAGACCAATGGGCAAAGAGCGTTGGGTTGGCCCGGCGGAACCGGGCAAACCAGTCTCTTCCACCCTTGGTCTGGTGGCGCATCGATTTGAACTTACGGCGCGCCCACCGAATGACATAGGCATCGATCCGCACCAGCGTCGGACGCAACTGCGTCTTGTAGAAGTGGCCGTAGTAGGTGATCCAGCCGCGGATGCACGGGTTGTACATCCGGGCCAAGTAAGTCAGGGATTTGTCGCTGCGGTGATGCAGCGCCCAGCCGCGAATGTCCCGGCTGATGCGCGTCAACGCCTTCGGACTGGCGGCGAGCTGGAAACCCGATCGCGCCGTGCGCAACAGGCCGGCGGCCATCGATTCCCTACCCCGTAGCTCAGCGCGGCACTCACCTCAGCTCCACCGACCAGGCGAAGCCGCCATCGGCGGATCGGCGCCAACCGCGGGTGTCGTTCGGCGCGGCGCTCGGCGCGCGGCTGCAACAAGGGATAAAGAGAGAGGACGACCGAGCCCGATCGCGCCGTGCGCAACAGGCCGGCGGCCATCGATTCCCTACCCCGTAGCTCAGCGCGCCACTCACCTCAGCTCCACCGACCAGGCGAAGCCGCCATCGGCG
>JBAUYV010000356.1:0-20929 GCA_049584975.1 Xanthobacteraceae bacterium | reverse complement strand
GGCTACTCCGAAATGGCACTGCGCTACTTTCGGCAGACCGCAGCGATCGATCTCGCGGATACTCATGTGGCCATTGACGGCGGTATTCACATTGCGGCTCTCGGCGGGGTCTGGCTGACTGCGGTGTTCGGTTTCGCTGGACTGTCATTGCGGAACGACGGCGTAGCCATCGACCCGCAGCTGCCCGGGGGTTGGAGCAGCCTTAGCTTCGGCCTTCAGTGGCGTGGCCGACGCTTCAAGATGAGGATTGACCAGGCCAAGCGATGCCTCGAAGCAACTCTGGAAAAAGGAGAGCCGATGACGCTTGTCGTGAGTGGCACGTCGTATGAGCTCTGCCGTAACCAGGTGCTCCGGGTCTCCACAGTAAGGCCGGATAGATCGAAGCCCCCCCAATGTTCTTATTCAGAAACACTACATGGGAACAGCGCCCAGGTATGACCAGCGATCTGCTCGTCTTCCTGCGAGGGCAGAACGCGTACCGCACAGCGCGACGCGCAATCGCTGATGGGATTTTCCACCGACCGGTTCCGCGCCGTGTCGAGCTTGACGCCGAGCCAGGACAAGCCGCCACAGATCGCCGCTCGCGCCTCGACATCATTCTCTCCAATGCCGCCGGTAAACACGAGCAAATCGACGCCGCCAAGCGCAGCGATCATCGCGGCTACCTGCTTGCGCACGGAATAGCAGAACATGGCAATGGCAAGTCGCGCATCGGCATTTGACGAAGCGGCTTCATGCAACCGCCGCATATCGCTGCCAACGCCCGAAATTCCCAGGAGGCCGGAACGGTGATCGACCAGCTCTTCGAGCATGGCGGCATCGAACTTCTTCTCGCGCATCAGATAGACCAGAACGCCTGGATCAAGATCGCCGCTCCGCGTGCCCATCATCACCCCGCCGGTTGGGGTCAATCCCATGCTGGTGTCGATCGATTTGCCGGCTTTGACCGCGGTCACGCTTGCGCCATTGCCGAGATGAGCGATCACGAGGCGGTTTGGTAGATCGCTCGCAAGCTGGTGCACAATCGATTCGCATGAAAGACCGTGAAACCCGTAGCGCTGAATTCCGTCCGATTGTAATTCCTTGGCAATTGGAAGCACGCGCGCGACCGCCGGCAATTCGGCGTGAAAGGTGGTGTCGAAGCACGCCGCCTGCGGCAACCCTGGAAAATGCTCTAGCGCGAAGCGGATGACCGACAGGGCCGATGGAATATGCAGCGGCGCGAAGGCGGTCGCGGCTTCAAGTTGCGTTAAGACTGAATCGTCAATGAGGCAATGCTGCCGGAGCTTCGGCCCGCCATGGACAATTCGATGCCCGATCGCGGCCGGGACCGGCATTTTGGCATCGATGAGAAGCTTTCCGATACGGATGATTGCTTCCCGTTGGCTGGGGATGCGCCCCGCCTCGGCGAGCAATACATTTCCGCGCGCGTCTTCTGCATCGAATCTGCCGCTTTTGTCGCCAATCGACTCGGCCTCGCCGGAGAGCAGCCTTTCGATCCGTGACGATCCAACGCAATACAATCCGAATTTGAGCGAAGAAGAGCCGCTGTTCAGCGCAAGTACATTTAGCTCTGGTCCAACATCCGTCATGCGGAGTCCGACTGAAACGTCGCGCTCACGCGGTCCAGCGCCAGTCGCGGACTTCGGGCATGTCGTCGCCATGCTCGCTGATATAGAGCTTGTGGCGTTCCATGGCCGCCCAGTAACGCGCGGTCGCCTTGTCTCGTTGATCGCTGAATCGTGGAATTCGATTGATGGCGTCCAGCGCGAGTTGATAGCGGTCGAGATTGTTCAGCACGACCATGTCGAAGGGCGTCGTCGTGGTGCCCTCCTCCTTGTAGCCGCGCACATGAATATTGTCGTGATTGTGCCGCCGGTAGGTCAGCTTGTGGATCATCGCGGGATAGCCATGGAAGGCGAAGATCACCGGCCTGTTCGTCGTGAACAACTCGTCGAAATCCTGATCTTCCAGACCATGGGGATGCTCGATTTGAGGCTGCAAAACCATCAAATCCACCACGTTGACAACGCGGATTCGGATATCAGGGACATACGCGCGCAAGAGGGTCACGGCAGCGAGCGTCTCGAGCGTCGGCACGTCGCCGGCGCAGGCCATGACCACGTCCGGATCGCCGGCATCGCTACTGGCCCATTGCCAAATACCTGCGCCGGCGGTGCAGTGGCGAATGGCCGAATCAATGTCGAGCCACTGCCACTCCGGCTGTTTTCCGGCGATGATCAAATTGACGTAGTTACGGCTGCGCAAACAATGATCCGCTACCGACAGCAGGCAGTTTGCGTCGGGCGGCAAATAGATACGCACGATATCGGCTTTCTTGTTTGCCACATGATCGATGAAGCCCGGATCCTGGTGCGAGAAGCCGTTGTGATCCTGGCGCCAGACGTGGGAGGTGAGCAGATAGTTCAGCGATGCGATCGGCTTGCGCCAGGGGATTTTCTTGCTGACCTTGAGCCATTTTGCATGCTGATTAAACATCGAATCGATGACGTGGATGAAGGCTTCGTAGCACGAGAAAAAGCCATGGCGTCCCGTAAGCAGATATCCCTCGAGCCAGCCCTCGCACAGATGCTCGCTCAGCACCTCCATGACGCGCCCTTTGACGCTAAGATTGATGTCGACATCTTCGACTTCAGCCATCCATTCCTTGCCGGAGGCTTGGTAGACGGCGTCCAACCTGTTCGACGCCGTTTCGTCAGGGCCGAAAACCCTAAAATTCTTCTTGTCGAGATTGAGCTTCATCACGTCGCGCAGGAAATTTCCGAGAACCCGCGTTGATTCCGCCGCAATACAGCCTGGCTTTGGCACCGACACGGCATATTCGTGGAAGTGGGGCATCGCGAGCGGCTGCAACAATTCTCCGCCATTGGCGTGCGGATTGAAGCCCATGCGGCGATGGCCTGTCGGGGCAAGTGCTGCCAACTCCTCGCGGAACTTGCCGCGTTCGTCGAACAACTCGTGCGCCCGGTAGCTCTTCATCCAATCTTCGAGCTGCTTGAGATGTTTGGGGTTCTTGAGATCGGCGAGCGGGACTTGATGCGCCCGCCAGGTACCTTCGACCGGCTCGCCGTCCACGAACTTTGGCCCGGTCCAGCCCTTGGGCGTGCGGAACACGATCATGGGCCAACGTGGGCGCTCCACCGTGTCCGGAGACGACCGCGCCGCTTTCTGAATCTCTTGAATCTCCGCCAGGATGGTATCGAGGGTGCCGGCCAGACTTTGATGCATCACGGCGGGCAAGTCGCCTTCCACGAAATGCGGTTCATAGCCGAAACCGCGGATCAGGTCGGTCAATTCCTGGCGGCTGATGCGCGCGAGCACGGTCGGATTCGCAATCTTGAACCCGTTGAGATGCAGGACGGGAAGAACCGCGCCATCACGTGCGGGATTCAGAAACTTGTTGGAGTGCCAACTAGTGGCAAGTGCGCCGGTCTCCGCCTCGCCGTCGCCGATGATGCAGGCGACGATCAGATCGGGATTGTCGAAAGCGGCGCCATAGGCGTGGACCAGGGAATAGCCGAGCTCTCCTCCTTCGTGAATTGAGCCGGGAGTTTCCGGCGATACGTGACTGGGAACTCCGTAAGGCCAGGAGAACTGGCGAAAGAGCCGCTGCAGTCCATTTCGGTTGCGCTCAATCGCCGGGTAGCGCTCGGTGTACGAGCCTTCGAGATAGGTCATCGCCACGATGCCCGGGCCACCATGACCGGGGCCGATGACATACATCATGTTCAGATCGTTTTCTTTGATCAGCCGGTTGAGGTGAACATAGAGAAAGTTCAATCCCGGCGTCGTGCCCCAATGGCCAAGCAGGCGCGGCTTGATATGTTCGAGCCTGAGCGGGGATTCGAGCAATGGATTGTCTTTAAGATAGATCTGCCCAACCGAAAGATAATTTGCCGCGCGCCAATACGCGTCCATTTTCTCCAGCAGACTGGGCGACAGCGGGGCTGGCGTCTCCTCCAGCAGATCCGGCGACAACGTGGCAGGCATCGGCAGCTCCTTACGGGTTCGTTCGCGCCACGGCCGAATGATCTCAGAGCTGCTTGCGCGGGGGCTGAGAACAATCGGCCAGGTTCAGCGCAGACAAAATTTGCGCCACGATCTCGCGCGGTTGCGGCTCGATCGAGACGATAATGGGATTTTCGTCCGTTCCCGGCTCCTCCAGCGCTTCGAATTGGCTTTGAAGCAAGCTTCGCGGCATGAAATGCTCATGGCGGGTGGCGATACGGCGCGCGATCAGTGTCTCGTCACCCTTGAGGTAGACCAGACGGACGTCAGGGCGATCACCGATCAGAACATCGCGGTAGCGGCGCTTAAGCGCAGAACAGGCGACGACGTCATGTCCGCCTGACCGACGCGTTTTGTCGGTCCAGGCCGCGACCGCTTCCAACCAGGGCCACCGATCGTCGTCGGTGAGCGGAATACCACTGTGCATTTTGCTGACATTGGCAGCAGGCTGGAACCAATCGGCGTCCTCGAACTCCCATCGCAAACGCAGGGCGAGGAGCGCCCCGACAGTAGACTTCCCGCATCCCGAAACACCCATCACGATCACCACCCTGGGACTAGAAAGTGAAGCTACTTCCGTCGGCTGGATTTGCATCGACATCAATTCGCTCATCCTGGCGACGCGGCGCGATCCGTAAACCAGTGGAAGACAACGGCCGAACATTTGACTGGCAGTGTACGCCCAGGACTCATCACGATTGTCCATCGTCATGGACGTCGCGCCACCGGCGGCCATCTCGCGCCAAAAGCGCATCCGCTTCGTTCGGTCCTGAGCTTCCTGCTGGATAGATCGGCAAATCTGCCGCACCATTCTTGGCCCAGGCATCAAGCACCGGTTGCACGATGCGCCAAGTCTGCTCCACCATGTCGGCGCGCGTGAATAAACTCGGGTCGCCGATCATGACGTCATAGATCAGCGTCTCGTATCCGGCGTTGGGTTCCTTCGGGAACCAATCCTCGTAGCGGAAGTCCATTTTGACGGCGGCGAGGTCCACCGCGGGTCCTGGACGCTTAACCTCGAACTGCAGAGAGATTCCCTCGTTTGGCCCGACGCGCAGCACCAGCCAGTTGGGCCGCAAAGTTTCGACGGGAGTGTCCTGGAACGCGGCGGAGGGCGCCTGCTTGAAGCGGATTGCTATCTCAGTATTCCGCTGGGACATGTATTTGCCCGTGCGGAGGTAAAAGGGCACGCCGGCCCAACGCCAGTTGTCGATCTCGAGTTGCATGGCGACATAGGTCTCGACGTTCGAATTTGGCGCCACGTTGGGCTCTTGCCGATAGGGCTTCGCCTCTTTGCCCAGCACCGTGCCGGCGCCGTACTGGCCACGCACCGCCGCCGGCGGCTTGACGGCGGGGATTGCGGCCAATACCTCGGCCTTCTTTGAACGAACCGCGGCGGCATCGAAGCCAGTGGGCGGCTCCATCGCCACCATCGAGAGCAACGTGAAGAGGTGATTGGGGACCATGTCGCGGAGGGCGCCGGTCGCTTCATAGAAATTGCCGCGCTCCTCGACGCCGACCGTCTCCGCCGCGGTGATCTGCACATGGTCGATCCGGTCGCGGTTCCAGATCGGTTCGAACAATCCATTGGCGAAACGGAACGCCATGATGCTCTGGACCGTGTCCTTGCCGAGAAAGTGGTCGATCCGGAAGATCTGATCCTCGTGCACCGTTCGCTGAACGTGGGCATTTAGCTTCTGCGCTGAGTCTAAGCTGTGGCCGAACGGCTTCTCGATCACCACGCGACGCCAGAATCGACGCTTGCCGTTTTCGTCCTTGTCCTCATCGGTGAGTTTCGCGTTGCCGAGCTGCTCCACCGCGGTACTAAAGAGCCGATCCGCGACCGCGAGATAGAAGATGGCGTTGCCGCGGGTGCCGCGAACCTTGTCAGCTTCTGCAAGTGCGTGGCGAAGCTTGTCGTATAGCTCCGGCTTGGCCAAGTCGCCCTGGACGTACACCATTTTCTCCGCAAGCCGCTTCCACGCAGCTTCGTCGATGTGGTCGACATCGAACTCCGCAGCGGCGTTGCCGACAAAACTTTTCAGCGTGTCGTAAAGGTGATCGCGCCAGGTTTCCGCGGTTCCCTCCGCGCGCGCCACGCCGATCAGAGCAAATTGCTCCGGCAGCACTTTGGTGCGCGAGAGATTGTAGAGTGCCGGTATCACCAGGCGCTTGGTCAGATCGCCGGTGGCACCGAATATCACCATGGCGCACGGATCGGCTGGCTTGGCCTGGCGCCGCGGCGGGGATGCAATCACCTGCCCTGTCTGCGGCGTCCTGGTGGGAAGTTTATCAAGCATGGTGCTACTCGGCGGCGTGCTGCGCCGCCGAGCGACGCTGCAAATCCTTTGGCTTTGGTTCGGGGTCAATAGGCTCTTGACCCTCGACGTGCCCGCCGAAACCGAAACGCATCGCCGAGAGCATCTTTTCGCCGAAAGTATGCTCCTGGCGCGAGCGGAAACGGGCGTAGAGCGCCGAGGTGATCACATCTGCCGGGACCGATTCCTCGACCGCGGCCTCGACCGTCCAGCGACCCTCACCCGAATCCTGGACGTAGCCGGAGAAATTCTTCAACTGCGGATCCTTTGCCAACGCGGCGGCGCCGAGATCAAGCAGCCACGATGAGATGACGCTGCCGCGCCGCCAAACCTCCGCGATATCCGGCATGTTCAGCGTGAAGCGTTCGCCTTCGGGGAGATCGGTCGAGTCCTTGTTGCGCAGGATGTCGAAGCCCTCGGCGTAGGCCTGCATCAATCCGTACTCAATGCCGTTATGCACCATCTTGACGAAGTGCCCGGCGCCGGACGGACCGGCATGAATGTAGCCGCGCTCGGCTCGCGAGTCGGCTTGCCGGCGCCCCGGTGTCCGTGGGATATCGCCGAGTCCCGGAGCCAGCGCCGAGAAGATCGGATCGAGGTGATCCACGGCTCCCTTCGGGCCGCCGATCATCATGCAATAGCCGCGCTCGATACCCCAGACGCCGCCGGACGTGCCGCAATCGACGTAGCGGACGCCCTTCACGGCAAGTTTTTTGGCGTTGCGGATGTCGTCCTTGTAAAAGGAATTGCCACCGTCGATGACAATGTCGTCCCGGTCCAGCAGGCCGCTGAGTTGCTCGACCATCTCTTCGGTGACCTTGCCCGCCGGCAACATCAGCCAAACGGCGCGCGGCTTTTCTCCAAGCTTCTTCACCAAATCGGCAATCGACATCGCCGCTGTGGCGCCGTCCTTTGCCAGCGCTTCGCGCGTCTTGGCGGTTCGCGCGTAGACCACGCACTGGTGTCCCGCCTTCATCAGGCGGCGGGACATATTGCCGCCCATCTTGCCTAGTCCGATCATACCGATCTGCATTTGTCTTCTCCTTATTGGCTCAGGCGAGCGCTGCCAGATGGCTTATTCGAGGGTCGTCGATCGCGCCGCGGCCTCGCTGGTCCAGCCACTTGGAAGATCGGCGGTGCCGTCGATCGTTGTCGATTTGGCAGGCATTAGCGGCTTCTCGCGGTCTTTAGTCGGATGGGTACGTAGTCCACCGGTGCAGGGAGAAGCATCCCTGACCGCCAACCCCTGGATGACGAGGACGGTTCCAGTCTAAGGGTCAATGATTCGCCGTTTGTTTGCTCAAGGCCTGGTGACTTACTGTCAGTGAGCAATATTGCTCAGTAAATCACTGAGCGAAGCAGATCATCGCAACCCCGATTAGGCGAAAGACTGGTCCGGGGGGCTTAGGCGAAAGACTGGACGGGGCTGCCGAGCCAAAAAGACACCATTGTATGTGCAGACATCGACCGAACAATCGCGGGACCACCGTGCAAGCGTCACGGGTTGAATCTGGGCAGAGGATTCTCCTGCTTAGACCACGCGATCCAGGCTAAACCCACATGCAGCAAGAGCCCTTTCACACAAACGATCCGGGTCGCGCTCACCACCCCGTGTGAGTGTTACGATCCGGGTGGCAATAATTTCTCCCACGATCCTATTGGGGTGGCCGAAACCGTAAATGCTTTCAATTGCCTTACCGTAAGCAACAGACATCACCTTAATATCCGCCGACTCGAATACCCCATTGCCGATGAATGGAACTATCGACGTCATGGCTCCCCCCGTTAGTCGCCCGACGGCCTCAACAGTTCCATCTGAGCTGAAGCGAGTCTGGTCAAAATTGACCACATTCACCTGGGAGTGGAGCGTGATCGTCGGGTGACCGTCCGATGCCCGATTCTGGAGAGTAATTGCATGCCGCTGCGTGTTGAAGACTAGTGGATCAAACCTGACGTTTGAATCCCGGCGGGGATTCCCGGCGGACTCGATCCGTGCGAGTCTGGCGCATGCGAACTGGAATCTCCATCACTCTCAAGCCCGCTGATCGCCGCCGCCTGGCCACGCTCGCGCGGGATCGCAACGCACCACAGAAGCATGTCTGGCGGGCCGAGATTGTCCTGTTGAGCGCCGACGGCGTCGGCACCAATGAGATCATGCGCCAGACCGGCAAGTCGAAGACCTGTGTGTGGCGCTGGCAGGAACGCTTCATGCTGGCTGGTTACGATGGCTTGCTGCGCGATAAGACGCGACCTTCGCGCATCCCGCCGCTTGAGTCGGATATCGCCGAGCGTGTCGTTTTGCTCAGCCAAACCGATCCGCCCGCCGAGGCGACCCATTGGACCGCCATCATGATGGCCAAAGCGGTCGGCATCAGTGCAAGTTCCGTCCAACGCATCTGGCGCGCACATGGTCTCCAGCCGCACCGGGTCCAGCAGTTCAAGCTCTCCAACGACCCGAAGTTCATCGACAAGCTGCGCGATGTGGTCGGGCTCTATGTCGATCCGCCCGCCCATGCCATCGTGCTCTCGATCGATGAGAAGTCGCAAATCCAGGCCCTCGATCGCACCCAGCCCGGCCTGCCGATGAAGAAAGGCCGTGCCGGCACAATGACCCACGACTACAAGCGTCACGGAACAACGACGCTATTCGCTGCCCTCGACGTGCTCGAAGGCAAGGTCATTGGCCGATGTATGCAGCGCCATCGGCACCAGGAGTTCATCCGCTTCCTGAATGCTATTGAGGCGCAGGTGCCGACCAGAAAGTTTGTCCACGTGATCCTCGACAACTACGCTGTCCACAAGCATCCGAAGGTGCGTCAATGGCTTGACCGCCATCCGCGCTTCGCCTTCCACTTCACGCCGACCTCGTGCTCGTGGCTCAACGCAGTCGAAGGATTCTTCGCCAAACTTGCCAAGCAGCGACTGAAGCGCGGTGTCTTCCGATGCGTGGTCGATCTCCAAGCTACTATCAACCGCTTCGTCGCGCAGACCAACCATGACCCCAAACCCTTCATCTGGACCGTAGACCCAGACAAAATCATCGCCGCTGTCAGGCGTGGGCACCAAGTGTTAGATTCCATCCACTAGGTGCCCATCGGCGACTGCGAGACAGCGGTGCTGGTCGGTCGCGACTGCTCCATTGACTGGCTGTGTTGGCCACGGTTTGATTCTGACGCATGTTTCGCGGCTCTCCTGGGCACGCCGGAACACGGCCTCTGGCTCATTGCCCTACAGGACCGGACGGCCCTGGTAACACGGCGATACCAGCCCCAGAGTTGGAGCTGACGCCAGAGTGACCGGCGGAGCAGGTCGATCATGAGAAACCGGCGTGTCGGGATTGGTCAGGCGGCGGCCTTGGTCCCCAACCCGCGCACCGCTTCGATCATCATCGTCATCACAGCTGCGGCGTCGCCGTAAACCATGTTGCAGTTGTCGGCATAGAAAAGGGCGTTGACGATGTCCGCGTAGCCTTTGCCCTGACCGCGCTTGACGACATAGACCTGCTTCGCCTGGTCGGCGTTGAGGATGGGCATGCCGAAGATCGGCGAGGATTTGTCGGTGCGCGCCGCGGGGTTCACCACATCGTTGGCGCCGATGACCAGAGCCACGTCGGTGGTCTTGAATTCCTCGTTGACGTCATCAAGCTGGAAGATGAGGTCGTACGGCACGCCCGCTTCGGCGAGCAGGACGTCCATCTGGCCCGGCATGCGGCCAGCGACCGGATGGATCGCGAATTTTACCGAGACATCTGCTGCCAGCAGAAGCTTTACGAATTCATAGAGTTTCTGCTGTCCCTGCGCGGCGGCAAGACCATAGCCTGGGACGATGATGACACTCTTGGCATAGCGCATGAAAATGCCGGCATCGGCCGCCGCGGTCGGCTTCATGCTGCCCTTGATGTGGCTCGGCTTGTGCTTGGGTGCGCCGCCAAAATTTGTGAACAGGACGTTTGCGACCGAGCGGTTCATGGCCTGTGCCATGAGCAGTGTCAGTAGCGTACCTGCGGCGCCGACGACCATGCCGGCTATCATCAATGCCGGATTTCCCAGCACGAACCCTTCAAGGCCGACCGCAAGCCCGGTGGCGGCGTTATAGATCGAGATCACCACCGGCATATCCGCGCCGCCGATCGGCAGCGTCATTAGAATGCCGTAGGTCAGGGCGCAGCCGAAGAACAGATAGATCAGTTGAGGCGTCGGCAAGAGCTGGCTGGACGCGTCTTGCGCGACATAGACGAGATAGCCCGCGACGGCGAGCGTGCCCAGCAAGACGACGATATTGAAATACTGCTGCCCTCGTATGCGCAGCGGCCTCTTGATGACGCCTTGAAGCTTCGCCCATGCAATCAGCGAACCGGACAAAGAAATCGCGCCAATCAGCGCACCCAGGAGCGTCACGACAAGCGGGTTTGTTCCCGGCACCTTGCCGCCGAACAGCTCGACCGCGGCGATCGCGCCAGCGGCACCGCCACCCATGCCGTTATAGAGCGCCACCATTTGCGGCATTGCCGTCATCGCAACCTTCTTACCGGCCCACCAGGCGACGCCGCCGCCCACGATGAGCGCGACGCTGCCGAGGCCGACATTGACCATCAGATGCGGCTTGGCGGCCGCGCCAACGTCGAAGACGTAGAAGAAGCTCGCCACGACGGCGACCAACATGCCGAGGCCGGCGACAAAGATCCCCGAAGGCGCGGTCACCGGTGACGACATACGCTTGAGGCCATACAGGAACAGCAACGCTGCCGCGAGATCGCTGGCGCCGATGATCAGTTGGGCGACGCTTGTCATCGTCATGTCAGGTCCTCACACCGCCTTCGGGCGACTGCCTTTCGCGTGACTGCGTTTCCCGTGGCGGGCTTTGTGCCCGCTCGTCTGAAACATCGCCAGCATCCGATCGGTGACGGCATAGCCGCCGGCGGCATTGCCGGCGCCGAGCAGTACGGCGAAGAACCCGATCGCCTGCTCCTGCACCGTCGAGGCGTTGAGCAGTGCGAACATCCCGCCCACCACCACGATGCCATGCACGAAATTGGAGCCGGACATTAGCGGCGTGTGCAGGATCGCCGGCACGTGCCCGATGATGACCCAGCCGGCAAAGGCCGCGAGCATAAAAATGTACAGAGCTACGAAGCCGGTGATTTGGATTGAAAAGACCATTGTGACGTCCTCGTTGGTTTCAAGCGGCTTTCACGGGTGCCCTGGCCGCGGGTGCTTTGGCCGCGGGTGCTTTGGCTGCGGATGTCTTGGTTGCCGGGGTCTTGGCTGCGGTCTTATCGGCTTTGTTGTTGGGATAAGCCTCATGCTCGCTCTTATCGCTGTGCATGTTGCCGTCATGGGTCAGGACCGTCTTGGCGAGCACCTCATCGTACCAATTCAGCGTGACGATGTTGTCCTTCATCATAAGAGCGAGCAGAGCCGCAACATTCTTTGCGTACAGTTCGCTGGCGTCCTGCGCGAGCAGCGAAGGCACGTTGAGCGGCGCGACAATCGTCACCTGGCCGACCTGCGCGGTCTCGCCCGCTTGCGTGTCCTCGCAATTGCCGCCGCCTTCGGCGGACAGATCGACGATCACGGCGCCGGCTTTCATGCCCGCGACCTGCGACTTACTGATGAGCTTTGGTGACGGCCGCCCGGGGATGGCTGCCGTGGTGATGATCAGGTCCGATTGCTGAATGTGTTCGGTCACAACGGCGTCGATCTTGGTTTTCTCCGCTGCGGTAAGTTCGCGCGCATAACCGCCCTTGCCGCGCGCATCCACGCCGGTCTCGACAAATGTAGCGCCCAGCGAAGCTACCTGTTCTGCGGTTTCCGGACGAACGTCATAGCCCTCGACGACGGCGCCAAGACGGTGCGCCGTGGCGACGGCCTCCAGGCCGGCCACACCGAGCCCCATCACCAGCACTTTGGCGGGACCTATGGCGCCTGCGGCCGACGTGATCTTGGGCAGCACGCGGGCCAGATGGGTGGCGCCGAGTTGCACGGCGTAATAACCAGCCAAGGCCGATTGACTGGAAAGCGCGTCCATCGCCTGCGCCCGTGTGATGCGCGGGATACGTTCCATTGCGAAGCAGGTGATCTTCTTGTCCAGCAGGCGTTGCACCAGCGCCGGTTCCTTGTTCGCATAGATAAAGGAAATTAGAATCGCGCCTTGCTTCATCGCGTCGATCACATCCAACGCGGGTGGCTGCACGGCGAGAACCACATCGGCGTCGCCGACCAGTTCCTTGCGATCGTCAATGAACGAGACGTCTTTGAAGGCATCGTTGCTCAATTTGATGGGATCTGCCGCACCCGATTGCATGTACAGCTTGGCGCCAAGCTTGGTCAGCTTGCCGACAACTGACGGCATCAACGCCACGCGCCGTTCGTGCGGATGGGTTTCCTTCAGAACGGCGACATTGACGTACATGATGGACTCCAATGCATTTTGCCCGCTAGTGCTTGGCCCTATCTCGTGGCGGAAAGTCGTGCGACGGATGAAGAGTGCCGGGTTGGTGGGCGGAGTTCCCCGTCGACTTGTCGCCTCCGGTTAGAACCGCCGCTTACACCGGCGCTTCGGCCGCGACGTAGCGAACCAGCTTCTTGTTCACGAACTCCTGGATACCCATGTCGCCCAGTTCGCGCCCGTAGCCAGAGTCCTTGATGCCGCCGAACGGCAGTTCGGCATCGGACCAGGAGATGTTGTTGATGAACATCATTCCGGTGTCGACGCGGCTGGCCACGCGCTTGCCATGGGCGATATCCTTGGTGAAGACAGAGCCGCCCAATCCGAAGTCGGAATCATTGGCGAGCGCGACCGCCTGATCTTCATCCTTGACGCGGAAGAACAGCGCGACCGGGCCGAAGAATTCCTCTCGAAAGGCCGGGCTCTTTGGCTTGATGTCGGTCAGGATCGTCGGCTCCATATACGATCCCGGACGATCGATGCGCTTGCCGCCCATGATTACCTTTGCGCCATGGGAGATCGCGCCATCGACTTGTTTCAGAAGGTCAAGCAAAGCCTGTTCCGAGGACAAAGGCCCAAGTGTCGTTTTCTCCTCCAGCGGATCGCCCGGTTTGAGAGCCGCAAGCGCGGCCTGAAACTTTTCTAGGAATTTGTCGGCAAGCTTGTCGACGACGATGAATCGCTTCGCGGCGCAGCAGGTCTGTCCGGTATTGTACATCCGTCCCCACACCGCCCACTTGATGGTGTGGTCGAGATCGGCGTCTTCGAGGACTATGAACGCGTCGCTGCCGCCGAGCTCCATCGAGGACGGCTTGAGGTTTTTTCCGGCGCGCGCAGCAATGCTTCTGCCAGCGGCGACGCTGCCGGTCAGCGCCACGCCTTTGATTCGCGGGTCATCGACGACGCGGTCCGACTGATCGTGTGAGATCAGAAGGTTGGTGTACAAACCGACGGGGGCTCCCGCCTCGATCAAAAGCTTCTCGAAGGCGATCGCACATTGCGGCACGATGCCCGCATGCTTTACCAGCACGACGTTGCCCGCCATCAAATGCGGACCTGCGACACGCGCTAGCTGGTAGTAGGGAAAGTTCCAGGGCTCCACGCAGAAGACCACGCCGATCGGGCTGCTCTCCATATGGCCTTCGCCGAGACTAGGATGGAGCTTCACCGGCGCGAGGAAACGCTCGGCGTTCTTGGCGTAGTAGGCGAGGATATTCGCGCTGAACTCCACCTCCCCGCGCGCCTCATTGATCCGCTTGCCCATTTCGAGCGTCATCGTGTGCGCGAACTCATCGGCCTTCACATGCATGATCGCTGAAGCTTTAGCCACGATGCCCGCTCGTTCGGCATAAGTTTTGTGCCGCCAAGTCTCAAAGCAAGCTGCCGCGGTGGCGATCTTGGTATCGAGTTCTTTGTCCGTCAGCTCCTCGAACTTCTTCAGGAGTTTACCGGTTGCCGGGTTGAGACTCTGGTAAGTCATGGTTTGTTTCTCTTTGAGTTTTGTCGTTGAGGATGGCGGGAGGCGCTGTGATTCTAAGCTTCGATGATCACCTTGAGCGCTTTTGTCTTCGCGGCGTTGCCAAAGGTCTCGTAGGCATCGAGGATGCGCTCGAGCTTGAAGCGATGGGTTATCAGGCGTTTTGGATCGATCTTGTGAGATCGGACGGTCTTGAACAGCATCGGGATGGTAGCGGTGTCGACCAGCCGTGTGGTGATGGAGATGTTGCGGTCCCACAGGCATTCCAGGTGGAGAGTCACTTGCTGTCCGTGCACGCCGATATTGGCGATGGTGCCGCCGGGCGTGACGATTTTTTCACAGAGCTCGAAAGTGGCCGGAATTCCCACCGCCTCGATGGCGGTGTCGACACCGCGTTTATCGGTCATCTTCATGACCGTCTCCACGGCTTTGCCGTCGGCGCTGTTGATGCTCGCCGTGGCGCCGAAACGCTTCGCCATTTCAAGGCGATTGTCGTCGAGATCGATCATGATGATCTCGGCCGGCGAGAAGAACTGCGCAGTGAGCAAGGCCGCAAGCCCAACCGGCCCGGAGCCGACGATGGCTACGACGCTTCCTGGCTGAATTTTGCCGTTGAGCACGCCGCATTCGAATCCTGTCGGCAGGATGTCGCTGAGCATGACCAGCGCTTCTTCATCCGCCCCGTCGGGAATGGGATAGAGACTGGTGTCAGCATAGGGGGTGCGGACGAATTCAGCTTGCGTGCCGTCGATGCTGTTGCCGAGGATCCAGCCGCCAGTGGTGCAGTGCGAATACATCTGCTTCCGGCAATAGACGCATTTGCCGCAGGCGCTCACACACGAGATGAGGACATGATCGCCCGGCTTGAATGCCGTGACGGCCGGCCCAACCTTGTCGACAATGCCTACGCCCTCGTGGCCAAGAATGCGGCCCGGCTGGCATGTCGGGACGTCACCCCTCAGGATATGCAGATCGGTTCCGCAGATCGTTGTTTTTACTATTTTGACAATTGCGTCCGTAGGTGCCGTGATTTCCGGCTTCGGACGATCTTCCAGGGCTTTCTTTCCCGGTCCCCGGTAAACGAAGGCTTTCATCGTCGCAGCGGCTGTGTCTCGAGCCCGAGTTGCCGGTCTTTCAGTCGTCGTGAGCGTCATGGTCTGTCACCTTTCAGGTGAACTGGTTGATTGTCCGGACCATGTCCACCGCGCGCTTATGGCGTCGCCCTGTTCGGAATTTCACGACAGCGAGAGAAAACATGGCTAGAGCAGGCTGCAACGAGGTGCTACTCCGGGTCTGAGCACAATTGACCGCTTTCCAAAAAGTGTTGTCGTATTTTTTAAATTTTTGAATTCGGCCACCGCGGTCAAAAACAGCGAACAGCCAATCGATTGCTTTGCGGCAATTCGTGCGGCGCGGCCTTGCTTGCCAAGTCAAACAGCGTATCTAGATCTCATCGTGTTCTTCCAGTGGGAATTCGGCAATAGCCGTCCCATCCTCATTCATTATCGTCATTTGCCAATCCGAAAAACCGTACGTGAGCATGCCGTCCGCCCGGAGCTTTTTTGCAATCTCCTTGGCGCCCTTGCGGGCGGCGTCCACGTTCGGAAAATCAAGCTCGCGTTCGGTAACAACGGTCGTGTTGTTTGAAAATTCGACCTTGAATTTGGGCATGCCGAAAGAGACAACGCGGCTGAGACCATTAAGTTGCGTCAATACCCTTCGCGTCCCGCACAACAAATAACAGCTGTTTTAACTTCGCAGCTCGCTTCCGAGTTTCGCCCCGAACTCAGCCCCGCCACCGACACCATCGACACGTCGCTACTGACACCGATGGCAATAACGCCGCCTCAACCAGAACCGTTCTCATCGAGACCGCCACGCAAACTAAATCTTCGACGCACCCTTGTGCTTTGATTTCGGTACTACAGTTACGTGGGTACTGGCAGGCGCTCGCTTGCCTGAGAGCTGCCCACGAAACGGCGACATGCCGAGGTCACCGTTCGCCCACCGGCAGCACCGGTGCCATCGGCCGGCGCAAAATCTAGTCTGAAAGCTCATATTGGCTTGCATTGCGGATGCCGTCAGGCCCCGTAGATCGGTCACGCGCGCGCCTCCGGTCGCGGACGTACTAAAGAAACTTTCTCACAAAGGACAATTCCATGAATAAGGAAAATCTGACTATCCACCTCAAGGTCAAAGACTTCAACGCATGGCGTACAAGTTACAATGGACGCGAGCAGAGTCGCGTGGCTGCCGGTATCACGAATGGAAGGGTGTTCCGCAGCGCGGACGACCAAAATGACGTGGTAGTCCTCCAGGATGTCGCTGACGTGGCAAAAGCCCGAACTTGGCTGGGTTCAGCTGAAATGAAGACGGCGATGGAAAAGAGCGGTGTTGTAGGTTCACCCAGCATCCACTTCGCCGCCGCGGCCTAACTCGTAGCTCAGACACACCGTACACGGAATGATGCGTAGCGTAAGTGCTTTGTTGCGTGGCCGTCCCGAACATGGAAGCTCCGGCCCCTGTTCCCCAACTATGGCTGGGGCGACCAAAACCGAGTATCGCTTGGAGGCATAAGATGCCACGCGCAACACGCGAAGAAGACCGGCTAACCGAAGACGAGATCGCTCGCAGAAAACTCGGGCCTCGGGGTGTGCCGGGCGGTGAGGATACCGCGAAAATGACGCCGCAGCAGGCGAAGAATATTCCCAAGACAGGTGACTTCGACGGCCACACCGCTTGATTGGGAACTTCCGTTTGGAGCCCGACAACGAATCCCTTCCCGCCGTTCAATAATCTCACTTCGTTGCGGAGAAAAGGAAAGCCACAGCCTGGGGAGCTGCGGCTTTTGATCTTCGAGACAAAACTCTCATCGTTCGATTATTGGTGGCATGTGAGCTATTTTGCTCAGATTCCGGAGGAACAAACGCGTAAGCGAACGACAATCGAAACGCTATCCCAAAGCGTTCGGTCGTCAATCCTAACTGAGTGGCCTCGCTCCAAAATAGGTCGGGCGAAAGGATAAACCATGCAAGTGCCTTCAATGCTTCAGGGAGAATCGTTGACGCGTCTGCTGCAAGGCGCCGCCGCCGGTGCCATCGCAACGATCTTTATCGGCTTTAACTGGGGTGGCTGGTCGCTCGGCAGCACTGCTGACAAGATGGCGAAAGAGCAGTCAGAGTTGGCGGTTGTAGCGGCGCTTGCATCCGTGTGCGCCGATAAATTCCGAGCACAACCTGACGCGGCGGCGAAGACCATCGCGCTCTCGAAGGTCGACTCGTGGAAACGTGTGGACGAGTTCCCCAAGGAGTTCGTGACGCTGCCGGGTGAAACCTTCCCGAGTTCCGCCCTTGCGGCTGCCTGCTACGCGTTGTTGACGGCACCGAGGTCAGCCGCGCTTTAGTGAGATGAGCGTCAGAAACGTTATTAGGAGGAGATCATGAATACCATGTTCTCCGTGATCACGTGACGTGAATAGCTTTTTTGCTGGCAGCCATAGAGGTTGTGTTCTCTTGCACGTTGATTCAAACCGCACTCCATCCTTAGAAAACTCCGCTAGCAATCAGCTGGCGCTGGCGTTCACGCTGTATGTTTGACTATGGCCGCACGCAGCGCACACGTAAGTGCGAAGCTCCACCGCGCCGTCGTTGGGCTCCGCCTCAACGAGTTTGAGCACCATGGCCCCCGAGCACACGGCGGAGCGGGAAGCCGCCATGGCCGCAAGCCGCTGTTTCGTGGCCATGGAGCGCCTTTCAGCGGAAACGTCTTGCCTTTGAACTAGCCACCGAGCTGCGCTCTCCGCCTCACAGTATAACTCGGCGCGGCGTGGTCCTTATCGTCCGAGCGCCGTCATCCTTGTGATTATGCAGGAAGCGCGCGATTTGGCCCTTCGGCGGAGCTGTCTGCGCGAGGTCGGCCAGCGACGTCGCGTGTTCGAAGAGCCCCCGTTGGATTTTGGTTGGGAGAGTACCCCATCGCATGATGACGGCCGCCCCCAGACTTTCCAGAATTCTCTTGTCGTCCCCGGGAGCCTGGTCAAATTTCAGATCTGCCAGCGATTCGGCCGTCCACTTGGAGCGCGCCTCTCTCGATACTCTCACACCCGTATTGCTGCGAGCGGACGTGGAAGCGCCACCCTCGTCGTCCCACCGCGCTATGGCGGTCGCGTGGTGGCGCACATCAGTCTGATGGTCTTCGCTAGAGGTCATGGACTACATACGGGCTGCGGAATCGAGGTTTACTATGGAGGACGGAGGGACAGGCGGTTAGGCAGTCTTGGAGGAACACTGCGCAATCAAACAGGCGCGATCGAGCCAGCGATCGATTTCGGGAGCGGGCGTCTGCCGGTGCCGGTCAATGGAGGCGGGGCGCCATCTGAGTTTCCATGGGTGATCGACACCGTCGTGCCCTGTGGGGCCGTCGCGATTTCCACACGGGCGTCGAGCTGTTTGGCGAGTGCCTCGACGATGATCGACCCCAATCCGGCAGTTGCCCGACCCAAATCCATATGGCCGTCCGGTGTCCCAATTCCATTGTCCGAAACCGCAAGTCTCCAGCTTGTTTCAGCCTCCTCGTAGGTGACGACAAGCCGGCCAGCAGCTCGGCCGACAAAGGCGTGCTTGAATGCATTGATCACGAGCTCCGTGACAATGAGGCCGATGCTTACCGCCTCCGCGGATGAGACCGTGCCGCCTCCCGCCCGGACCTGCAATGAGATCGGACGACTGTCGTCCGTCATCGAGGCTAGAAGGGCCTCGCACAATCGAGAGAGATAAGGGCCGATCTCGATCGGCTCGCCATGGCTTGAGGCGAGCAGCTGCTGCTGCACCGCCGCCACCGACATGACTCGCTGATGAGCGTCCCTAAGATGCTGCCGCGTCTCCTCCGACTGCACCGTCTGAGCCTTGAGGAGAAGGATGCTCGCAATTATCTGCAGGCTGTTCGCAACACGGTGCTGCATCTCCTGCAGCAGCATTTCCTTCTGTCGCAACAGCCCCGCTATTTCCCGTTCGGCGGCGCGCCTGTCTGTGACATCTTCGATCGCCAGGAGGATGAGCTTGCGAGTATTTCTTTGATTGCACACCTCGCGCGCATTCAACAGCATCGCGCGTCGCCCGATCGCCGGAAAATCTTGCTCGACTTCGAAAGCCTCCATCACCGTGTGGTGTGGCGCAACGTCCTTCAACAACAACCGAAGCTCGGGTATGTCCCACTGGCCATCGCCCAGCTCGTAAACCGGACGACCCTGAACGTCCTTGCGGTTCATCATGAACATCCGATAGAAAGCGCGGTTGGCAGTGACGACATGCAGGTGCTTATCGAGGACCAGAAGGGGATCGCGGATGGTGTCCACGATCGCCTGGGCGAGCGGGCGCGCATCATCGAAATCTATGAACAGGTGGCTGTCGGGCCACGCCAACGCGTCCGGCGGCAGCGAGCACTCTCGAGAGTTCGAAGCTTTCATTCTCTACCCTCCACAAACCCTGCCCCGGTCTACCCTCCAAAAAGTTCCCTAAGCTTGACGTCCGCCAGCGTCGGCTACCAACGTCTTCCCCAACTGCCTCCCCAACTTCTTCTTCCTCCCCAACCCCTTCGCCATCCGCCCGCCACGAACGAGCCTGATGATCAACAACAGCAACAACGCGCCGATGGCGGCGTTGATGATTGCCGAGATCATGCCCGAACCGAGGTGGAGGCCGAGTTGCGGAAGGAGCCAACTGCCGACGAAGGCGCCAGCGATTCCGATGAGGAGGTCACCGACGATCCCGAACCCGGTGCCTTGCACGATTTCGCCGGCCAGCCATCCGGCAATGAGGCCAACCACCATAATGATCAGAAGACTATCGCCCGACATGTACATATTCTTAATCCTCCGGCAGCACCAGCAAGCTGGCGTGAGTTGTCGCCAGGCTCAGAAACATTCGCTTTTCAAGAAGAGGGAATCACCCTCCGCTTCTAGTAAAGTCTTCCGTCAAGGTGAAAACTGTGCAGAATTGCTCACCTAGGAGGTCAGTTGATTTATACTCGGGCCAACTCGGCTGGGCTCAACCCTCAAGGAACAACCGAATGCGGCCAGCGGCCGAATGCGGTCGCAAACGATCTTGGTGGTCGCCAGCATGGGCACAGATAGCTTCGCGCCCGGAAGGCTTCACATCCAGAACCAGAAGATGAGTGGGATGATGACGAGGACGGGATTGAGGGTAAACCGTCTGGTCAGAAGCGTCGGCGCTAAAGGGCGTTTCAAGCCCTGCCCGGCTCAGCGATCCGCGTGGCGAATGCAATGCGTCGAGTACCAAATTACCATTTTCCGCTTGAGTTGCTTCTGCTCCCTGGTTAGCTCGACGCCCGAGTATTGAACGGCGAGAGCTTCCAGCCGCTCACAATTTTCGGCGCTTGAAGCTACGTTCGAGCTAATTGCCGGGATTAGCCCAGCGGACAGTGCGGCGAGGGGCTGGCGCGCAATCGCGTTAGAGAAATGATTCATTTATTGGTCCTCACTGCTGCTGGGTACTCTGCGCAGGGGGCACCATCTTGTTGTGATTGTCAGCTACCCATTGTGCATTGTCCGCGAGTTCGGTGAAGCTTCGTTCGAACCTCTGAAATTCACTCACCTCGTTGGGGCCGTTCGCTATCCCCACCAATTTGGAATATTCGATCG
>JBAUYV010000355.1:0-10402 GCA_049584975.1 Xanthobacteraceae bacterium | reverse complement strand
CTGCGGTCAGCACCAATATGGTACGGCTCTATGGCCGCAGCCCGCGCGGCGTTCGCTTGATCGGGCGAGTGCCGCAAGGGCATTGGAAGACCATGACCTTTGTGGCGGCGCTGCGCAGTAAAGGAATGGTCGCGCCGCTGGTGATTGAAGGTCCCATGACCGGAGAGATATTCCGGACCTACGTCGAACAATGTCTGCTCCCCACACTCAAACGCGGGGATATCGTTGTGGCGGACAATCTGCCGGCCCACAAGGTTCCAGGTGTCCGCGAGGCTATCGAAGCTGCGGGCGCAGAGTTGCGTTATCTGCCGCAATATTCGCCGGACCTGAACCCAATCGAGATGGTGCTCAGCGCCCTGAAGGCATTGCTGCGGAAGCTCGCTGAACGAACGATCCCGCGTTTGTGGCGACAAGTCGGCTCGTTCGTTCGCAATCTCAAGCCGAAACAGTGCCGCAATTTCCTGAGGCACGCAGGCTATGCTTCCATATGACCGGAATCCGCTCTAGCTCAACGGCCTTCTCGTTGAAATAAGTGATCTTGCCTTGAGCGTCGGTCGTGTAAATGGCGGCCGGTATCGCGGAAAGCAACTCTTTCAACTGGTGCTCGCTGTCCTGAAGCTTGGCTTCGGCTTCTTTGCGGTCGGTTATGTCTCGGGCAATCTTTGATGTGCCAGTGATTTTGCCCTCCGCGTCCTTGATCGGCGATACGGTCAGCGAAATATCCAGCAAACTCCCATCCTTGCCCTGACGGACAGTTTCATAATGGTCGATGTGCTCGCCGCGTCGAATCCGACTAATAATCTCAGGTTCCTCGTTATGTCGGTCGTGTGGAATGAGAATCGTGATCGGTTTGCCGATTGCCTCCTCAGCCGTGTACCCGAACATCCGTTCCGCACCCCGGTTCCAGCTGGTGATGATGCCGTCGAGGTCTTTGGCGACGATTGCGTCGTCTGAGAACTCGACGACTGCGGTAAGCCGCTGCGCATGCTGTTCGGCGCGTTTGCGCTCCAAATAGTCCGCTGTCTGCTGCGCCAATAAGTCGATGAGGCGCAAGTCGCGTTCGCTCGGACGATGCGGCTTACTGAAATGTATCGAGACCATGCCCAATATGTTTCCCCCGCTGCTCATCAGCGGCGTGGAGACCACGGCGCGCACTCCCGCATCGATAAGCACATTCTGTGAGGGCTGCCCCGCGAAGATTTCACTGCTTCTCACGTCCTCAACAATCACCCGCTCAGCTGACCGCATTGCTACGGCGCACGCGGAAGCATCGTCACGCACATATTCAAAGAATTTCAGGAAGGGGGCTTTGAATCCTTGCTGGGCGGCTATGGTGAGCGCACCCGAATCTGAGTCAAGCAGCTGCACATTCCCTTTGTCCGCTTGTGAGATGGCAATGGCTGTCACAATGACCTCATCCAGACATTTACCGATCTCACCACCCTCACGCACGAGTCGATTGCTGAGTTGATTGAGCCGGCTCATGTCAAGCAAGTCAGTGGCGATGCGTCCTTGCGCGATGCGCAACCAATGCACGAGAGCGATACCCACGGCGCTGCCAAGCACGAACGTAGCGAGGCCGACTGCGCCATCAAGGTCAAGCTTGAATGAGTTATACGGCGGTAGGAAAAAGTACCACATAGCGACGCCCGAAAGTAGAGCGGTCAATATTGCGGGACCTAGATCGGCGATGAAGGTGGTCAGAATGATCGCGGGAATGAATACGGCGACCGCTGACGACTATGATCCAATCAGCAAAAAGGGAGGCGGCGCCGTTGGCGATGCAGCGGCGCAGTGGCGCGCAATTCCCACGAACATCAAATCAGATTTGGAGGAACTCGGTAGTGCGCTCGAATATCTCATTAGGCTGACCTTCTTTGTTAAGGGGCCATTTCCCAATGGCGGCGTTCTGAGCTCTCCCAATTTTCGCCTGGACGTGTTGGACGAGTTCTTTGCTGAGCATTGCCCGAAGCACTGTAGCTATAACAACCCGCCGCCCTCAGAGGTGATCGGAGTTGCAGCGCTTGCACATCCCGACCTGGTTGTTGAAATTGTTGCAGTCGCGGCGCTGCCGGACTAAGCAGAGCCTCGGCCTGCGAGGTACAACAGCGTATGCCCACTCGAATTCTCCTAACGGCAGCAACGTCCGAAATGGTTGAAAGGACTGTTGTATTGCATGAGTTCGGTTGTGGCGCATCGCGTCATTTTGATGGAACAGACTCACTAAATCCGCGTTGATTTGTGCGGACGGGCGGAGGCTCTTTGGAGCTCGCTGTGAGTAACGCTCGCTTCGACTTTGCATCCTTGAAACCACCGGCGCGGAGCAACGGTTTTGCCTCAGCCTCTCGCGAATCAATCGGCTCGCAGATTTCCACCCTCGCTTCTCTGCAACTCCGGTGTGACCACTGCCGCGGCAAACTCGGGCAGCGCGTGCATCGCTACTGGCGTATGCGATTCTGTTCGGCGGCTTGCGTGGCGGCCTACCAGCATCGGCTGGGCGAAGAAACCAAAGTAAAAATACAACGTCTGCGCTTCTCTCTCGCCGCCTGATACTGCCCACCCCACCCCCACCACAACCGTCCTCTAAGAATCAGTTCTCACTATGCCGTGCACCGTTACATCTTCGCCTGAACCGCCCACATTCAGCACTTGGCAAAGCGTCTTCGGTCCTCGATCGTTGAACAGGACGCCGACGCAAAAGCAGCCACCTGCAAAGTCCCCACTTCTCGTTACGGTCTTGCCCGTAGCATTCGAACTCACTATGCGATTAACGCGTTGTTTCTGCAGGCGCACAGCCAACAGGGAGACGCCACATGGTGGAATTAAATTTTCCCAAGCTTGACGCCCGCGAGGAACACTTTCGAATCCCCAGCCATCGCAGTGGCTTATCGCTATTCCTGCGCTATTTGCCGCCGCTCCGCGGAACGGAATTGCGCGGGAAGGTCGTGCTCTATGTTCATAGCGGAACCTTTTCCTCCGGTCTTTCGATCGCCCATCGCTTCGATGGTTGGGCGTGGCGCGATGAACTCGCGGCATCCGGGTTCCATTGCTGGGGATTGGACTTCCACGGCTTCGGCCGCTTCTCCGATCCCTATCCCGAAATGGCGGAGCCGGCAGAAAATCATGCGCCGCTCGGCCGCGCCGAGGATGCAAGCCGTCAGCTTGAACACGCCGTTCGTTTCATCTGCGCGCACCACCGCGTGCCGCGGATTTCGCTGATCGCGCATTCCTGGGGCAGCATCGTTTCCGGACGGTTCGCCGGACAACACCCCCGGCTGGTCGAACGGATGGTGTTCTTCGGCCCGATTGCCTGGCGGGCACGGCGCACTGATCCGCAGCGCCTATCAGGATGGCGGCTCGTTTCGCTCAAGGATCAATGGGGCCGCTTCGTCGCCGATGTGCCACCAGGCGAGCCGCCGGTATCGTCGAAGCGTCACTTCGACGAATGGGGCGAAGCCTATCTCGACATCGATCCCGAGAGCCGCACGCGCTCGCCACCCGCGGTGAAGACGCCGAGCGGCGCGTTTCAGGACATTTACGATGCCTGGGCGGGCGAGCTTGCCTACGATCCGGCTTTGGTTCACGCCCCCGTCGCGATCATTCGCGGCGAATGGGACGGCATGTCCACGGAAGAGGATGCCAAGTGGCTCTTCAATGCCCTGGACTCATCGCCAATCCGGCGCATCGTTACCATCAGCCGCGGCACCCATCTGATGCATCTGGAGGAAAGCCGCTATGCACTCTACCGCGAAACCGAGGCATTCCTCGCCGGCAACGACACGGTTGCTGCCCGCGAGCGCCAGGCTGCCTGAGAACAGGAGGTTCTCATGTTTGCCGTAATCTTCGAGGTCCAGCCAAGAAGGAACGCTGGAACGATTATCTCGATCTTGCCAAGTATTTAAAACCGAAGCTTGAGGCGATCGACGGCTTCATCGACAACGAGCGCTTTGAGAGCAAGCGGACCAAAGGCCGCGTGCTGTCGCTGTCCACTTGGCGCGACGAAAAGGCCGTGGTGCGCTGGCGCACGCAGGGCGAACACCATGAGGTACAGGAGAAGGGTCGGTTTGAAATCTTTGAGGATTACCATCTGCGTGTCGGCGAGGTGACTGATGATAGCGTGCGGCTGCCGATCAGGCCGATTACTTCGTGCTGGACCGGTGTTCGCGATACTCGCGCAGCCATTGCGCGGCCATGAATCCGAACAGCGCCACGGGCACGACCCGCTGCCAGCCGACCGACCTGCCGACCTGGACGGCAAGAGTGAACAACTTCGGATCGAGAAGTCCCGACCCGGCGCGCGCCCGCGCGGCCCGTTCCAGGATGGCGCGGTCCCGCGCGCGCTGCCGTGCCACCGTGCCGATGACGGCGGCGATCATGGCGACGACCGCAAAGATCGCGGTCATGATCAAGGCGGCAAAGACGCTGCCGAACTGGATCGCAAACCAGTCGAAGCCGGCGATGCAGAGAAACGCAAAAGCTGTGAGCGTTGCGATCGCGGCGATAGCAGCGCAGACAAACAGGGCAGGGGATACACCGCTACGCGCTTGGATCGCAAGCGTAATATCGCGCATCCAGCTTTTGATCATGGGGCCTCGCCAAGCGCCGCGGCGATCAGCCACCGTGGTCAGCGCCGCCCCACCGCTCCGAAGATGAAACCGACGGCGGCAACCAGCGCCAGGGTGGCGTAGGGCCGGTTGTGGATGGACTCGTCGATGGCGTCGACAAAATTGTCTGATACGTCGCGCATTGCGTGGGCCGCCTCGCGTCCCTTGTCCTGCGCATCGGAGACCACGCCGTCAACGCCTGTCTTCGCCCGCCGCCAGGCGGCGTTGCCCTTGGCGGCGACGATCTCGCCGACCTGCTCGGCGAGACGGGCGAGGTCATCGCGCAGCGCCTGCAGATCTTTCTGAATATCGCTCGACGCCGCCGAGGCGGCCCTGCCGACTTCGCGCAGGCCTTCGCGCGCGTCACTCGTGGTTTCTCTCATTGCGTCTCGCGCCTGTTGCGATGCCGTAGACGTGCTCATGGGAATTCTCCGTGCGTGGGAGCCTGAGTTGCCCGGATAAGCGTTCAGCGGACGGAAAGTTCCACTTCAGTCGGGAAGCTTGACCTCTTCCGCCGGGAACAAGTGGCCGACGACGACGAGACCGACGATGGACAGCGGCATGGCGAGGAATGCGCCGATCGGTCCCCACATCCAGGTCCAGAACGCCAGCGCCAGCACCACGACGAGCGGATTGAGCGTAATCCGCCGGCCGACGATGGTCGGCGTGATGAAGTGGCCTTCAAGGGTGGTCAATCCAACGAGTGCTGCCGGCGCGATAAGCGCGTGGCCGAGCGAGGGGAATGTCACCAGGCTAACGCCGAACAGGACCACGACCATAATGGCCGGCCCCACATAGGGCACGTAATTGAAGAATGCGGCCAGGAGGCCGAAGATCACCGGATTGGGCAGGCCCATCAGCCAGGCGCCGAGCGCGACGATCGTCCCAAGCACGGCGTTGATCATCGTCACCACGGCGAGGTAGCCGGCGAGGTTTTTTTCGATATCGTTCATGATGCGCAGGAAGCGCAGCTTGCCCTCGTGGCTTGCGAACGCCGACACCAGCTGCGTGCGCAGCTCAAGCTGGCCGACCAGAAAGAACAACAGCGTGCCGAAAAACAGCAGTAGCTGGCCGGCGGCGGGCGTCAAAAAGGCCACAACCGGCAGCACCACGTTGGGTGCGGCCACCGTCTGCGCGGGGCCGCTGCCGGCGCCGAACAAGGCGGTCTCGAGTTCGCGCAACGCCGCCAGCGGCGGGTCGAGCACCGAGAGCCTTTGCTTGATGGTTGCGCCGATCTCGGGCGCGCGCCCGATCCACTCGCTGACCGGGGCGGCGATGGCGGTCGCCGCCAGGGCGAGCATGCCGATTGCAAACCCGACAATGAGGATGCCGGAGATCCACGGCGAAATGCCGCGGCGTTTGCCGGCCTTGATCAGCGGCGCCAGCGTCATCGCGACCACGGCAGCGATCAGGATGGGTAGGAGGATGGCGCGGCCGACGTAGAGAAAACCGCCGAGCAGGAGGAGGAATATGCCAATGTTCGCCCCTTGGCCGGCCGATACCCACAGGCTTTGCACGCTTTCGACCGGCTGCGGGTCGCTGATCACCAGCGCGCGGCGCGTGGCGCGATAGGCACGGATATATTCCACGGAAACGATCTCCGGCGCCGTCCCGCGGCCGCCATCGTTATTCTTGATATTTCGCCGGATTAACGCGGAGTCCGTGGAGCGGGTTCCGCCGCCGCGCGATTCGGCGAATGTGGCCCTTTCCGCACTGCAATCGGCTTGTTAGAAGGCGGCCACATGACCGAAACGTCAACCAAAGCGGATATGTCGCACGCCTTCCCGACCTCGTCGCGTGGCGCTTGTGGTTGAATGCGGTCTAACGTCGGCCGATGCGGCGAACTCAGCACGACAGATTAATGACTTGAAAGGTAGTAGCGGATAATGATTTTGGCCCGGGACGCGGTACGAATCCGAGGGTCAGCACGTCATGGTCTTGCTTTCAACAAACACCTGGTATGAGAACTGGTATTGTGCAACACAGCAGGAGGGCGGCGTTTAAACGCCGCCCTCTCTTATTTATTAGATCGCTACGAACTAGACAGGAAGTACCGCGACGATCTCCATGTCGTTGGGATCGACAACCACGATCTCGTCTTCATAGACGAAATATAGAAAACCCTGCCACTCGGGATCAATCTGCACCAAGGTTTCAGGGACTCGTATAAGGTGGATTCTGCCTCGGGGTAGCCGCGTGCCGACACGAACGTCGAAACCCACGTGGCCGACCCGCGGTGCGCCGCGTGCGTCAATTACGGTCTGACGGATACGCGTGCGCTGTTCCTCGGAGAGCTGGTGCTGGCCCTGCATCTGGCCAGAGGCATTGCCCTGGAGACCGGGCGGAATGTGCCGCTCCTGGGCGGTCCGGCCTTCGTTAGCCTTATTGCTCCGGTTCACACTCTGCGCGTGTTGGATAGGTCGGGACGGTGCGGCCGATTGGCCAACCCGCGGGTTGTGTCTCGCATTCTGCTGCGCGGCTTGCCCTCGATTGGGCAGGGCACGATTGGCTCGCTGGGGCTGTACGGCATGAGCCCTGGCGGCCATCGGTTGAGAAGGGTGTGGTTGGGCCGCAGCGTGTGGTTGGGCCGCAGGGTGGGGCTGGGCAGCAAGCGGTGCGGGAGGGTGACCCTTCTGCTGCTCTTGCACCGCCGCATAGGCCGTCCCCGTCATCAAGGCGAGAGCGGCGACACCGGCCAGCAAAGTGGTTCGATTGATATTCATTTATTCCTCCTGGTGGGTTTCCTTAAGCAAGTTTTTCTCCCCGCAGACGATCGGGGGATTGGTGATAAAACGCAGATCGCCCCTGTAAGTTTCCGCAAGGTGTAATCGCGGAACCTATCTGAATGAACGTTCGTTCATGGATGGTGGAGGAACCACAATGAACGAATCACAGACATTGCTCATATTGGGTTGGAGCCTCGGCATTGTTGTAGCTCTCGCTTTTGTGTTGGACGCGTTCGCCTTAGCCGCGATCGAGTAAAAGTTCCCAAGAATGCCGGCGGCGTTGCAGGCTCATTACTCGTCAGCGCGCATTCGTGAGGACCCGCGTCGTGTTCTTTGGATCGGCCGACTTCTTGTCAGCAGCTCATTCGACGACAACTGACCTCTGGTGGTGGCGTAGTTCCGTAGAACCATCACCATCACGGAACTCCGAACCGGGTCCAAACGTTTAAACACGCCGCCTGTGTTTGCATGGGACCGCCAAAGGCGATTCTTAGTGCTTCTAACGTTTGAGACGTTTAATGAATATCGCGCAGATTGCTCCGTTGACCGAAGCGATTCCGCCCAAGCTTTATGGCGGCACCGAACGGGTAGTGTCCTGGCTTACGGAAGAGTTGATAGCCCTTGGTCACGAGGTAACGCTTTTTGCCAGCGGCGACTCAGTGACATCGGCGCGGCTCGAGGCGGCATGGCCCCGCGCCCTGCGGCTTGATGGCGCGGTGCGCGACCCTAATGCGCTGCACATGATGATGCTCGAGCAAGTGTACCGGCAGGCCGGCGATTTCGACATCCTGCACTGTCACCTGGACTATTATCCGTTTTCGCTGTTTTCGCGACAGGCCACACCGTTTGTTACGACGTTGCATGGTCGGCTCGATCTGCACGAACACCAGCCATTGTTCGATACCTTTTCGACGATACCCCTTGTGTCGATCTCCAACGCGCAGCGCCGGCCGCTGCCGCGGGCAAACTGGGTACGCACCGTGTATCACGGCCTGCCGGAGAGGCTGTTGGAACCGAAATCAATCACACCATCTTATTTTGCGTTCCTCGGCCGCATCGCCCCCGAGAAACGTGTCGATTGCGCCATCCGCATCGCGCAACATTGCGGCATGCCCCTGAAGATCGCCGCGAAGGTTGATAGGGCCGATCGCGAATATTTCGACGAGCAAATACATCCGCAGATCAAAGCCGCATCGAACGTCGAGTTCATCGGCGAGATTAGCGACAAGGAGAAATCGGATTTTCTCAGCGGCGCCCTTGTTCTACTCGTCCCGATCGATTGGCCGGAGCCGTTCGGCCTTGTGATGATTGAAGCCATGGCCTGCGGCACGCCGGTCATCGCCTTCAATCGCGGTTCGGCTTCGGAAGTGGTCGATGAGGGCATTAGTGGATTCATCGTCGAAGACGAGGCCGGCGCCATCGGTGCGGTTGATCGTTTGGGACAATTGTCGCGGGCGAGGATCCGCAAACAGTTCGAGAAGCGATTCACCGCGCGCCGCATGGCGCAGGATTATCTCGCTGTTTATCGTAGCTTGGCTCATTTAACGCCGCACTTGCGGCTGGTCGCTGACGACAATTCCGTTCCTGCCGACGCGTTGAAACAACGGTAATTGCGAAACGACTCTCACCAAGAACGAACATGCGGAAAAAGGAAAAGGCTAAGAACGGCGCGAGCTCCAATGACAACGCCCATTTGGCACAGAAGGTATCTTTGGCCTTTTGGATTGTACGTTTTTGAGTTGGATGCTCGAGAGGCTTGGGAGGATGCGAAATGATCATACTCGTCGATCCAACATCAATTTCCGATGCTGGAAATAAAGCCGACTCCGTGCAGGCCTGCAATGAGGAACCATCGTTTGGAAAACGGGTGTCCGCGCTCTTTGTCCAAGTTTTCTGGCGGTCGATCTGGCTGTTGGTACGGCGGTTTCAGCAATAGCGACCGAGTGTCGCAACCATCAGCGGTCCCGATGGAGACGCGAGAAACGACGGCGAACACGTCCGCGTCCTGTTCCCCCGTTTTGGTACTAGCTCAGAAAACGCTAATAATTTTAGGGTATCGTTGGACTGGGCAAACGTTGAGTCGGTTGTCTGTGTATTTTGCGAGATGAAGCATCCTGAAGCGATCCGATTGATGCATGCAAAAACGTTGGCAGCAGCCATCGAGATTTTGCAAAAGATCGATAATGAGAGTCGGCCAACCCAGTTCAAGACACCAGCATGACAAAGAAAGCAGGGTCCATATTGGCGCTGGCTGTGTTAGTTATGGCGTGGAGCATTTATCTCGCCGTGGTCCCTTATCAACGCAAACTCATCTTGGTCGCCATTGACAATATGACCTTTAACGACGGTGCCGACAGGACTAAGGTAATTTCCTTCTCTAAGGGGGCTTCAGCAGAAGTAATCGAGTGTAGAGACGCGCAGTCTGACCTTGAACCTGTTATTCGTTTGAGCGACGGTCGGAAGGCCTATCCGCGCGATGGCCGCTTCAGGATTGATACCCAACGTACTGGATTGCTGAGTCGTCCACGTTATCTGGGCTGTCCAGGCTACTGAGATTTTGGACAAAACTAGGTGGCCGGCTCGCGCCATCGATACGCCTCATTAGCTCTCGGCACTATGGCAGATGTATTTCCATGTTACGAACAAAAGAGACCGCGGATCGCTAGCGGGACAACGTGACTCATCATACTGACAAATCAGGAGGGGGCTTTTGGCGTTCCATTTGGAACCCTCGTCGGTTTGGGGATTTTTATCAGTGGGCCTACCGAAAAATTGCTTGTAGGTTATGCTTTTCGTGAGGCCCCCAAAGTGGGCAACTGGTCGGTCCAGGACTTGGTCGAAAAGCTGATGTCGCCCGGTACGTATGTGGTCTTCAGGCGCGCCGGATCGTCGGTCCAGCCCTTCGGCAAATAGAGCGCCCGATCGATGAAGGCATGGCCGTGGCGCGAAACGTAGGCAGCAAAAACACCGATCTGACAGTTCGTAATTTTGCCCGCCGAACCAGTGTATTGCCGCGCTACCCCGCACGAAGCCTTGCCTTGCTTGAGAAAGCCGGTTTCATCGATCACCAGC
>JBAUYV010000354.1:0-1509 GCA_049584975.1 Xanthobacteraceae bacterium | reverse complement strand
GACGCAGACTGCATCGACCAGTACCTCTGGTCCATTTACGAACGCACGCGCAAGCTCGATACCATAAAGGTGCAAGAGCTGATCAGGGCTGTTCAACGCTGTCGACTGAGTCCGAAAAGCAACAATGGCTAACAATTTGAGGTGCCGGCGAAAAACGAGGATTCCCGCGGAAGAAAAGTTCTGAATCTATGACGGCCTCCGAATCACGGGAGGCTGCCATCAGGTCATTCGACCGCTTTCTTTCGCATCTCGCCACGATTCCCGATCCGCGCCGCGCCGAAGGTAAGCTTTATCAGCTGCCGCATGTTTTGCTGTTTGCCATTCTGGCGATTGTAACCGGCGCCAATTCGTACCGCGGCATTCGCACGTTTATCAAGACGCACCGGCGACGGTTGAACAAGGCGTTCGCGATCGGTTGGAAGAGGCCGCCTGCCCACACGGCGATCCGGTATATTCTCCAGGGCCTCAATCCGGCGGATGTCGAGACGGCCTTTCGTGAACACGCCGGAGACCTCAACAGCGGTGCGGCGCCCGCCAGCATGCGTGTTGTGGCGCTCGACGGCAAAGCGCTCAAGGGCAGTTTCGACGCCTTCAACGATGCCAAGGCCAGACAGATACTCAGCGCTTTTGCCGCCGATACGGCGCTGGTGCTGGCGCATATCGAGATCGATGAAAAGTCCAACGAGATACCGGCGGCCCAGAAACTGTTGGAAGAACTCGATGTCGCTGGCCATATCGTCACGCTCGATGCCATGCATTGCCAAAAAAAACTTTCGAAGCGGCCGCCGCGGCGCAGGCGCACTTGATCGTTCAATTGAAGGACAACCAACCGACCCTGTGCCGCAGCGTCGAGATTGTTTGCAAAAAGTCCCAGCCGCTGTCCGGCGTTCAGACAATCGATCGCAAAAAACGAAACCGTCACGAAACCCGAACCGTGGCGGTATTCGACGCCCGACGGGCAGTCGCCAGAACCGAATGGCAGCCCTATGTTGCCGCCATCATCGCGGTCGAACGGAAGGTCCTGACGTTCCAACCGGCCACCGGGCTGTGGAAGTCTTCGTTCGAAAGCTCCTTCTACCTCTCCAACCGCCCCGTCCTCGCCGGCACCGCTGCCGCGGCCATCCGCGAACATTGGGGAATCGAAAACAAGCTGCACTACACCCGCGACGTCACGCTGCGCGAAGATGCCTCGCGCATCCGCCGCAACCCGGGCATCTTCGCCAGAATCCGCAGCTTCGCTTACAACATCCTACGCTTCAATCAATCCGATACCATCGCCCAAGATCGCTACGCCGCTGCACTCGGCGGCCTCGATGCCTTATGCGCCCTGAACCTCTATAAAGAGCGTTGAACAGCCCTGAGGATGTCGCGCAGTTGTTCGCGATAGAGCCAGGCGCGCGCAGTGCGCTTGGTGGTGAACTGAACGACGAGCCGTTCAAGGTCCGTTGCCTGATCTCGGGAGAGCTTGCTGCGGTCCTTGAGCAAGGCCCATCGCAAGCCCTTGAGGGC